>JBHIXO010000349.1:0-4768 GCA_041984725.1 Acidimicrobiales bacterium | reverse complement strand
GTCGTGTCGCTGATCCGGGTGTTGTCCGGCGCGTTGTTCCTCGGCGCGGTCACCGACGCGATGCTCCTGGGCCACTGGTACCTGGTGCAGCCGGGCCTCGCCCGCGGCCCGCTGCTCGAGTTGGTGCGCTGGACCGGGTGGCTGTGGCCCGTCGAGGTGATCGCGATGCTGCTGCCGACCGGCATGGTGTCGGTGCTCGCCGGTTCGATCGACGACGGCTACGGCGGCATCCTCGGCTGGTTCTGGCTGGCCTGCGCGGCCGCGACCATCGTGCTCGTCTTCGTGACCCGGGCAGCACTGCGCGAGCGCTACTACTCGGCGGTGATGGCCGCCACCGGGCTGCTCTACCTCGCCATCCTCACCGCGTTCGGTACGGACCTCGTCGCCCGGGCCGTGCTGGCCTGAGGGGCTCCCACTCGCCGGACTTCCGCCTGCGTCGGATCACCTGACTGCGGCCATCGCCACCTGAAACCGGGAGGCGAGCGTGTCCGCGAGCGACGCCGGGATCCGCGCATCGCCACCCTGCGCGCCGACAGCCTGACTCCAGCCGTGGAGCAGGTGAACTGGTGTCCACATCGCCAGGCGCTCCTCGTCGAGGTCGAGCTGTCGGGAGTAGGCGCGCCGGTAGGCCCGTCCGAGCACGGGCCCCGCGACCCGGAGAGCGAGCCGTTCGGCGCGGCTGCCCGCAGCCAGCCAGGCGACGCGGAACAGGAGGAGCGTGCGGGCGACATCGCCGTGACGGTCACCGACGCCGGCGTCGGTCCAGTCGACGAGCTGAAGGCCGTCGGGGCCGACGATCACGTTGAGCGGGTGGAAGTCGCCGTGGCAGACGTGGCGCGGACCACCGCGCAGCCTCGGGGCGATGGCCTCCACGTCGGCGAGCCCACGTCGGAGGGGATCGTGGTCGAGGCGCTCAGCGGTGGCTCTGGTGAGGGCCAGTCGTCGGTCGAGCAGGTCGTCCTCGGACGGGAACCTGTCGGCGTCGACGCGGTGCACCCGTGCGTGGAGCCGGGCCAACTCGCCCATCAGTGAACGGAACCGCCACGGCGACGACAGCAGGACCTCCAACAGCACGGTGCCCGGGGCTCGCTCCATCACCTGGGACGGTCGGTCGAAGGGGTCGCCGGGTCGGAGAACCTCGAGCATCCGGGGCACCGGCAGGCCGGCATCCGCGCACCAGTTCTGGACGGCCATCTCCCGACGCGCCACGTCGAGGCGGTCCACGTCCGGCTTGATGCGCAGGACGAGCGGCCGGCGCCAGGACTCGGGCACGTGGGAACCAGCGAGTGCGATGAAATGGATCTCGCTGTCGAATCCGTGACCAGCGGTCTCGGCTGGCAAGTCGAGCTCGACATCGGGGCCGAACCGGTCCCGGAGCCAGTCGACGAGGACCTGCCCGGGATGGGGCGCATGCGCGTGTGCGGGGCCGGTCGGCACAGGGGCAAGGTACCGATCGGCAAGCTGTCCCACGGATGCCCCGATGCAGCGCCGCGGCTCGACAGGCACCCGCCCAGTAGCGAATTCGGCGTGCATGCGGTGTACTGACGGCATGCCCCGTGCCATGTGGAGCGGCTCGATCAGCTTCGGGCTCGTCAACATCCCCGTGAAGCTGTACACGGCCGTCAGTCGCAAGAGCGTCCGGTTCAACCAGCTCGACAAGGGGAGCGGGTCGCGCATCAAGTACAAGAAGGTCGCGGCCGAGACGGGCGACGAGGTCGACAACGACGACATTGTCAAGGGCTACGAGCTGCCGTCGGGCGACTACGTCACCGTCACCGACGACGAGCTGGCCCAGCTCGACCCCAAGGCGTCGCGCACGATCGACATCGAGGAGTTCGTCGACCTCGCCGACATCGACCCCGTCTACTACGACTCGGCGTACCTGCTCGCCCCCGACAAGGCGACGACCAAGCCCTACAAGCTGCTGGTCGAAGCGATGGAGGACGCGGGCAAGGTCGGTATCGCCCGGGTCGTCATGCGGACCAAGCAGTACCTCTGCGCCGTGCGGCCGGTCGACGGCAAGCTCGTCATGTCGACGATGGTCTACGCCGACGAGGTCAACGACCCCGCCACGATCCCCGAGCTCGCCGACCTCGCCGACGTCGAGGTGTCGGACAAGGAGCGGGCGATGGCCGAGCAGCTCATCGAGTCGTTGAGCGACACCTTCGACCCCGCCAAGTACCAGGACACCTACCGCGAGCGGGTGCTCGAGCTGATCGAGCGCAAGGCGGCGGGCGAGGAGGACGTCGTCGCCACGCCCGAGCCCCAGGAGGAGAAGGTCGTCGACCTCATGGCCGCCCTCGAGGCGTCGGTGGCCGCCGCCAAGGAGGCCCGTGGCCGCCACCCGACGGCCGGGTCACCGGGCACCGTGTCGAGCGACGAGATCGCCGGCGAGTCCGGCGCCGACACCGACGGTGCCGGCGACGCCGAGGAGACCGCGGCGAAGTCCGCCTAGCTCGCGGTGGCCGACACCATCGTCGAGCTCGAGGGCCGGCGCCTCCGGCTCCGCAACCTCGACAAGGTCCTCTATCCGGAGGCCTCGTTCACCAAGGCCGAGGTCATCGACTACTACGTCCGGGTCGCGCCGACCATGCTCCGGCACGTCGCCGGGCGCGGCGTCACCTTCAAGCGCTACCCGGACGGCGTCGAGGGCCAGTCCTTCTTCGAGAAGCGCTGCCCGTCCCACCGTCCCGAGTTCGTCACCACCATCGACGGTCCGGGCGATCGCGGGGGCGCGATCGGCTACTGCAACCTCGACACGCTGCCGGCGATGGCATGGGCGGCGAACATGGCGGCGCTCGAGATCCACGCGCCGATGGCGCTGGGACGCGACATCGAGGCGCCGCAGCTGTGCGTCTTCGACCTCGACCCGGGGCCGCCGGCGACGATCGTCGAGTGCGCCCGCATCGGGCTCGCCGTCCGAGACGTCCTCGCCGGCGTCGGCCTGGAGTGCGTCGCCAAGACCTCGGGCTCGAAGGGCATGCAGCTGTACGTGCCGCTGAACAACCCGGCCACGACCCACGAGCACGCGAGTGCGTTCGCGCGCGCCGTGGCGCAGGTCCTCGAGAAGCACCGGCCCGACGAGGTCACCTCGACGATGACCAAGTCGCTGCGCACCGGCAAGGTCTTCATCGACTGGAGCCAGAACAGCCGCCACAAGACGACCGTCGCCGCCTACTCGCTGCGGGCCCGGCCCCGCCCCACCGTCTCGACGCCGATCACGTGGGACGAGGTCAGCGACTGCGCCGACGGCACGACGTTGAGCTTCGAGGCCGCCGACGTGTTGACCCGCGTCGCCGAGCTGGGCGACCTCTTCGCCCCGGCCGCCGAGCTGGGCCAGGAGCTCCCGCCGGCGTGACTCAGTGCCGGGCCGGCGCCAGGCGGACCACGACGTCGGCGGTCGGCATCGGGCGGGCCAGCGCGTAGCCCTGGCCGAGCTCGCAGCCCAGCGCCCGGCAGCGGTCGAGTTGGTCGGCGTGCTCGATCCCCTCGGCGACGACGACGAGGCCGAGCGCCTCGGCGACGGTGAGCACGGCCCGCACGATCGCGTCGGCCTCGCGCACCTCGCCGACCCCGGCGAGGAGCGCGTGATCGAGCTTGAGCACGTCGATCGGGAGCGTGCGCAGCGTCGACAGCGACGAGAAGCCCCGGCCGAAGTCGTCGAGCGCGACGCGGACGCCCGTCCGCCGGCAGCGGCGGAGCACGTCGGCGGCGCGGACCGGGTCGTCGTGGAACGCCTCCTCGGTGAGCTCGAGCACGAGCCGCTCGGGTTCCAGCCCGCTGGCGTCGAGCACCCGCTCGACCATCGCCGGGAAGGCGTTGTCGCGCAACTGCGTCGGGCACACGTTGACCGAGACCGACGTGGACGCGGGCCACGCCGTCGCCGCCCGGCACGCGGTGGCGAGGACGTGCGCCCCGAGCGCATCGACCAGCCCCGTCTCCTGCGCGACGGCGACGATCTCGGGCGGCGGCACCGGGCCGAGCTCGGCGACGTCGGCACGCAGCAGGGCCTCGGCGAAGACCGGCGTCCCCGACGCGAGGTCGAACACCGGTTGGTAGTGGAGGGGCGCGTCGGGGGCGGCGAGCAGTGACCGCAGGCCGGCCTCGATCCGCAGCCGCCGGTCGGCGAGCTCGGTCATCGAGGCGTCGTAGACCGCCAGCCCGTTGCCGCCGCGACCCTTGGCGCGGTACATCGCCAGGTCGGCCCGCCGGAGCAGTTCGTCGGGGGAGTGGGCGGGGTCGATCGTGACCACGCCGAGGCTCGCCCGCACGACCACGCGGCCGCCGGCGAGCTCGAACGGCTCCTCGAAGCAGGCGAGCACCGCCTGGGCGTGCGTGACCACCCCGGTGAGCCCGGCGAGGTCCTCCGCGATGATCGTGAACTCGTCGCCGCCGAGCCGGGCGAGCGTGTCCTCCTCGCGGATGCCCGCCGACAGCCGGGCGCCGACCCTGCGCAGGAGTTCGTCGCCGGCCGGGTGGCCCATCGTGTCGTTGACGACCTTGAAGCGGTCGAGGTCGAGGAGGAGCAGGACCGCCCGGTTCGGACTGCGGCGCGACCGGGCGACGGCGGCGTGCAAACGCTCCTGCAGCAGCGCCCGGTTGGCGAGGCCGGTCAACTCGTCGAACAGGGCGCGGCGCGTCAGCTCGGCCTCGTAGCTGCGCTGCTCGGAGATGTCGCGGGCGAAGAGCGTGAAGCCGTTGGTGCGGCCCCGTTCGTCGACGTCGGGGAGCACCACGAGCGAGACCGGCACCACGACACCGTCTGCCG
>JBHIXO010000348.1:0-4805 GCA_041984725.1 Acidimicrobiales bacterium | reverse complement strand
GTCGAACTGCTCGCCCTGACGGCGACGGTGGTCGCGGCGATCGTGGTCGTGGTGGCGCCGGTCTTCTACGTGATCGCCCTGCCCGCCGCGTGTGCGATGGCCGCCCTCGTGGCGCCCCGGGGTCGGCGGACGGTCGCCGCCGCGGCGATCTGGTTCCCGATCTCGGTGGCCGTGCTGCTCGGCACCTCGCCGATCAGCTGACCGAGTCGGCGAGGCGGTCGATCAGCGGTCGCACGACCAGGGTGTAGGTGTCGCTGATCGCGACCTCGCGGTGGTTGCGCTGGGCCTCGAGGCGGGCGGGGTCGAACACGACGGCGAGGAACGCCTCGCGGGACGGGAACAGGTTGAAGCGGGCCTGGTCCCAACGCCGGCCGTCGCCGACGACCGTGCCCTCGACGCCGAACCAGCCGGCGATGCGGATGCCCTGTTCCACGGCGACGCCGGCGGCGTGGTCGGAGTAGGCGGCCATGTCGTCGGGCGTGTCCGACCCGTCGGCCGCGTCGCCGCGGTCGTGGAACTGGATGAAGTGCAGGACCATCGCCGGGCCGTCGTCGTCGGACGGCGGGTGCGGGACGTCGGCCCAGTCGCGGGGCGTGGCGGCGCCGGGCGCGTCCATCGGGTTGGGCATGGGCACGCACGCCGACACGATCGTCTGCTCCATCCCGGCGACCTTGTGCACGTGGCGCTCCTGGAAGTCGGTGCGTCCCTGCATCTCGACGAACGCCCGCCGCGACGGGTACTTGACGACGCCGACGCGGTCCCACCTGGGCTCGTCGCCGAGGAACTGGTCGACGACGTCGCCGACGAACACGACCTCGGCGCCGATGTCGGCGAGCACGTCGAGCGGCGCGTACCGCTCGTCGGCCTCGCGACCGGTGACGTCGTCGGACTCGACCCCGTCGTAGACCGCCTTGGCCTTGTACGCCATGAGGTTGACCATCCACACGGGGCCGTCGTCCTCGGGGGCGGTCCGGGCGAAGCGCTGGAGCAGCTCCAGGTCGGGGGTGCCGTAGCCGGGTCCGGTCATGGTTCGTTCCTCGTGTCTGGTCGGGTGGGGCTCGTGTCGGGTCGGGTGGGCCTGTTCTCGGGACGGTCGCGGGCGGCGGGCATCCAGCGGGGACCGGCGGTGCGGTCGATGCGGTCGAGCAGTACGTCGGCGACCCCGGCGACGAGGTCGACGAGTTCGCGGGTCCGCTCGGCGCCGAGGGCCTGCCACCCCGGGGCGCAGCGGTCGTCGAGGCGGTCCTCGAGCGCCTGGCGGTGGGCGACCCCGGCGGCGTCGACGCGGCCGTCGGTCGCGAGCCCGCGGGCGGCGAGCCGGTCGAGGCCGGCGGCCAGGGCGGCGTCGTCGGCGCCGCGCGAGCGGGGCAGCCAGTCGTCGTCGTGGCCACGCCAGGCGGCGTCGAGGAGCATCGCGGTCGTGCCGTCGAGCCCGTCGGCGTTGTGGATGGCCCAGTGCGTGTCGCCCCGCCACTCGCGGATGGCGTTGACGGCCAACCACGCCGACAGCAGCGGGTCGTCGGAGCGGCGGTGGGGTAGGTGGCTGGCGAAGAAGGGTCGGCCGTCGAGCGGCAACGAGTCGGCGGCCGACCACAGGGGTTCGGCGAGGGCGGCGAGGCGGTCGCCGATCTCGGGCACGTACGTGCGCAGGCCCGCGACGACGGCCTCGTCGCGGGCGGCCGTCGTGGCGGCGAAGGTCGTGTGGCGCCGGCACAGGTCGAGGCAGACGCGGATGAAGTCGGGATGGATGGACCCGAACGCCGCGATCACGGCCTCGTCGCCGGCCGGCGCGAGCGGTGCGGCCCGGGTGGCGATGTAGTAGCCGGTGCCGTCGGGGACGCCGAGCGCGGCGTAGCGCTCGATCCCGCCCGGATCCCAGAAGATCCAGCCGATCAGCCGGTGGGACGCGAGCGCGGCGTCGGCGGTGAGCGCACGCCAGTCGGTCACGGGGTGGCGGCGATGAAGTCGACGAGCACCCGCGCCAGCTCGGGTCCCCGGTCCTCCTGGAGGAAGTGGCCGCCGCCCTCGATGGTGACGTGCGGCTGGCCCTCGGCGCCCGCGACCCGCCCGAGGAAGGTCCGCTCACCGCCGCCGGTCACCGGGTCCTGGTCGCTGAACGCGCACAGGAAGGGCCGGTCGAAGGCCTCGAGCACCTGCCACGCCGCCCGGTTGTCGGCGGCGGCCGGGTCGTCGGGCGAGGTCGGCACCAGGGTCGGGAAGATGCGGGCGCCCGCCTTGTACGAGTCGTCGGGGAACGGCGCGTCGTAGGCCGCGACGACCTCGGGGGCGAGTGCCGTTGTCGTGCCGCCGTCGATGATCGCGCCGACGGGGAACTCGTCGGTGGTCTGGGAGAAGCGCTGCCAGGCGAGGAACGCGTCGCTCGGCGTGGCGTCGCCGGTCGGCAGGCCCGTGTTGCCGACGCAGACCCGGGCGTAGCGGTCGGGGCTGTCGGCGACGAGGCGCAGACCCACCAGCCCGCCCCAGTCCTGGCCGAAGAACGTGACGTCCTGCAGGTCGAGGTGGTCGAACAGGAGCGCTCGCATCCACGCGACGTGGCGGGCGTAGGTGTAGTCGGCCTGCTCGGTGGGCTTGTCGCTGCGCCCGAAGCCGACGAGGTCCGGGGCCACGACCCGGTGACCGGCCTCGACCAGCACCGGGATCATGTGCCGGTACAGGAACGACCACGACGGCTCGCCGTGCATCAGCAGCACGGGTGCGGCGTCGGCCGGCCCCTCGTCGAGGAAGTGGACCCGCAGCGTGCCCTCGGCGGTGTCGGCCGGGACGTCGGCGTAGTGCGGGGCGAACGGGAAGTCGGGGAGCCCCTCGAACCGGTCGTCGGGCGTTCGGACGGTCTGCATGCGGCTCCCCCTCGACGATTAGTGCTCGTCACCCTGGCACAAGATCGTGCGGCCGTCCACCGGGTCGAGGTCGTCGGGCCTGCGGGGATCCGGGTCCTCCCCGCCGACGTGTGGACGAGATGGGCACGCCGGTGCGTGTGCCGTCCACACGACCGCCTCGGGGTCCGACGCGTGGACGAGGCAGGAGCTGCAGTTCGCCCACGGCCCACACGTCGCCGTCGGGACACCTGTGCCGGATGGAGGTGTGCGCAGGGCGGGCCGCAAGCCCGCCGGTGGAACCGCATCGACCCGGCGGCCGGTGACGTCGTCCCGGGCTACCTTCCCTGCTCTGCGGCCCATCGTCGAGCCCAGTCGTCGAGGGGCGCGATGGCTTCGCCGAGGTCCCGACCGAGCTCGGTGAGCTGGTAGTCACCGCGCTCGTGCTTGCCGATCAGGCCTGCATCACCCAGGTCTCGCAGGCGGTCGTACAGGACGCTCGAGGAGAGGCCGCCGCAGCGATCGAGGAGCTGGCGGGCTCCAACCGGACCTGAGCGCAGCTCCCACAGGATCCGCAGGGACCACCGCCGGCCGAACAAGTCGAGCGCAGCCATCACGGGCCGACCCGTGGATGAGCCTCGAACCTCTCGGCCCGGTACCGGCACACGTTTGCGAGGCAATGGCATCTCCCTTGACGTTTCGATATTCGAAACGGTAGACCTCGGTTTCGAAGTTCGAAACATAGTCCGACAGGAGACACCCATGTCCGACCACGAGATCGAGCCCCTCCAACCCCCGTACGAGCCAGCTGTCGCTGAGCAACTCCGGTCGATGATGCCGCCGGGGGTGCCGCCGATTGCCCTCTTCCGGACCTTTGCGCGCAACCTGCCGATGGCTGCCGCGATGGGGTCCTGGGGACGTTACGAACTGTCCAGGCAGCTGTCGCTCACGATGCGCCAACGAGAACTCGTCATCGACCGGGTCACGGCACGCTGCGGCTGTGAGCACGAGTGGGGCGTCCACGTCGCGTTCTTCTCGGACCGAATCGGGCTGACCGGCGACCAACTCCGGTCGATCACACATGGCGGGCCAGACGACCGGTGCTGGCCCGACGACGAAGCGGTGCTGCTCCGCGCGGTCGACGAACTCCACGACCAGTCGGACCTCAGCGAGGCCACCGCCGCCGGCCTCGCCTCCGTTCTCGATGCCGCCCAGCGTCTGGATCTGTTCATGCTCGCTGGCTGGTACCACGCCATCAGCTACGCAGCGAATGCGGCCAGGGTGCCCCTCGAGGAAGGCGCACCGCGATTTGCTGATCTCGTGTGACCCAGCGTCGAGGTCCCGGTCCGGGACGACGAAGAGACGGCACGCAACGAGCGGTCGTGTCGGAGGAAGGGCCGGGTGTGATCGCCTCGGTGTCGACCTCAGTCGCAGGTGACGAGCACGACGCCCTCGAGCAGGCCGCCGTCGCCGGCGAAGTTGCCGGGCGGGGCGAAGACGCCGCGGACCTCGACCGAGCCCGACCGCACGGCGACGAGGGGGGCGTCGGCGGCGGGGTCGCGGGCGTCGGTGACGAGTCCGTCGACCTCGAAGCGCTGGGCCTGCCAGATCGAGGTGGGGGCGTCGGCGGGGCCGATCGCCACGCCGACGGTGTCGGTGATCGTGCGGGCCTCGGCGTCCTGCACGAAGCGGCGCAGGTCGAGGGCGATCCGCTCCGCGCCGGTGCCGGCGCTCGCGGTCACCGCGATCGGCTCCACCGGCACGGCCCCGTCCGGTGTGCTCGGACCGTCGAGCACGCACGAGTCGACCGTGAGCACCTCGTCGACGACCGCGCCGAGCACGATGCGGGCCGAGCCGGCCGGCGGGGCCTCGGGGTCGGCCACGGCCAGCGGTTCGGGCGGGTCGCCGGCGACGCCGTCCGGGTCGGGGCCCGTGCTGTCGGTCGGGGCCGAGGACGGGGTCGTCGCCGTC
>JBHIXO010000347.1:0-4838 GCA_041984725.1 Acidimicrobiales bacterium | reverse complement strand
TAGCTGTCCTGGCCGGTCGCGAACTCGATGCGGCCTGCGCCGATGGCGAGGACCGCGGTGATCACGACGACCGCGCCGAGCACGGCCCACCAGTACTTGCCCAGGTTCAGCCCGAGCCCACGCCACATCCGTTGCATGCCCCACTCCCTCCGGAGGTCGTTCCCCTGACGCGAGCCTTGCACGTCCTCGCCGATCCCGCCGCTCCGGGGGTTTCGCGCGGCCGTGGGTAACGTGGGCGCCATGACCTCTTCGTCCTCGTCATCGCGTTCGTCCTCGTCATCGCGCCGGTCTCCCGCCTCGTCGGCCTACATCGTCGACGCCGTGCGCACACCCACCGGCAAGCGGGGCGGTGGCCTCGCCCACGTGCACCCTGCGGACCTGGGCGCGGCCTCGATCACCGCCCTGCTCGACCGGACCGGGGTCGACCCCGAGGCGATCGAGGACGTCGTGTTCGGCAACGTCGACTCCGTCGGCGGGCAGGCCGGCGACATCGCCCGCACCAGCTGGCTCGCGGCCGGGATGCCCGAGGCCGTCCCGGGGACGACGGTGGACCGCCAGTGCGGCTCCGGGCAGCAGGCGATCTCGTTCGCGGCGATGGGCGTGATGGCCGGGGTGCAGGACCTCGTGGTCGCGGGCGGTGTGCAGCAGATGTCGCAGATCCCGATCAGCTCGGCGATGACCCTGGCGTCCGATCTCGGCTTCGACGACCCGTTCTCCGGCTCGGCGGGCTGGGTCGACCGCTACGGCACCCAGGAGGTGTCGCAGTTCCGCGGTGCCGAGATGATCGCCGAGAAGTGGGACATCTCCCGCGAGGAGATGGAGGCCTTTGCCCTGGCCAGCCACCAGCGGGCCGCCACGGCCATCGACGAGGGCCGCTTCGACGCCGAGGTCGTGCCGGTGGCCGGCGTCGGGCACGACGAGGGACCCCGCCGCGAGACCTCGCTCGAGAAGATGGCCTCGCTGGCACCGCTGGTCGAGGGCGGGCGCCTCACCGCCGCCGTGGCCAGCCAGATCAGCGACGGCGCTGCTGCGCTGCTGATCGCCTCGGAGCGGGCCGTCGAGGAGCACGGCCTCACCCCGAAGGCACGCATCCACCACGTCAGCGCACGCGGCGACGACCCGATCTACATGCTGACCGGACCCATCGCCGCCACCGCCTACGCCCTCGAGCGCACCGGCATGTCGATCGACGACTTCGACCTCTTCGAGTGCAACGAGGCGTTCGCCTGCGTGCCGCTGGCCTGGATGCGCGAACACGACGTGCCGCTCGAGAAGGTCAACGTGAACGGCGGCGCCATCGCCCTGGGGCACCCGCTGGGCTGCTCGGGCGCCAAACTGATGACCACGCTGCTGCATGAACTCGAGCGCACCGGCGGCCGCTTCGGCCTCCAGACCATGTGCGAGGGCGGCGGCCAAGCCAACGTCACGATCCTCGAGCGCCTCTAGGCGCTTCTTCCGGACGACCTCAGTCGACCTGGTCGACGAGCCCCCAGGCGAGCGCCGTCGCTGCGTCGATCGTCGCACCTTCGAGGCACCAGGCCAGTGTGCGCTGGCGGCCGATCCGGCGAGGCATGCTGAACGTCCCGCCGGCGCCCCGTTGTCCAGACCACCAGTCCGCGTCGCCGTGGGGAAGGGAGACAGCCTCGACGTCTACGTTGTCGGCACCGAAGGATCGGGGAGGGGAACAGGTGCGCCGTCTTCTGGGGATGGTGGTCGCGCTCACGGTGGCGTCGATCGGGCTCGTCGCCCCGACCGCCGCGTCGCCGGCGACGTCCGACAGCGACCTGACGCCGGACGAACTCACGCTCGTCGAGATCGTGAACATCGACGAACGGCTCGAGGAGCTGACCTTCACGACGCCGGCGCTGGCCGGGCCGACGAAGGTGCGGGTCCTGCTGCCGAGTGGGTACGGCGACGACCCGACGCGCCGCTACCCCGTCCTCCACCTGCTCCACGGCGGGTTCGGCAGCCACCTCGACTGGACCACGATGGGCGATGCCGCCGCCATCACCGCCGATGCCCCGCTGATCGTCGTCATGCCCGACAGCGGGCCGGGCTGGGGCTACGTCGACTGGTGGAACGGCGGCAGCGGCGGTCCGCCGATGTGGGAGACGTACCACGTCGACCAACTCCTGCCCTGGATCGACGGGCACTACCGGACCGAGGCCCGGCGGGATGGCCGCGCCGTCGCCGGCCTGTCCATGGGCGGCTACGGCGCGCTCCACTACGCGGCCCGGCATCCCGACCTGTTCACGGCGGCGGCCGCCTTCTCCGGCGCGGTCGACACCAATCGGCCCCCGGTCCAAATCCTGGTCCAGTCCAATCCCTTCGGCGGCACGTTCGGCCCCGACGCCGTCTACGGGCCCCGCCCCACCCAGGAGGTGCGGTGGCGCGGCCACAACCCCTGGGACCTCGCCGAGAACCTCTCCGGCATGTTCCTCCAGCTCGACACCGGCAACGGGCTGCCCGGCGGTCCCGGTGGCGACACCGGCGACCCGATCGAGGCCGCCTGCTGGGACATGATGACCAGCCTCCACCAGCGCCTCGACGCGCTCGGCATCGCCCACGTCTGGAACGACTACGGCGCTGGCGGCCACGCCTGGTTCTACTGGCAGCGCGACCTGCGCGACTTCCTACCCCGGCTCCTCGAACGCTTCGCGTCGCCGGTGCCGCCGCCCGCCCCGTTCGCCCACACCTCGATCGACCCGACCTACTCGGTGTGGGGCTGGACGGTGACGCTCGACCGTCCGACCACCGAGTTCAGCGCGCTCCGCGACGCCGGACCCGGCGGCTTCACCCTCACCGGGAGCGGCGCCGCCACGGTCACGACCGGCCCCGACCACGAGCCCGGCTCCCGCCACACCGTCACGGTCACCGACGCCGACGGCACCCGCGCCAACGAGGTCGCGGCCGACGAACACGGACGACTCACCGTCGACGTCTCGCTCGGCCCTGCCAACCCTGCGCAGCAGTACACGGTCGAGGGCACGGCGTTCGCCCTGGCCCAGGGCGCGGCGCCGGGCACGTGGCCCGCCGTCACGGCGACCGTCGCCATCGGACCGGCCACCTCGGCCGCCGCAGCACCCGAGGCCCTCACGCCGACCACCCCCTCGGCGGACGTGGCTCCGTCGACGGCGATTCCGGCGACCCTGCCGGCCACGGGCGGGCCGGAGCTGCCCCGCGCTGCGGTCCTGCTCCTCGTGCTCGCCATCGCGGCCGCAGCGACGGTGCGAGCGGCCGGCGCCGCCCCGCACGACCGACGACCGGGCTCGACGGCGGACCGGAACCGCTGATCCGACGTCTGCGCCCGGGGATATCGTGCGCGCGATGCCGATCTCCACCGGGTTCAACCACGTCGCCACGCTCACGACCGACATGGACCTCACCGTCGGGTTCTACGAGACGGTCTTCGATGCGGTCGTCACGTTCACCATGGAGGCGAAGGACGACCACCCCTACATGAAGATCGTCGACCTCGGTGGCGGCGCCGCCCTGAACGTCTTCGAGGTCGACGCCGACGCCATGATCGGGGAACGGCGCCGCCAGGGCGGCCGGGGTGCCATCGACCACTACGCCGTCCACGTCCCCGACAAGGCCACGTTGGAGCTCGTCGCCGACCGCATGGCGACGGCCGGCGCGCAGGAGGTCGGCGAGATCCAGCAGCTCGGCGATGTCTGGTCGCTGTTCTTCCGCGACCCCGACGGCATGGAGCTCGAGGTCTGCTGCCCGCTCTCCTGAGGGCTGCCCGCCCGATCCGCCGCGGCCCAGCGTCGACCGATCCCGAACTGCCAGGCTGGCCCGGTGGACGACGAGCTCATCTGTCCCGGCTGCGCGAGCGACGACCACCTGTCCGGTGAGCGGGACGGCGACGTCATCCACATCACGTGTGCGGCATGCGAGGTGTCGTGGGACCGCGACCTCTCGCCCCGCTGCCCGACGTGCGGGCGCGACGACGTGCGCGCCGCGGCCCAGGCGGTGTGGGAGAAGGCCCGGGGTACCCAGTTGTCGATCGTGTCGGTCGCCACCGTGTACCTCTGCCCCGACTGCGACGCCGAGAAGCTCGCCCGCGTGATCGAGAGCAACACCCCACTCCCGCCCGACGACAACCCGGCCAGCGGCATGCGCTGACCGAGCGAGGATCCCACCCATGGAACAACGCATCTCGGTCGTCACGCTCGGCGTGACCGACATCGAACGGGCTCGCGGCTTCTACGAGGCGCTCGGCTGGCGGGGCACGTCGCCGAACGGCGAGGTCTGGTTCTTCCAGGCGGGCGGGCTCGTGTTCGCATTGTGGGGCCGAGACCTGCTGGCCGAGGACAGCGCCGTCGCCGACCCCGGCGGGTGGGGAGGGATCACGCTCGCCCACAACGTCGGTTCGCCCGCCGAGGTCGACACCGTCCTCGACGAGGCCCGGGCGGCCGGCGCCACCATCGGCCGCGCCGGAGCGCCGACCGAGTGGGGCGGGTACTCAGGCATCTTCCTCGACCCCGACGGTCATCCCTGGGAGGTGGCCCACAACCCGTACTGGCCCCTCGCCGACGACGGCTCGGTCTCGCTGGGCGTGGACGCCGTCTGAGAACGGAGTCCTGCGACCACGGGTGTCGATCCGGCGCCGCCCCGTTCGTCGTCATGACATCACCCGCCTGCCACGACGAGGAGTCCCATGCCCGCCATCCCGGATCCGTTCACCGGCTTCCCGCCACGGCCACCGGCCTGCTCGACCGACTCCCCGACTTCTCCCGCGACGACTACGCCGCGGCGTCGTTCCCGATGCTGCCCGTGGTGGCCGGCACCCTGGAGACGACCCGGCAGATCGTCGGCTACACCTTCATCATGGT
>JBHIXO010000346.1:0-4843 GCA_041984725.1 Acidimicrobiales bacterium | reverse complement strand
GGTGACGACCGGCGATCCCGGGGTCGACGCACCGGTCGACGATCGAGCGGGCCTCGTCGAGGAGTGCGTCGGCGTCGGCATGGTCCTGCTCGAAGGCGACGTCGGCCGCGGTGGCGAGCGCGTAGGTGAGCATGAGCTTCTCGGGTGACCGGCGGGCGAGGCGGACGCCACGCAGCGCCGACGTCATCGCCTCGTCGGGTTCGGCGGTCGTTCTCGCCACGACGCTGTGTGCGAGCGCCAGTTGGTGCGCCTCGCCGATGCGGCGTTCCTCGGCGAAGGTGATCGTCGCCGTGGCGAGGTCACGTGCCGCGTCGGGACGACCGCTCTCGATCTCGGCGATCGCCTCGAAGGCGGGGGTGACGGCGGCGACGAAGTGGTCGGGGAGGGTCGCGGCCATCTCGTTCGCCCGGGTGAGGAACGGTCTCGCCTCGTCGAAGCGCCCGGCCATGACCCGGACGCCGCCGAGCACCATCGGGTGGGTCGGTTGCGTCTCCGGCGCCTCGACTCGGACCGTCTCGAGTGCGGCGGCGACGTCACCGCGAGCCAGGTGGATCATGGCGGACAACGACAGGATCAGTCCGGCATTCACCCCGTCGATGTCGAGCCGGCTCGCGATCCCGAGCGCTCGCTGGGCCTCGGAGAAGCGGCCCGTGACGAACGAGACCCAGCCGTGGACGATCGCCAGCCCCCCGTGCTCGTCCACCAGGTCGCCGAGGCGCTCGATGTAGCGCGTCACCGTGTAGGTCCGCCCGATGTTGAGCAGCGTGGTGGCGTTCTCGGCGACGAGGTCGGCCGCCTCGACGCGTCGGCCGGCCTGCAGGTGGTGCTCGATGGCCGCCATCAGGTCTCCGGTCTGCGCGTGCCAGCGTCCGGCGGCGGCGTGGAGCTCGGCGCGCCGCTCCGGAGCCGATCGTGCGAGCTCGGCGCGCAGGAGGTCCCGGAGGAGGTGGTGGAACCGGTACCAGGTTCCGGTGCGGTCGAGGGCGATGACCAGTTGGTTCGACACCGCGAGCTCGGCCAGCCACCGAGCGCCGTCCTCGACCCCGCAGACCTCGTCGACGAGGGGACCGGAGAGACGTTCGAGGACCGACACCTCGAGGAGCCGGCGCCGCTCGCGCGGTTCGACCGACTCGAGGAGCTCCTCGGTCAGGTAGTCGGCCACGAGTTGGTCGTCGCCGTGGAACGAGGCGACGAAGTCCTCGACGTCGTCCTCGCCACGCAGCGACAGGCCGGCGAGCACCAACCCGGCCGCCCAGCCCTCGGTCCGGTCCTGCAGACGATCGACCGATGCACGATGCAGCCCGTTCGCCTCGGCGTCGAGCAGCCAGCCGGCCTCGTCCGCGTCGAACCGGAGGTCGTCCCCGCGGATCTCCGTGAGCTGCTCGCGCACGCGGAGTCGGCCGAGCCGGAACGGCGGGTCCACCCGTGTCGACACGACGACGACCAGGTTCGAGGGGCGGAGCGAGATGAGGCGTTCGACGCTCTCGTGGACGTCGGGGTTGGTCACGAGGTGGTAGTCGTCGATGACCAGGACCACGTCGTGGGCACGGGCGGCGATCTCGTTCACGACCGTGCTCACGGTCTCGGGGAGCCCGTCACCGAGGGCGGCTCCGACCGACTCGACCAGGTTCGGTACCGCGTCCCGGAGCGACGCCGCGACGTAGGTCCAGAATCCCGCCGGGTCGTTGTCGCCCTCGTCGACCTGCAGCCATCCCGCCGGCGTCCCCCGAGCGTCGAGCCAGCCGTTGACCAGGGTCGACTTGCCCGAACCCGCGGGCGCGCTGACCAGCACGACACCCCGGCCCGCGTCGACCGAAGCGTCGACGAGATCGAGGAGGCGACCGCGACGGAGGTAACGGCCGGGAGGCCGGGGTGGGGTGACCTTGGTGGCGGTGACGGTCGGGTCCGGACCGGCCATCGGCCCAGGCTACGACGGGCCGGACGTCGGCCGGACCGCCGAGCGGCTCACCCGGGTGAGATCGCGGGGAGGGTGATGTGCGCCCACCCGCTCCGGACGGAGCATCAGGCCATGCACCGACCCGCCCGCTACGAGATCGAGATCCGTGGCCGAGCCTCCGCACGGATCCTCCGTCCGGTGATCGACGACTTCGCGATCGAAGGCACCGATCACGGGACCACCCGCCTCATCGGGGACGTACGCGACGCCTCGCACCTCAACGGACTTCTCGCCCACTTCACCTCGATCAACGTCGACGTCGTCGGTCTCCGGCGCCTCGATCCCCCCGGCTCTCCGATCCATCCCGAATCACCGACGAAAGGCACACCGTCATGACCAGCACCACACCCTCGGCCCTCCTGACCGATCGGTCGGGTGACGACCCTGCCCGTCTGCAGCGCGGCGGCGGTGCGGCGGCGCTCCTCGCCGCCGCCACCTTCGGCTACGGCATCGCCCTGTACGCCACGCTCGCCGACTACACCGACCCCGACGCCACCGCCGCCGAGTCCGTCGACTTCCTCGTCGGCCACCAGGGCGCACTGCTCGCCTGGTACATCGGCATCTTCCTCGTGTTCGGCGCCGCCCTGGTGCCGCTCGCGCTCGCGCTCCGTCAGCGCTTCGTCGACCGGATGCCGGCGCTGGCGAACGCCGGCATGGTGTTCGCGGTCATCTGGGCCGCACTGATGTTCGCGACCGGCATGGTCTCCAACATCGGCATCGAGGCCGTCGCCGACCTCGCCGAGTCGGACCCCGACCGTGCCGCGACGGTGTGGTCGACGATCGACGCCGTCACGAACGGCCTCGGCGGCGGCAACGAGCTCGTCGGCGCCATCTGGATCGCCCTGGTCTCGGTCGCCGGGATGCTCACCACCCGGCTGCCCCGCCGGCTCAACGGTGTGGGCGCCGTGACCGCCGTCGCAGGTCTCGTCACCATCGTCCCCGACTTCGAAGCCGTCGAGATGGTCTTCGGCCTGGGCTCGATCGTCTGGTTCGTCGGCATCGGCATCGTGCTGCGCCGCTCGACGAAGTCGGTGGTGGAATCGTGAGGTCGGCGCGCCCGCATCGTGCACCGCCGTCGTGCGGGGAGCACAATGCTCGCGTGGACAGGATCCCGACGACGCCTCGTTCACGTGTCGAGACGAGCGGTCGCGGGTCCGGCGACCGTCGGCGAGCGGCGTAGCCCGTCCGTGGACGACGCTGGTCGCCTCCTGCTGGAGACGAAGCTCCACGCTCCTCGCCGGCGGCACGGCGCGCTGTCGCGGGCACGTCTGGACGGACGCCTCACCGACGGGCGGATGCCGAAGGTCGTCCTCGTGTCGGCGCCGGCGGGGTTCGGCAAGACGACCCTGCTGAGCCACTTCGTCGACTCCGAGCAGACCGGAAGGCGGACGGCCTGGCTCTCGCTGGACCAGCGTGACAGCGACCCCACGCGGTTCTGGAGCTACGTGATCGCCGCCCTACGTGCGGCCGACCCGGACCTCGGGGCGGTCGCGCTCCGCATCCTCGGCTCGTCGCCGACCGCGCTCGAGGACGTCGTCGGTGCGCTCGTCAACGACCTCGCCACGCGCGACGACACGGTGGTCGTCCTGGACGACTACCACGTCATCGAATCGGTCGCGGTCCACGAATCGATGCGCTTCCTGATCGAGCACGCCCCGCCCGGGTTCCATCTCGTCGTGGCGACACGTGCTGATCCGCCCTGGCCGTTGGCCACGCTCCGGGCACGCGGCGATCTCCTCGAGCTCCGAGCATCGGACCTCCGGTTCACCGCCGAGGAGGTGGCGGCGTACCTCCGCGACACCGCCGGGCTCGACCTCGGATCCGAGGACGTCGCGACACTCGAGTCACGCACCGAGGGCTGGATCGCCGCCCTGCAACTGGCGGCGATCTCCCTCCGGGAGCGCAGCGATCCGTCGGCCTTCATCGCCGACTTCGCGGGCGACGACCGGTTCGTCGTCGACTACCTCACCGACGAGGTCCTCGATCGCCAGGCACCGGAGACGAGGTCCTTCCTCCTCGAGACATCGATCCTGCACCGCCTGTCCGCCGACGTCTGTGGTGCCGTGACCGGACGGGGCGACGCGGGTGCGATCCTCGATCGCCTCGATCGGTCGAACCTGTTCCTGGTCTCCCTCGACGACCGACGCCACTGGTTCCGCTACCACCACCTGTTCGCCGACGTGCTCCGAGCCCGCCTCGCCGATCAGCGGCCCGAAGACGTGGCCGAACTCCACCGACGCGCCGCCGTCTGGTTCCACGAACACGGCGACCCGGCGGCCGCGGTCAGCCACGCGTTCGCCGGTCGCGACCTCGTCCGAGCGGCGCGCCTCATCGAGCTCGAAGCCCCGACGCTGCGCCGAGCGCGACAGGAGGAGACCCTGCGGCGCTGGCTCGAGGAGCTGCCGGACGAGCTCGTCGCCGAGCGCCCCGTGCTCGCGATGCACCTCGTCGGCGCACGAATGGCAGCGGGCGACACGACCGATGTGGATGCGCTCCTGCGCGCCATCGAGGCAATCCCGAGCTCGTCGATCCGGCCGGTGTTCGTCGACCATCACGAGTTCGCCGCCCTTCCCGCCCAGGCCCACATCTACCGGGCCGCGCTCGCCCTCTTCTCCGGTGACACCGACGCGACGATCGCGCACGCGACCGCCGCGCTCGATCTCGTCGAACCCACCGATCACCTCCGGCGGGGGAGTGCGTCGGCCCTCGTGGGGCTGGCCCGTTGGTCGAACGGAGATCTGGAGACGGCGGCCGACCGGTACCGCGACGCCATCGATGCGCTGGTGGCCGCAGGCCACGTCTCCGACGCGCTCGGGTGTTCGCTCGCCCTCGCCGACATCCACCTCGCGCTGGGCCGTCTCGGCGACGCGGTCCGGACACTCGAGG
>JBHIXO010000345.1:0-4849 GCA_041984725.1 Acidimicrobiales bacterium | reverse complement strand
GGACGTCGATGCCGCTCACGTCGGCGCGCTCGACGCCCACGAGGGCGCCGGCGATGCCGGCCACCACCAGGAAGATGCAGGAGGTGGCGATGAAGAGGCGGCCGACCAGCTTGTGGTCGGCGGAGCCGAGCGCGGCCGCGAACCCGCTGGCTCGATCGGAACCCGGGGAGGCCCCGGCAGCGGCGGTCGCGCCCCCGGCGGGTGCGTCGGGAGGCGCCTCGGTGTCAGTCACGGTCATCGCAGGGGTGTTCTCCTCCGGCCGGCGCGGGCCCGCTGGGCCCAGCACCGCGAACGGTTCCGGATCGTGGGCGAATCGGAGCGGACGTTACCCAAGAGCCCGAGATGCCGACGAAAACGGTGAACGGCGGTCGAAGCACCGCTGTCGGGCCGTCGTCGAGATCGGTCACGAGCACTCAGAGGCCGTGGCGGACCAGCTGGTCGAGGGCCATGGCACCGAACAGGAGGGTCACGTAGGTGATCGACCAGCCGAACACCCGCATGGCCCGCTCCGAGGTCTGTTCCACGAAGAGGCGGACGGTCTGGAAGGTGAAGATCGCACCGAGGCCGACGGCGGCCACGAGGTAGATCGCGCCCATCTCGGCGACGGGGGCGAACACGAGCGTCAGGACCCACAGCAGGAGCGTGTAGGCGATGATCCGGATGCTGGTGGTGCGGTGGTCGGCGACGACGGGCAGCATCGGCACCTCGGCGGCCGCGTAGTCGTCCTTGTACTTGATGGCCAGCGCCCAGAAGTGGGGCGGGGTCCAGTAGAAGATGACGGCGAAGAGGATGACGGGCGCCCAGTCGAGGCTGTTGGTCACGCTCGACCAGCCGATGAGCACGGGCACGGCCCCGGCGGCGCCGCCGATCACGATGTTCTGGCTCGACGTCCGCTTCAGCCACAGCGTGTACACGAACACGTAGAAGAGGCAGGCCGACACGGCGAGCACGGCCGAGAGCAGGTTGACCGCACCCCACAGCAGGGCGAACGCCGCGATCTCGAGGGCGACGGCGAAGACGAGCGCGTTGCGGGGCTCGATGACGCCGGTGACCAGCGGTCGGTTCGCCGTCCGCTTCATCAGCTTGTCGATGTCGCGGTCGACGTACATGTTGACGGCGTTGGCGCCGCCGGCGGCGAGCGACCCGCCGAGCACGGTCCACAGGATCAGCCAGCCCGACGGGAGGCCCCGGGCGGCGACGACCTGGGTCGGCACGGTCGTGACGAGCAGCAACTCGATGATCCGTGGCTTCGTGAGCGCCACGTAGCCGCCGATCGTGGTGCGGAGCGAGGGAGAAGCGGCCACGAGCATGACGAGCGGGAGCCTACGCCGGAGGGGTGGAACCCTCCCAAGGCACGCGATCGCGCGGGTCCGGGGCCGTCGTGAGTGGTGCGGCCGTGATCCGATTCGCCACGCTGGTGGGGTGCGGCCGCAGTTCTCCCCCACGGCGTACCGCCGGATCACCCTCTTCGCGCTCCTCGCCCTCGGCTTCATCGTCGTGACGGGCGCAGCGGTCCGGCTCACCGGCTCGGGCCTCGGGTGCTCGACGTGGCCGAACTGCGAGCCGTCGAGCCTCGTCCCCACGGAGGCGTCGGGGAACCACGGCTGGATCGAGTTCGTGAACCGACTGATCACCGGGCTGGTCTCGGTCGCGGTCGTGCTCGCCGTGCTCGGGTCCCGCTGGCGCACGCCTCGCCGGCGCGACCTCACCCGCTGGTCGTGGGCGCTGGTGGCCGGCGTCGCCGCGCAGGTCGTGCTCGGCGGGATCACCGTCCTCACCCACCTGACGCCGCCCGTCGTGATGGCGCACTTCCTGCTGTCCGCCGTGCTGGTCGCGTGCGCCGTCGTGCTCCACCACCGGGCCGGGGAGCCCGACGGTGGCGAGCGGCGCAGCACGGCCACCCCCGAGGTCGCCCGCGCGGCCACGGGCATCGTCGCGCTGGCGGCGGCCGTGCTGGTCACCGGCACGGCGGTGACGGGCGCCGGACCCCACGGCGGCGACGCCGACGTCGAGCGCCTCGACATCGCCTTGACCGACATCACCCGCATCCACACGATCGCGGTGTGGGTGCTCGTGGCGCTGACGGTCTGGACGTTCTTCCGGGTGCGCCGGGGTGCCGCCGGCCCCGCGGTCGAGGGTGCGCTCCGGGTGCTGCTCGTCGTGGTCTTCGTCCAGGGGTTCGTCGGCTACACCCAGTACTTCGCCGGGGTGCCCCAGGGCCTCGTGCTCTCGCACATCGTCGGGTCGATGCTCGTGCTCGGGGCCGCGGTGTACGTGCGGCTGCGGTGCACGGTGGTCGAGCCGGTGCCGTCGGGGCGCCGCGAGCGCGCGGCCGTTCCGGCATGACCGCGCCGCTCGAGGTCGTCGAGCCCGACATCGACGAGGGGGTCGACGTCGACGAGGACCTGCCGTGGGTCGCCGTCGTGTGGAACGACCCGATCAACCTGATGAGCTACGTGTCCTACGTGTTCCAGAAGCTGTTCGGGTATTCCCAGGCCAAGGCCGACGAGCTGATGCTCGACGTGCACGAGAAGGGCCGGGCCGCGGTGAGCAACGGCCCGAGGGAGAAGGTCGAGCTCGACGTGTTCCGGCTCCACGAGCACGGCCTCTGGGCGACGATGGAGCAGCAGTAGGTGGCCGGCTGATGGCGCTGTTCCCCCGCCGACGGATCCAGCGGGTCGCCGCCGATCGCTACCGGATCACGCTGCCCGACACCGAGCAGGCGCTGCTGCGCTCGCTCGTCCCGCAGCTGCGCGACCTGCTCACGACCGACGACCCGTCCCTCACCCGCCTGTTCCCGACCGCTTACGCGAACGACCCCGAGCGCGACGCCGGCTACCACGCCCTGGTGCGCGACGAGCTGCTCGAGAAGCGCTTCGCCACCCTCGACCTGCTCGAGGAGACCCTCGACGCCGGCGCGGACAAGCGCGAGGTCGACGGGGAGACCCTGTCGGCCTGGATGCGGGGCCTGAACGACCTGCGCCTCGTCCTCGGGACCCGCCTCGACGTCGGCGAGGACGACGACCCCGCCGACCTCGACCCCGACGACCCCGAATCGGCCGCCTGGTCGATCTACCACTACCTCGGGATGCTGCTGAGCCTGATCGTGGACGCGCTCGCCGAGGACCTCTGACCCCTCCGCTTCTGGCAGGACCAGCGGAACACCGCCTCCGCTTCTGGCAGGGGTCAGCCCCAGGAGAAGCAGCCGACGGTGCCGGGGCCGGTGTGGACGCCGACGCTCGGGCCGATGCGGTAGTGGACGACCTCGGCGACGACCGGCTCCCCCGCGAGGCGTGACCACAGCGCCTCGGACAACGGTGCGGTGGCGGCGTCGGCGATGCCGACCGCGACCTTGACCGGGCGACCGGCGCTGGCGGCCCGGCCGGCGAGGACGTGGGCGGCCATGGCCTCGACCGCGGCGTCGACGTCGCCGACCGCGCCCACGGCCCGGATCTCGCCGTCGACCAGCGACAGGACCGGGATGCCGTCCGCGTCGGTCGTGCCCGCCGCGAGCCGACCGCCGGCCCGGACGATGTCGAGGCCACCGACCACGAAGACGTTCTCGACGCTCGGGGCGAGGGCCTCGGCGACCGCCGCCGCCTCGTCGATGTCCGCGCCGCGGGCCAGCGCCTCGGCGGCCTCCCAGCAGCAGGCGGCGACGCCGAAGCTGGCGGTGCCGGTGTCGACCAGGCGCACCGGGACGGGCGAGGCGTCGACGGCCAGCCGGGCGCTGTTGAGCGTGGCCGACACCGCGGCCCCGATGTGCACGGAGAGGATCTCGTCCACGCCGCGCGCCGCCAGCCGCTCGTAGGCCGCCACGAAGGAGCCCGGCGACGGCGCTGCCGTGGTCACGGTCGGCGCGGCACCGCCGTCGTAGCGGGCGAAGAAGCCGTCGGCGTCGAGGTCGACGCCCTCGGCGAACGCCTCGCCGTCGACCGTGACGGTGAGCGGCACGATCTCGACGCCGTAGCGCTCGGCGAGTTCGGGCGGGAGTTGGCTGTTCGAGTCGGTGACGAGTCCGACCCGCCCGACGTCGCCCCCGCCGGCGGCGCCGGTCACGTGACGGCCTCGGGGGCGAGGTGGGGCACGCGCCCGTTGCTGCTGACGGTGTCGGCCCGCGCCCGGGCGGCCGCGGCCCGCACTGCGCCGGCCCGGAAGCGTTGCAGGATCATCGCCGACGTCGTCGCGGCGGCGACCGGCAGCGCGGCCGACGGCGCCGGACCCCAGAGGTTCGACCAGCCCCGCTTCCACCACACCACGCCCGCCGCGGTCCAGGCCGCCGCCGACACCATCGTCGCCGCCTCGGCGCGCGCCTTCCACCACGGCAGGGCGCCGGTCAGCCCGGCGAGGGCGAGGTCGGGGAGGAAGTAGGCGGGGAAGGTCACGGCGCACTGACCGACGCTCGCCGCCACGCCCTTGCCCCCGTCGAAGCCGTCGGTGACGGGGTAGCAGTGGCCGGCGACGGCCGCGCATCCGCCGACGTGCGCACCGGTGTCGCCGGCGAGCGCCCGACCGGCTGCGGATGCGGCCGCGCCCTTCGCGATGTCGGCGACGAGGACCGCGTAGCCCCAGCCGGCTCCGAGCTCCTTGATCGCGTTGGCCGCACCGGGGTTGCCCGTGCCGAGCGACCGGATGTCGCCGGCTCCGGCGGCCATCGCCGAGCGGCCGACCGACGCTACTTTGAGTCAGCCTTGGTGGACGACGGCTGTGGTGGACTGAGCGGCGTGAGAGTGATGTCGTCGAATCAGGCTTTGCCGGTGCAGGTGTTGCCGTGGTGGCTGAGACGCGCGTCCGCTCGGACGGTGGTGCGGTCGTGGGAATTGAACTTGAGCGTGAGGTACGTCCAATC
>JBHIXO010000344.1:0-4852 GCA_041984725.1 Acidimicrobiales bacterium | reverse complement strand
CGGCTGCCGCGGGCGAACCCGGCGTCGGCGAACACGCCGGGCGAGCGTCGGGCCTGGAGGGCCTCGACCCGGCCGCGGATCGCGACGAGTCCGGCGCCGGCGACGATCGTGAGCGCCGACAACCCGAGGGCGAGGTTGAAGCCGTGCCACAGGGCGAGGTGGACGGTGCCGACGTCGGGGTCGAGCGCGTTGGCCGCGGCGTCGATCAGCGGGTCGAGGACGGGGACCGCGAGGCCGGCGGCGACCGTCCCGGCGGCGAGGAGCACGGCCGGTGCCGAGAACGCGGCCGACGGTCGGTGCGTCGCCGGCTCGCCCGAGGGTGCGAGGAAGGGGCGGAGGAAGCGGGCCGTGTAGGCGAAGGTCAGGACCGAGCCGACGACCAGGCCGGCGAGGGTCAGCGCCTCGCCGGTGCCGCCGTGGGCGAACGCCTCGTAGGCGGACTCCTTGGAGACGAAACCCAGGACGGGCGGCAGCCCGGCCATCGATGCGCCGGACACGATGGCCACGACCCGGACGGTCGTCCACCCGTTCCGCAGGGCCGGGAGCTCGCGGAGGTCGCGGGTGCCGAGCTCGTGGTCGACCATGCCGACGACGAGGAACAGTGCACCCTTGAACAGCGCGTGGGCCAGGAGCAGCACGGTCAGCGCCTTGGTCGCGCCCTTCTCCCCCGCGCCGGCGAGCACGACGAGGAACCCGAGCTGGCTCACCGTGCCGAACGCCAGCAGGAGCTTGAGGTCGTGCTGGCGCAGGGCGCGCAGCCCGCCGTGGACCATCGTGGCCAGGCCGAGGCCGATCACCACGGGGCGCCAGACCCCGACCTCGGCGAACGCCGGGGCGAAGCGGGCGACGAGGTAGACGCCGGCCTTCACCATCGTCGCCGAGTGGAGATAGGCGCTGATCGGCGTCGGGGCCACCATCGCCCCGGGGAGCCAGAAGTGGAACGGCACCTGCGCCGACTTGGTGATCGCGCCGAGGAGGACGAGCACGAGCCCGGCGGGCACCGCGCCACCCGAGGGGGGCGCCGCCAGGATCTCGGTCATCGACCAGGTGCCGGCCTCGCGGGCGACGATGACGAAGCCGCCGAGCATGGCGAGGCCGCCCGCGCCGGTGACGAACAACGCCTGGAGCGCGGCCGTGCGCTGCTCGGGCTTCTCCTGGGTCCACCCGATGAGCAGGTACGACGTCACCGACGTGAGCTCCCAGCACACGTACAGCCAGATCAGGTGATCGGCGGTCACCAGGCCGAGCATCGAGCCGCCGAACAGGACGAGCAGCCCGGCCGTGCGCACCCCCTTGGTGCCGGGGCCGAAGTACGACGCGCCGTAGGCGATGACCAGGGTCCCCATGCCCGAGACGAGCAGGACCATGAGCAGCGAGAACCCATCGATCCGGGCGTCGGCCGTGAGCCCCAGGCCGTCGATCCACACGGCACGGTCGACGGTGGGGGTGCCCTCGACCGCATCGGTCCAGCGCGTCGCGACGAGCGCGAGGGTCGCCACCATCGGGACGGCCGCCAGCGCGTGGCCGGCCCGGCCGAGGCGCGGGGCGCCGAGCAGGACGACACCGCCGACGACGGCGTGGAGCACGAGGAGGGCGAGCACCGTCGGTCAGCGCTCGCGCCCGACCGCAGTACGCGTCAGGTGGGTGGTGGAAGTCCGTTCCAACGACTGCTCCTCGCAGCTGCACGTGCTCGTTGCCGACCAGACTTCCCGGCTTCCCGGCGACGAGGGTAGCGAGCGCGCGCCGCGCTGCCGTACCGGCCGGCCCGACGGCAGGCCGTCGGGCGGGCGCGGCCGATCACCAGCGGGCGGTCGTGAGGTCGTCGCCGGCGAGCAGTTCGCCGGTGTACCCGCCGCTGCGGACCTCGTCGACGAAGGCGTCGTGGCCGTCGACCGGGATCGGGATGTAGTGCGTGAGGACCAGGCGCCGGACGCCGGCCCGTTCGGCCATCGCACCGAGGTCGACGGCGTCGGCGTGGTAGGCCGCGATCGGTTCGTAGTGGGTCCCGGCCATCTGCTCGGCGAAGGCGCGGAGGCGGACCTCGTGGACGAGCACGTCGACCCCGGCGGCGAGGGCCTCGACCTCGGCGCAGACGGTCGTGTCGCCGCTCACGACCACCGAGCCCGACGGGCCGTCGATGCGGTAGGCGACGGCCGGCAGGACCGGCTCGTGGTGGACGGCGATCGCGGAGACGACGACGTCACCGCTGCGCCACACCTCGACGGCGACGTCGCCGGCGTCGAAGCTGCGCACGTCGACGGTGGGCGACCCGTCGTGGCCGGCGTGCTCGATGCGGACGGCGACGTCGTCGGCCCACTGGTCGAGCACGCCTTCGGCGAACCGGGCGGTCGGCCCGGCGGGCGCGACGATCGTCGTGCGGGCGGCGCCGCCGAGCCAGCGGGTGAGCACCAGGTCGGCGAGGCCGGTGAGGTGGTCGGAGTGGTGGTGGGTGAGCAGGACCACGTCGAGCGTCTGCACGGGCGCCATCGCGGCGGTGAGCCGCTGCACGGTGCCGCGGCCGGCGTCGACCTGGAGGAGGACGCCGTCGAGCTCGACGAGGGTCCCGGCGCCGGCGCGGTCGGGGTCGGGAACCGGCACCCCGGTCCCGGTGAGGACGACGCGGTTCACGGTGCGACGCAGCGGTTGCGGATGGTGCCGATGCCCTCGATCCAGGTCTCGAGCACCTCCCCGGGCTGCAGACCGCGCGGCGGGGTGCGGGCCATCCCGACGCCGGCCGGCGTGCCGGTGAAGATCACGTCGCCCGGCAGGAGGGGCAGCACGGCGGACAGCTCGGCCACGAGCTGGGGCACGGAGAAGATGAGGTCGTTCGTCCGGGCGTCCTGCACGACCTCGTCGTCGACCTTGCAGCCGAGGGCGAGGTCGTCGGGATCGGGCACCTCGTCGGGGGTGACGAGCCACGGCCCCATCGGGCCGTAGCCGCGTCGCGACTTGCCGAGCGAGAACTGCATCGCCGCGGCGAACTGCAGCGTGCGGTCGCTGATGTCCTGGCCGACCGTGAGCCCGGCGACGTGGTCCCAGGCGTCGGCTTCCGCGACCCGGTCGGCCGTGGTGCCGATCACGGCGACCAGTTCGACCTCCCAGTCGACGGTGGCGCCGTGGATCTCGATGTCGTCGAAGGGGCCGCCGAGCGACGCGGGGAACTTCGTGAACGCCGCGGGCACCTCGGGGATCGTCATGCCCGACTCCTCGGCGTGGGTCCGGTAGTTCAGACCGATGGCGAAGACCTGGCGCGGCCGGGGTACCGGGCAGCCGAGCCGGGCCTCGTCGAGCGGGCCGGTCGGGGTCGTCACGGCGCCCGCCCAGGTGACGAAGGCCGGCCAGTCGTCGAACGCGGCCATCGGATCGGGTCCGAACCGCCCGTCGGATGCGGTGTGGACGTCGGCGATGCCGTCGTCGAGGACGAGGGCGAGACGGCCGTCGTGGTTGGCGAGCTTCATGGTGGTTCCTCGGTCAGTCGGTGGCGATTCGGGTGCGGAGGTCGGCGAGCAGGGCGTCGGCGCCGGTGGCGTCGGGGGCGGTGCCGTACACGTGGAAGTCGGGCCGCTGGAGCGCCCAGCGGATGTCGTGGGCGGCGAACCACCCGGCGAGGTCGTCGGAGGCTCGCACGTCGACGACGGCGCCGCCGATCGAGGCGAACCAGTCGCTGGCAGCCGGCGTCGTGGCATCCGGGTCGTCGTCGACGGTGAGCAACCGCCAGCCGGCGCCGTGGACGTCGTCGACGAGCCGCCCGTCGAGATGGCCCTGCGGGGCGACGGTCCCGGCGAGCGGCGCCGGCCCGTCGTGCAGGAGCCCGGACTCGATGCCGGGCATGGGTGGGGCCTCGCTGACGCTGCCGTCGACCGCGCCGGCCATGGCCTCGTCGCGCGCCGCGGCCTCGTCCGGGTCGGCGACGCAGATGACCTTGCCGAGCTCGATCGAGAAGTCGATGGCCGCATCGGCGTTCGGGCGCCGTTCCTCGTCGTACGTGGCGAGGAGCGCCGGCGGTGCGAGGTCGCGGATGACCAGGTCGAGCTTCCAGGCGAGGTTGGCGGCGTCGCGGATCCCGCTGCACATGCCCTGGCCGGCGAACGGAGGCATCAGGTGGGCGGCGTCGCCGGCGAGGAACGCTCGTCCCTCGTGCCAGCGCGTCGCGACCCGCGCCTGGAACGTGTAGACGACGTGGCGTTCGAGCTGCGCGTTGCCGGGGTGCACGTCCCACGGGGCGAGGAGCTCCCACGCCCGCTCCTCGCGGTTCAGGTCGTCGACGGTCTCGTCGGGCAGCCGCATGAACTCCCAGCGTCGCCGGCCCGGCCCGCCCGACACCGCGGTCGTCGGCCGGGCGGGGTCGCACACCTGGAGGTTGACGGGGTCGAAGACCCGGGCGTCGTCGAGGATCACGTCGACGATCAGCCAGTCGTGGTGGAAGCCGTGGTCGTCCACGTCGATGCCGAGCAGGCCGCGCACGGTGGAGTTGGCGCCGTCGCAACCGACCGCGTAGCGGGCGCGCACCGCGCCGGCGTCGTGGGTCACGACGACGTGATCGGCGCGCTGGTCGAGACCGGTGACCCGGACGCCCCGCCGGACCTCGAGCCCGGCGAGCTCGTCGGTGCGGGCGACGAGGGTGGCCTCGAGCTCCGGTTGGCTGAACATCGACGAGAACGGCCATCCGGAGGCGGCGACACCGATGCGACCGAACCGCAGCAACGTGGTCCCCGCCCCGTTGCGCCACTCGTAGACCTCGGCAGGCTCGGAGATGGTGCGCAGCGTCTCGCCGATCCCGCACGACTGCAGGATGCGGCCGACCTCGTGGTCGAAGTGCACGGCGCGGGGCAACCGGTAGGGCTCGGGCCAC
>JBHIXO010000343.1:0-4864 GCA_041984725.1 Acidimicrobiales bacterium | reverse complement strand
CTCGAGCTCCTCGTCCTCGAGGCGGGAGATGCGGCCGCGGAGGGACTCGACCTCGTCCTGGAGGGCCTGCAGCTCCTTCGGGTCGGAGCTGCCGCCCCCGTAGAGCGTCTTCTCGGCACCGGCGATCTTCTCCTCGATGGAGGAGATCTCGTCCTCGATGCGCTTCTGGTCCTTCACCAGGACGTGCTTGTCGGCCTCGGCGGCATCGACCCGACGACGCAGATCGGCGAGCGAACCCTCGACCTCGGCGAGCGCCGCGCGCTCGGGCAGGGTCGCGCTGCGGTGGGCCAGCTGGGTGACCGCGGTGTCGAGGGCCTGGACGTCGAGCAGTTGCTTCCAGGGGTTCATGGCTCGATGAAGTCTCCCGTGGTCGGTGGCGCCGTGGTCGGGGCCGGCGCGGTCGTGGCGGGCGCCGACGTCGGGCCGCCGCCGCCACCGTCCCCGTCGTCTCCGCCGTCTCCCTCGCCGCCGTCCCCTCCGTCCCCGTCGTCACCGCCGCCGCCACCGTCGGCGGGGGCGGTGGTGGCCGTGGGCCGAGACGGCCGGGCGGGTCGTGCCGGGCGGGTCGCGGTGGAGCCCCCGCGGTCGATCTCGGGGTCGACCCGGAGCGAACCCTGGCCCGACCGACGGGGTGCGTCGGCGAAGTCCTCGGGCTCGAGGTTCTCGAGCACGGCGTTCATGAACTGGCCGAAGATCTCGGCCGGGTACGAGCCGCCGGTCACGCTGCGGCCACCGACCCGTCGCATCGGGACGTTGCCCTCGATGGCCCCCATCCAGACGGCCGTGGAGTACTGCTTGCTGAAGCCGACGAACCAGGCGTTGGAGAAGTCCTGGGCGGTGCCGGTCTTGCCGCCGACGTCGTGGCCCGACACCCGGGCCCGCCCACCGGTGCCGCCGAGCACGTTCGCCTTCAGGATGTCGGCGGCGATCCGGGCGCTGTCCTCGGTGACGGCCTGGTAGCCGACGTCGCCGTGCTCGAAGACGAGGTCGTTCCGCCGGTCGAGCACGTACTCCACCACGTACGGCGGGTTGTAGTAACCGTCGTTGGGCATGGCGGCGTACGCGGCGGCCATCCCGAGGGGCGTGACCTCCTGCGTGCCGAGGGGCGTGGAGAAGATGTCGGGGCTGAGGTCGACGATCTCGTTGGCGGCGTTGCGGGTACGGACGCCGAGCTCGCCGGCCAGCGACGTCACGTTGTCGATCCCGGCGATCTGGCCGAGACGCACGTAGCCGCAGTTGGACGACGCGGTCGTCATCGAGCGGATCGACCCGACGAAGCCGCCGCTGTTGCCGAAGTTCTCGACCTTGTACGGCTCGTCGACGCCGGGGATGTCGAAGGTGCACGGGCCCCGGCCCGAGACGGTGTCCTGCGGGGCGTAGCCCTGCTCGAGCAGTTCGAGGAGGACGAACGTCTTGAACGAGGACCCGGGCTGGCGGTAGCCCTGCGTCGCCAGGTTGAACTTCGACTCGTCGCTGAAGCCGGGACCGCCGACCATGGCCCGGACGGCCCCGGTCGAGGGCTCGACCGTCGCCATCGCGATCGTGCCGATGGCGTCCTCGCCCGCCTGGTTGCGACCCGCGATGAACAGGGCCGGCTGGTTCTCGAGCGCGAAGCGCGACAGCACCTCGTTGCGGGCGACCTCGGCGAGGAACTGCAGGCGCAGGTCGATCGTGGTGTGGATGCGCAGCCCACCGCGGAACACCGCGTCGTACCGCTCGGTCGCCGTCTCGCCGAGGCGGGGGTCGTCGAGCAGCGCCTGCTTGACCTCCTCGACGAAGTAGTCGTCGGGGGGCGGGGTGAACTGGATGGGCTCGCTCGGCATCGGCGCCGCGTTGTGGAAGGCGGCGTCGTCCTCGGTGATCGTCCCCTCCTCGACCATCCGGCGCAGGGCGATGCGCCGGCGCTCGATCGCGATGTCGGGGTAGCGGAACGGGTTGTAGTCGATCGGGTCGCGGATGAGACCGGCGAGCAGGGCGGCCTGGCCGATGTCGAGCTCGTCGACGCCGACGCCGAAGTAGGTCTCGGCCCCGGCCTGGATGCCGTACGCGTGGTTGCCGAGGTAGATCGTGTTCAGATAGCGCTCGAGGATCTCGAGCTTGGACATCTGCTTCTCGAGCCGGACCGCGAGGAACGCCTCGCGGGTCTTGCGGTCGAAGTCCTGGTCGGAGGTGAGCAGGCTCTGCTTGACGAGCTGCTGGGTGATCGTCGACCCGCCCTGGCTGATCGCACCGGTCTCCACGTTGGAGAGCAGCGCCCGCACCGTGGCGCGCACGTTGACGCCGGCGTGGGAGAAGAAGTCGGCGTCCTCGACCGAGAGCACGGCGTCGATCACGTGGGTGGGGACGTCCTCGATCTCGATCGGCGCCCGGTTCTCCTCCTCCTGGAACGTGGCGATGAGCTGGCCGTCGGCGGAGTAGACGTAGGACCGCTCGGACAGGTCGTCGAGGGTGATCTCCTGGACCGCACCCTCGGACACGTCGCCGAGATCGGCGAGAGCCGGCCCGATGGCCAGGCCGGTGGTGGTCACCGCGGCGACGGCGAGCACGAGGAGCAGCACGAGCCGCAGGGAGTTCGACAGGAGCCGGACCACGAGGCGCTGATCGTACCGAGCCGACCCCCCGGTTCCGGGGCCACCTCGGTCGATCGCAGCCCGCCGGGTCCCACCGCTCGGGTCCCGCGCATAGGTTCCTCCGGACGAGGTCCGACCGTGGACCCCACAGACCGACGGCCCACCCGGGGGAATCCATGGCCCATCCACGTCCGTTCCGCTTCGGCGTCCAGACCCACCGCGCCGCCGGCGCCGAGGAGTGGGCGGCCACCGCCCGCCGGGCCGAGGAGCTCGGCTACTCGTCGCTCTTCATGCCGGACCACTTCGGCGACCAGCTCGCCCCGGTCCCCGCCCTGATGGCCGCCGCCGACGCCACCACCTCGCTGCGGGTCGGCACGCTGGTCTTCGCCAACGACTACAAGCACCCCGTCGTCCTCGCCAAGGAGGTCGCCACCCTCGACCTGCTGTCCGGCGGTCGCTTCGAGTTCGGCATCGGCGCCGGGTGGATGAACACCGACTACGAGCAGTCCGGCATCCCCCACGACCGCGCCGGCGTGCGGATCGACCGCCTCGCCGAGAGCATCGCCATCCACAAGGCGGCCTTCGGGCCCGGGACCGTCGACTTCGAGGGCGAGCACTACACCGTGCGCGGGTACGACGCGCAGCCCAAGCCGGTCCAGCAGCCGGGCCCGCCGATGCTGATCGGCGGCGGTGGCCGGCGGATCCTCACCCTCGCCGCCCAGCACGCCGACATCGTGGGCATCAACCCGAAGCTCACGAGCGGCGAGGTCGACGCGGGCGCGGCGCAGAACGGTGCCGCCGAACGCACCGACGAGAAGCTGGCCTGGGTCCGGGAGGCGGCGGGCGACCGCTACGCCGACATCGAGCTCAACATGCTCGTCTTCGCCGTCGTGATCACCGACGACGCGGCGGGCACCGCCGAGATGATGGCGCCGGCCTTCGGCCTCGACCCGGCCGACGTGCACGACTACCCGATCGCCTGGATCGGCACGGTCGACGAGATCGTCGACCGGCTGCAGGAGCGGCGCGACCGCTGGGACGTCAGCTACCTCGTCGTCCAATCCGAGGCCATGGAGGACGCCGCCCCCATCGTCGCCCGGCTCGCCGGAACATGAGAACGAGGGCAGCGTGACCACGTTCGCGCTCGCCGGCGCCGGCTGGATCACGGCCGTGCACGGGCTGGCCATCGCCGCGCTCGGCGACACCGTGACCGCGGTCGCCTCGCGCACCGAGGCGTCTGCAGCGCAGCGCGTGGCCCAGACCGGCGGCCGCGTCGTGCGCTACGACGACCTGCCCGCCGGCGCCGACGTCGTCGTCGTGGCGACGCCTCCCGACCGCCACGCCACCGACGCCCTGCGGGCGATGGCGGCCGGCGCCGTCGCACTGGTCGAGAAGCCCCTGTGCACGACCCTGGACGACGCCGACCGGCTGGTGCGGGTCGTCGAGGCCGGCGGCCGTCTCGTGTACGCCGAGAACCTCCTCTTCGCCGACGCCGTGGGCACCGCGCTCGCCGAGATCGCACGGCTCGGGCCCCTCGTGAACCTCTCGGCGCGTGCGCTCCAGCCCCGTCCGACGTGGGGGTCCTTCACCGAGCGGGCCTGGGGCGGCGGCGTCGCCTTCGATCTCGGCGTGCACCCGCTGGCGCTCGTCCTGCGGGCGGCGTCCGCCGACCCGGTGGCCGTCCGGGCCACCTACGAATCGTCGCCCGACATCGCCGTCGAGGACCACGCCGTCCTCGACGTCCGGTTCTCGTCCGGCCTTACAACGCGCGTCGAGTCCTCGTGGTGCCACGAGACCCCCACGTGGGACCTGCAGGCCGCGTCGGCGGACGGGGTCGTGCGCCTCGATCTGCTCCCCGACCTCAGCCTCGAGCGCGACGGCGACCCGGTCGCCCTCGCCCCGCCCGCCGTCCCCGCCGCCGGCTCGACGCTCGACGCGATACCGCCGCAGCTCGACCAGTTCGGCTACGTCGACCAGCTCCGGGCCGCGACGTCCGCGGTCGGAGGCACGCCGTCGACGATCAGCGACGTCCATCTCGGACGCCGGGTGCTCGAGGTCGTGTGCGCCGCTGCCGAGTCGGCGCGGACGGGCGACGAGGTCGCACTGCCCTACACCGGGCCACGCGATCGCACCCCGGTCGAGATCTGGGACCCGCGCACCGACCCCCACCTCGCCACACATAACTCCCACCGCTGCCTGACCGCGAACCAGCCACCCAGGTCCAGGCGGCGGAGTACTCGTTCCAACGACTTACAGCACACCCTCAAACGCATGCGACCACGCATACTTTCCAC
>JBHIXO010000342.1:0-4874 GCA_041984725.1 Acidimicrobiales bacterium | reverse complement strand
CGGATCTGATCGAGGGCAGTTCGGGTGACGATCTGTTGTTCGGTGAGGGTGGTCCGGACGAGTTGCGTGGTGGTCCGGGCAACGACGTGTTGAACGGTGGCGCGGCGGCGGATGTGCTGCGGGGTGACGATGGCAACGATCATCACGTCGGGGGTACCGAGGTCGACACGGTGTCGTATCGGAATGCGACGGTCGGGGTGACCGTGGACCTGGCCGCGGGGACGGCCTCGGGTCAGGGCAACGACACGATCGCGAACGATGTCGAGGACATCCTGGGTTCCCAGCAGGACGATGTGTTGTCCGGTGATGCGCAGAACAACAAGATCCAGGGTCGGGGTGGTCAGGACCAGATCAATGGTCGTGACGGCAACGACGATCTGCGCGGGAACGGCAAGGACGACACGATCCTGGGTGGGAACGGCAACGACCGGGTCCATGGCGGGTCGGGTGCGGACAACCTGACCGGCGGGTCCGGTGATGACGAGATGATCGGGTCGACCGGGACGCCGGACACCTGTGACGGCGGGCCGGGCACCGACACCCATGGTGGTGGTTGCGAGACCCTCATCGGGATCCCGTAACCACCCGCAGTCTCCGGCGGCCCGGCCCGACCCGTCCGGGCCGGGCCACCGGCTCCACGACGGCCCCGCACCACCCCGTGCGGGGCCGTCCCGCGCCCACGCACGAACGGGGTCACGCACACTCGCTGGACGCGTCGGAGCGCTTGTACGGTGCGCCGGATGCCCGAGGGAGACGTCCTGGTCCGCGCACGGGGCCTGCGCAAGGAGTTCGGCGGGTTCTGCGCCGTCGACGGGGTCGATTTCGAGGTCCGGCGTGGCGAGCTGTTCGGTTTCCTCGGGCCCAACGGCGCCGGCAAGACATCGACGATGCGGATGGTCGGCTGCGTGTCGCCGCCGTCCGGTGGCGAACTCTCGGTCCTCGGACTCGACCCCCGGGCCGACGGACCACGCATCCGCAGCCGGCTGGGGTCGGTGCCCCAGGAGGACAACCTCGACACCGACCTGTCGGTGTGGGACAACTTCGTCGTCTACGGCCGGTACTTCGGCATGCCCCGGCGCCAGATCGCCGAGCGGGCCGAAGAGCTGCTCGAGTTCGCCCGGCTGACGGACCGACGCGACGACCGCGTCGACCCGCTCTCCGGTGGCATGAAGCGCCGTCTGGCGATCGCCCGTGCGCTGATCAACGATCCCGAGCTGGTGCTGCTGGACGAACCGACGACCGGACTCGACCCGCAGGCCCGACACCTGCTGTGGGACCGGCTGTACGGGCTCAAGCGCGCCGGCGTCACGCTCCTGCTCACGACGCACTACATGGACGAGGCCGAGCAGCTGTGTGACCGCCTCGTGGTGATGGACCACGGCCGGATCGTCGACGAGGGATCGCCGCGCGCCCTCATCGAGCGCCACGTCACGGCCGAGGTCGTCGAACTTCGCTTCACCACCGACGCCGACCAGGCGCGCGCCGTCGAGGTCGCGCCCACGCTCGTCGACCGGCACGAGTCGCTGGCCGACCGCCTGCTGCTCTACACCGACGACGGCGACGCCACCCGCCAGGCGCTCCACGACCGTGGCGTCGAGTCGGAGACCGCGCTCACCCGGCGGGCCTCGCTCGAGGACGTGTTCCTCGTGCTCACGGGACGCACGCTCGATGAGTAGCCAGTCGATGAGTAGGCCGGCGTGACCCCGCTCGTGTTCCGCGCGCTGGAGCGCGAGCTGCTCGTCTGGGTCCGCACCTGGCGGGGCAGCGCCTTCACCTCCTTCGCCCAGCCGTTGCTGTTCCTCGGCGCCATGGGCATCGGCGTCGGCGGTCTCGTCGACGACGCCACCGGCGAGATCGACGGTCTCACCTACCTCGAGTTCGTGACGCCGGGGCTGCTCGTCGCCTCCGCCATGCTCAGCGTCGCGTCGGGCGGGCTGTGGGGCGTGATGGCGGGCGTCAAGTGGATGGGCCAGTTCCGCAGCATGGTCGCGACCGCGATGGGCCCGGGCGACGTCTACGGCGGGCTCGTCCTCGCCGCCGCCGTCCGGGCCTCGGTCGCGGCGATCGCATTTCTCGTCGTGGCCGCAGTGGTCGGCGGCGTCGTGTCGCCGTGGGCCCCGGTCGCCGTGGTCGTCGCCGCCGCACTCGCCGGCACGACCTACGCGAGCCTCGCCGCCTATTCGGTGTCGCGTGAGGGCGACGAGACGTTCCCGCTCCTCATGCGGCTCGGCATCATGCCGCTGTTCCTGTTCTCGGGGACGTTCTTCCCGGTCGAACAACTCCCCGACGCGCTCGAACCGCTCGCCTGGCTGTCGCCGCTCTGGCATGCGGCCGAGGCCGCCCGGATGGCGACCACGGGCATCTTCGAGGATCGGGTCCTGGTCCATGCCGGCGTGCTCGTCGCCATCCTGGCCGTCGCGCTGCCGGTCGGCGTCCGGAACTTCGAACGGCGGTTGACGCCGTGACGACGACGAGTCCCACGTCGATCGTCGACCACGGGCGCGTCGCCCCCGCGGTCGACCTGCGACGCCGCTTCCTCCGCATGACGGAGCGCAACGCGCTCGGCTACCGCCGGTACTGGCCGATCTTCGTCGCCGGCATCTTCGAGCCGGTCTTCTACCTGCTCTCGATCGGGATCGGTGTCGGCTCGCTCGTCGGCGACGTGACCTACGCCGGCGGGACGATGACGTACGAGGCGTTCGTGGCCAGCGGCATGCTGGCCACGGCCGCGATGAACGGTGCGATCTTCGACACCACGTTCAACTTCTTCATCCGTCTCAAGTTCGGGAAGTTGTACGACGGCGTGCTGGCCACGCCGCTCGAACCCGCCGACGTCGCGCTCGGGGAGGTCGTCTGGGCGCTGGCCCGGGGTGCGTTCTACTCGGGCTGCTTCCTCGTCACGATGCTCGTCTTCGGGCTGATCGACTCGTGGTGGGCCGTCCTCGCCCTCCCGGCCACGATCCTGATCGGCGCCGCGTTCGCCTCGGCCGGACTCCTCGCCGCGACCGCCATGCGCTCGATCCTCGACTTCGACTACGTGAACCTCGTGATCATGCCGATGTTCCTCTTCTCGGCCACGTTCTTCCCGCTGTCGGAGTACCCCGACGGGGTGGCCGCAGTCGTGGAGTGGACGCCCCTGTACCAGGGGGTCGACCTCTGTCGTGCGCTGACGACCGGGGAGGTCGGCGGCGTGCTCGTCCTGCGCGCCGCATACCTCGCGGCCATGGTCGCCGTCGGCGTCGCGTTCGCCGGCCGGCGCATCGACCGGATGCTGCGCGCCTGACCCGTTCTGGTCACGCTCCGGGGCGGTGACCGGCCACCTGCCCGGCGATCGGCACGCACCGCGGTCGGCGTGACGGACGTCATGGCGCTGGGGTGTCGCCGCGCACGTTTCGCCCGGAACCGATCGTTGTACCCCGTAGGGCGAGAACGCACGACGGGTGCGTTCCGACATGACGGGAAGGGCGGTCATGATGAGACGGAACAGGCTTCGACGCGCGGTGTTCGCGGCGTCGATCGGGTTGGTGGGGTTGCCGATCGCGGCGACCACCGCGGCAGCAGAGGAGGACACCACACCGCCGGAGCCGGCGGTCCTGCCGGTCGAGGCGCCCGCCGAGGACGAGAAGCTCGGCGGCGACGCGACCCCCGGTCCCGACGTCGAGTCCGAGGACGTCGTCTACGACGAGGCGGCCCCGGTCGACCCGGCGCCGGGGAGCGATCCGCTCCCGCCCAAGCCGGAAGAGGGTGGCCTCGGCACCGACATCGTCGGCGGGTCACCCGCGAGCGTGAACGAGTACCCGTACTACGTCTCGCTCCAGCTCTCGAGCGGCTTCCACTACTGCGGCGGCACGCTGGTGAACCCGACGACCGTGATCACCGCGGGACACTGCGTCGACCAGGACACGAACCCGGCCAACTGGCGGGTGCGGATCGGTGGTACGACGCTGTCGGGGAGCGACCAGGGCGAGATCCGCTACCTGAGCGACATCGAGATCATGCCCGGCTACTCGGCGACCTTCTGCTCGTCGAACCTCCCGCAGAACGACGCGGCGATCCTCACGCTGAGCACGCCGTCGACGAAGCCGTGGACGCGCATCGGCGACTTCTTCACGTCGTTGCCGGAGAACCACCCCATCCTCACCATGGGCCACGGCGACGTCGCCGGCGGCGGTCCGGGCTCGAACGCCCTGCTCGAGGTCACGCTCGACAAGCGCACCGACGCCCAGGTCGAGGGCACCTTCACTGCGGGCTGCTTCGACTACCTCACCATGTTCGGCGCCGGGCCCACCGGCCCGGGCGGCACGGAGGGCACCTGCCAGGGTGACTCCGGCGGCCCCGTCGTCGACCCGACGACGGGCGAGGTCAACGAGCCGCTCCTCGGCATCGTGAGCTGGGGCCCCACCGCGTGCGGCGCCTATCCCTCGGTGTTCGCCGAGGCCTACGACGACCCGCTGCGCAGCTGGCTCGACAGCCAGATCGCCCGACCGGCCAACGACGCCTTCGCGAACGCGCAGACCATCTCCGGCGCGGCCGGCACCGTCGTAGGCAACAACACGGGCGCGACGGCCGAGACCGGGGAGCCGACGATCTACGGGCCCGAGGCGACGGTCTGGTACTCGTGGACCGCGCCGGCGTCCGCCCCGGTGAGCTTCGACGTGAACACGTTCGGGTCGAGTTTCCCCGTGTCGTGGGACTCGACGATCGGGGTGTTCACCGGCACCACCGTCGGCTCGCTGACCACGGTCGCGACCAACGACGACGACGGCGCTCGCGAATCGCGCGTGACGTTCACGCCGACGGCCGGGACCGAGTACCACATCCGCGTCGACTCGTACTCGCTCCTGACGGAGTACGCCCCGCCGAGCACCCTGAAG
>JBHIXO010000341.1:0-4918 GCA_041984725.1 Acidimicrobiales bacterium | reverse complement strand
CCGCCTCGACGACGAACCAACCGTCGTCGACCTGCTCGTCGACGGTGTGCAGTTCGCCGTGGAGTTCGTGCGCGGCAGCGCCGTGCTCCACGACCTCCTGACCGGCGCCGCCGTGCTCGCCCCCGACGTCGCGGTCCAGGCGATGGCCGCGCTCGTCGACCGGCTGCGCACGTTCGTCGACCCGCTCTTCGCGGACCGTGAGCTCGGACTGCGACCCGAGCTCGAGCCGGCCGTCGCCATCGAGCACCTGGTGCGCACGATCACGTCGCTCGTCGCCATCGGCGACCACGAACCCTCGCGATCCGAGCGCGCCCACTACCTGCGGCGCACGCTCGTCCCGGTGTTCGTGCCCGACGACGTCGCCGAACGGCTCACCCGCCGCTGACCTGGGCACGTCGACCGGGGACCCGGAGGCGGTCAGCCGAGCGGGAAGCCGACCACCCGCTCGAGCTCGGCGATGGCGACGTCGGGGTCACCGACCTTGATCGTGGTCATGCCCATGGCTCGCGCCGGCTTGAGGTTGATGCCGAGGTCGTCGAGGAACACCGCCTCCGACGGGTCGATGGCCAGTTCCTCGCACGCGATCTCGTAGAAGCGAGGGTCGGGCTTGCGACAGCCCGCCTTGGACGACTCGACGACGACGTCGAAGAGGTCCATGACGCCGTCGAAGCTCTCGGGGTCCATCCGGGCCGGGTGGTCGGCGTCGTCGCCCGGCGCCGGGGCCACGAAGTTGTTGGTGAGGCACGCCGTCTTGAGGTGCTCGCCGCACCGCCGGATCGCCTCGACCATCTGCGGACGGATCACGCCCCGGAGCCCGGCCAAAATCATCCTCGCGTCGACCTCGTGGCCCGCGGCCCGGGCCTCGGCCTCGAACAGCGAGCAGAACTCGTCGATGCCGACGTCGTTGCGTTCCATCTTCGCCCAGGCGTTGTCGTCGGGGTTCGTCGCGTTGAGCCCGCGGATGAAGTCGGGGGGCAGGTCGTGGGCCCGCTCGTAGTCGGCGAAGGCGTCGAACGGGCTCGACAGGACCACGCCGCCGAAGTCGAACAGGGCTGCGGTGATGGGCATCGACCCATCTTGTCGCGGGTGGGTCCGTGGCTGGAACGGCGCCGCATGGTTGACTGACGGCGCCCATGGGCGAAACCCACCTCGTCGTCGACGGCTCGAACATCGCCACCGAAGGGCGTTCGATGCCCAGCCTCCAGCAGTTGCTGGATGCTGTCGACGCGGTCTCGAAGGAGTTCGACCACGCGAACGTGACCGTGATCGTCGACGCGACGTTCGGTCACCGCATCGACGAGTCCGAGCGGGCCGACTACGAGGCCCGGATCGACAAGGGCGAGATCATCACGCCGCCCGCCGGCGTGATCGGCCGGGGCGACGCGTTCATCCTCGAGGTCGCCGACCGCGCCGACGCCGTCGTGCTCTCCAACGACTCGTTCCAGGAGTTCCACGGCACCTACGACTGGTTGTTCACCGAGGGTCGTCTCCTCGGGGGCAAGCACGTGCCCGGCGTCGGCTGGATCTTCCTGGCCCGTTCGCCGGTGCGGGGTCCCACCAGCCGGCGCGCCATCTCCGACGCCAAGCGCAAGCGCCGCGGCTCGAAGAAGGACGCCAAGGCCAAGCCCGCGTCGAAGCGCCCCGCCTCCAAGTCCAAGAAGCGCGCCTCGAAGGCCAAGGCCAAGGCCGAGCCGAAGCAGGACGCTCCCGCCGGCCGCAAGCGCGGCGGCAAGGAACCCGAGCCCTACAACGAGCCGCTGCCCTTCATCGAGTTCGTGGGCGCCCACCCCGTCGGCTCGATCATCGAGGCCGAGGTCGAGCAGTTCGCCAGCCACGGCGCCTACGTCGTGTGCGACGGCACCCGCTGCTACATCTCGCTGAAGTCGATCTCCGATCCGCCACCCCGCAGCGCCCGAGACGCCCTGACGATCGGCGAGACCCGGGAGTTCGTGGTCACCGCGATCGACACCCCCCGGCGGGGCATCGACCTCGCCTTCCCCGGCATGGAATCGGCCGTCGCCGAAGACGGCGACCAGACCGACGACGACACCGACGACGCCGCCCAGCCCGACGGCGAACCGGTCGAGCCCACCCGCTCGTCCGGGTCCGACGAGGTCGAGGAGCCGAGCGCACCGCCGGCCCCGGCCCCCGACCGCGCACCCGCCGAACCGGCGGGTGACGGAGAGAAGAAGCTGAGCGTCTCCCAGCGGCGGAAGCTCCGCGCTGCGCAGGAGGCGGCTGCCGAGCAGCAGGCATCCGACGACGGAGCCGAGGAGGGCACTGTGGCCACGAAGAAGGCACCGGCGAAGAAGGCGGCGACGAAGAAGAAGGCGCCGGCCAAGAAGGCGGCGACGAAGAAGAAGGCGCCTGCCAAGAAGGCGGCGACCAAGAAGAAGGCGCCCGCGAAGAAGGCGGCGACCAAGAAGAAGGCGCCCGCGAAGAAGGCGGCGACGAAGAAGAAGGCGCCCGCGAAGAAGGCGACCACGAAGAAGGCCACCACGAAGAAGGCGCCGGCCAAGAAGGCGGCGACGAAGCGGGCCACCACGAAGAAGGCGCCGGCCAAGAAGGCCGCCACCAAGCGGACGCCCGCGAAGAAGACGGCGACCACCAAGCGGGCCGCCACCAAGCGGGCCGCACCCCGGAAGGCGGCCCCGCCCGAGGGCGGGTCGACGGCCTAGCCGGCCGGGGTCGCCCCGTCGTCGCGGGTCCGGGCCGCCCGCGCCCGGGCCATCGCGGCGAAGTCGATCGCGATGAACAGCCCGGTGGCCTCGGCGCAGAGCCGCTCGCCGGCGTGGATCGTGCCGGAGGTGTGGATCTTGCGGCCGTCGGCCCGCTCGAACCGCCCGACGAGCGTCAGTGGCTCGTGCAGCGGGGTCGGCGACCGGTAGTCGACGGTGAGCGACCCGGTCATCCCGGTCTGGCCCGACAGCGACTGGGCGAAGCCGAGGATCTCGTCGAACGCCGCGGCGACGTAGCCGCCGTGGACGCACCCGGGAGGTCCCTCGTACGCGGCGCCGAAGACGACCTCGCCGGTCACCGTGTGGTCGTCGGCGACGTGGAGGCGCAGCGGGGGCGCCAGTGGGTTGGCCTCGCCCATGATCGGCGAGTGGTCGAAGTGGCTGCGGGGATCGCCGCTGATCGACGACTCGGCGAACCCCTCGGTGACGCTGCGGACGCCCGCAGCGTCGATGTCGGCGGCCACCGCCTCGAGCGCGTCGGCGGCGGCGGCGAGCAGGGCGGCGGCGGCGGCGGTGACGGCGACCCCGTCGATGACGCGCCGGACGGCGTCGGCGAGGCGGTAGGCCTGCACGCGGTCGGGCGACGGGGCCTGGTCGACGATCTCGCCGATGCGGCTCGGCCAGGTCGGGTCGGCGGGCGAGTCCTTCACGAGACCTCCACGATGAGGGGGGCGTGGTCGGAGGGGCTCTGGCCCTTCCGCGCGTTGCGATCGACGAGGGCCCAGCGCAGGCCGGCCGCGACCGGCGCGGAGCCGAGGACGTGGTCGATGCGCATGCCCTTGTGCTTGTGGAAGTTGCCGGCGCGGTAGTCCCACCAGGTGTAGAGCGCGTCGGTCTCGGGGTGGCACTGCCGGAACAGGTCGACCAACCCCCAGTCGAGCAGCGCCCGGAAGCGGGCCCGCTCGTCGGGGGTCACGTGGGTGGCGCCGTGCACCGCGGACACGTCCCACACGTCTCGGTCCTCCGGCGCGATGTTGAGGTCCCCGCACAGGACCACGCGGTCGCCCGGGTCGGCGACCTCGTCGAGATGGTCGCGGAGTTGCTCGAACCAGGCGAGCTTGCGGTGGAACTGCTCGTGGCCGACGGCGCGACCGTTCGGCGCGTAGGCGGTGACGACGACGGTCGACCCGCAGCGGGCGGTGAGGAGCCGGGCCTCCGGGTCGGCCGGCCCGGTGGCGAAGCCGTGGACGACGTCCTCGACGCCGAGGCGCGACAGCACGGCGACGCCGTTCCAGCGCCCCTGGCCGTGGTGGACGGTGTCGTAGCCCTCGGCCGCGAACGCGAGGGCGGGGAAGGCGTCGTCGGCGAGCTTGGTCTCCTGGACGCAGAGCACGTCGACGTCGGACTCGGCGAGCCAGGCGACCACGCGGTCGTGACGGGCCTTCAGCGAGTTGACGTTCCAGGTGGCGAGGCGCACCGTCAGCGCCCCCGGGTCGTCCGGTTGACCACGGCCACGAGCTCGTCGCCGAAGCGGGCCCGACGGGCCGAGCCGATGCCGGGAATGGACTCGAGGTCGAGCAGCGACGCCGGGCGGCGCTCCGCGATCGCCGAGAGCGTGGCGTCGGGCAGCACGACCTGGGGGTCGGTGCGGGCGGCGCGGGCGCGCCCGCTGCGCCAGGCCCGGAGCGCGGCGAGGACGGGGTCGACCGGGGGTGCGGCGGCGACCTCGGTCCGGATCTGGGCGAGATGCGACGTGGCGACGTCGTCGGTGGAGGTGGGCGGCAGCGCCGTCGCGGCCTCGAAGCCGTCGAGGAACGGGCTGCGCACGCGGTCCTCGACGCCGCCGGCCCGGACCCGGGTCCGGCACCAGTGCAGGTGCGCCTCGCGCTCCGCCCGGGTGATGGCGACGTACAGGAGGCGGGCCTCCTCGGCGCGGGCCTCGCCGTGACGGGCGCCGGGCAGGGGGAGGAAGCCGTCCTCGCAGCCGGCGACGTGCACGACGGGCCACTCCAGCCCCTTGGCGGCGTGGATGGTCGAGACGGCCACGGCGTCGGCGTCGCCGTCGTGGTCGGTGAGATTGGCGTGGGCCCACGCGACGAAGCCGGCGCCCGTCAAGGTCGGGTCGATCGTGTGCTGCTCCTCGGCCGCGTCGGCCAGTGCCTCGACGGCGTCGTCGTCCAGGTCGGCCGCCGCCGGCTCGAACGCGATGACCAGCGGACGGTGGTCGTCGCGCAGGCGAC
>JBHIXO010000340.1:0-4920 GCA_041984725.1 Acidimicrobiales bacterium | reverse complement strand
CCTGGGCGTCCTCGGCGTTGTCGGCCACGGCGAACGGGTAGAAGAGCAGCGAGTCGGACGTGATGCCGGCACCCACGGCCCGCCGGACCGCCTCGGGGTCGAGGTCGAGCGCCTCGGCGGTGGGCCCGACGATCGGGTCGGTGTCGATCAGGGCGACGTACTTGCTGCGCAGGGCGTTGAGCACCGAGATCGTCCCCGGGTTGACGTCGAGGAACACGTCGGGGCGGCGGATCTCGACGACGGCGTTGGAGGTGAACTCGGCCGGTTGGCTGGCCGCCGAACCGGCGAAGAAGAGCATCCCGATCAACCCGGCGACGAGTGCGGCGGCCACGCCCCGCTTGGAGGGTCGCCACGGCGTCCGGTCGGACGGCCCGGGACGGCCCTCGGCGTCACCACCGGCGGCGACGTCGAGCTCGGCGAGGTCGCGGACGACGAGGTACCGCGGCTCGCTCGTGACCGAGGCGGGGTCGCGCAACACGGGGCTGGCCCGCCGCAAGCGGAGGACGGGGTGCCCGGTCGCCACCTCCGGGGCGGGGCGGGACCCGGAGTCGGTCACCTCGGGCTCCACGGGATCTCCCTCGTCCATGGGATCTCCTTCGGTGGGACCTCGTCGGATGCGGTCGCGTTCGATGACCATGGTTCTCCTTCAGGCTACGGCAGGTGCCCGGTCGGGGGACGAGCCGGGGCGGCGCGTGCCGGGGGTGGAGGGATCGGAGGGTTCGTCGTCGTCGGCGCCGTCGCGGCGGCGGGGACCGGGGAGCATCAGGACCGCGGCGAGGGCCGCCATGCCCACCCAGAGCGGGGCGAAGCGCACGACGGTCGGCGTCCCACGGGCGGTGCGGACCTCGTGGATCGTGAAGCCGGGGAGGACCTCGCGCACCCGCTCCTCGATCCCGTGGGTGACCGCGGCCGTCTGCTCGAAGCTGCCGGTCTGCACCCGCAGCGTGCCCACGCCCGGTGCGATGCGGCTCTCGATGCAGTCGATGCGGGCGTCGGGGAGATCGGGGCGGGCGAGGTCGATGAGATCGCACGCCGTGTTGACGAGGAAGCGGCCGCCGTAGGCGATGTCGGCGGAGGTCTCGGCGAGTTCCCGCCGCTCGATCGTCTCGAAGCGCTGGTCGGAGCCGACGTGGGTCGGCCACGCCGCGGCGACGACCATGGCGACGGCCACGGCGGCCGGCACGGCGAGGAAGCGGCCCCGGGGGACCGGGGCCCGCACCGGATCGTCGGGCGCCCGTGCCGAGGCGACGGCCGCGCCGAGCGCGGCGACGATCCAGAACGTCTTGCCCGATCCGGGCACCGCCACGAGGTCGAGGGCGAAGTTGCCGAGGATGCCGCCGGCGACCCCGCCGAGCGCCGCCGCGGCGACCAGGCGATCGCGCCGACCGCGCCGCACACCGGCGACGCAGGTCGCCGCCGCCGTGGCGTGGGCGATGCCCAGGGCGGCGAGGCCAGGCACGCCGAGACCGGCGTAGATGAGCGTGTAGCTGGCGTCGGCGCCACCGATGTCGCGCGAGCGGAGGCCGGCGAGGCCGAGGCCGGTCATCGGCTCGTCGACCACCTCGGCGGTGATGACGGCGAGGCGCCGGGTCCGGGACGGCACCGAGTCCTCGTTGGCCGCGTCGAACGGGCTCCGCACGCCCGGGCTCGTGAGCAGGACGAGGAAGGCGATGGCGGCGACCCCGCCGACCGCGGCCCAGGCCCGCCGGTCGAGGCGGCTGGCCACGGCGAACACGGCCAGGGCGAGGGCGACGCCGGGCAGCGAGCTGCGCGACCACGACCAGAGGAGCGCCATGCCGAGCAGCACCGGGCCGAGCAGCGCCACCCGCCGCTTTAGGCTGATCGCCCACGCGACGACGACCGGGAACAGCATCACGGCGACCCACGAGAACTCGAGGGAGAACTGGTAGGGGCCGCGGACCCGGAGCTGGTCGCCGCGGGGCGTGAGCGGCTCGGACGCGACGCCGACGAGACCCCGGCCGGCCGTCACGAAGACCCAGCGGGCATAGCTCGTGCCGCCGATGCGCTCGATGACGCAGATCACCGCCACCGCCACGGCGAACGCGGCGACCGTCCACGCGACCCGGCGCACGCCGAGGACGCGGGCGGCGACCAGGACGGCGGTGAGGGTGACGAGCTGGTCGAAGAGGCTGAGCCAGATGAGGATCGAGTCGAGGAGCGGGTTCGCCTCGGCCGTCAGGGCCACGCCGGTCGCCAGCGCCACGAGCAGGAAGACCAGCAGGGCCCCCTGCACCCGGGTCGGCCGCAGCGAGTCGGCCGGGATCTCGCCCCGGACGGCCCGCAGCACGAGGCCGGCGACGTAGGCGTAGAGCACGACCCGGAAGGCGGGCAGCAGCGTCGGGAAGCCGACGAGCACCAGGTTGCCGGGGACGAGGAACAGCACCCCGAGCAACACCGTCGTGGCGACCGCCAGGCGGGCGCGCACCACCGTGAAGGCGGCACCGGCGAGCCCGAGCGCGACGAGCAGGCTCACGAGCGACACCCCGCCGTTCGGTCACGGTACGAGCGGGTAGAAACTACGATGCGTGGTCGTTCGACCCGGAGGGTGCGGTTTCCTGCCCTCACGGGCCGATCCGGCGCCGCGAATGCCGCGCGGACGCAGGAGGGCCCCCGGAACGGGGCGAAGGCTGAGACGTGCGACACGTCTCCTCCTTCCGACGTCCCTTCGTGTTCGCCGCTGCCGCCCTCGTGCTGCTGGCGACGTCGCTGGCGGTGCCGGCCACCCCGGCCGCCGCCGCCCCGGCGGCCGACCCCGAGCCCGACAACTGGATCACGAACGGGCGCGTGCGCGCGCTGGCCCGGATCGGCGACCACGTCTACCTCGGCGGCAGCTTCACCCGGGTCGGGCCGCCCACGGGCCACGCCGTCGTCGTCGACGCCACCGACGCGAGCGCCCAGCCCGAAGCCCCCCACGTCAACGGCGTCGTCTTCGACATCGCCGCCGACGGGACGGGCGGCTGGTACCTCGGCGGCCAGTTCTCCGCCGTCAACGGCGTGGGCCGGAGCAACGTCGCCCACGTCCTCGCCGACGGGACCCTGTCGGACTGGCACCCCTTCACCAACGGGACCGTCCGGGCCATCGCCGTCAGCGGCGGCCGCGTCTTCCTCGGCGGCGACTTCAGCAACGTGCGCACGGTCGCCCGTCAGCGCCTCGCCGCCGTCCGCGCCGACAACGGGGTGGTCATCAACTCGTGGAACCCGGGCGCCAACGGGCGCGTCCACGACCTCGTCGTCGTCGACGGCGGCGCCGCCCTCGTGGCCGGCGGCGAGTTCACCAACGCCGGCGGCGTCCCCCGCCAGCGGATCGCCTCGATCTCCACCGCCTCGGGCAACGTCCAGGCCCTGTTCGGTGCGGCGACCAACGGCACCGTGTTCACGCTGGCGGCCTCGTCCGACGGCGAGCGCGTGTACGCCGGCGGCACCTTCGGTCTGAGCGGCGTCGTGCCCCGGTCCAACATCGCCGCGTTCGACGCGTCGACCGGCGGGCTCGACCTCACCTTCGACCCCGGGGCGAACGGTCCGGTGCGCGCCATCGCGGTGGCGGCCGAGGACGTCGAGGAGCCCGAGGACCCCGAGGATCCGCCCCCCACGCCGAACCCCGCCAACGACACCGTCTTCTACGGCGGTTCGTTCACCCGGGCGGCGAACACGGCCCGACGCCACCTGGCCTCGGTCGACACGTCCGGCGTCGCGCGCGCCTGGGCGCCCTTCGCCACCGGTGCGGTCGAGAGCCTGGCCGTGTCGCCGTCGGGCGACGATCTCCTCGCCGGGGGCTTCTTCGCGTCGATCAACCGCACGCCGGCGGTGTTCGCGGCCCGCATCTCGACCACCAGCGGCCAGGCGCTCGAGTCGTTCGACCTGCAGGCCGACGGCGTGGTGCGGGCGGCGCAATGGCTCGACGACGACGCCATCGCCCTCGGCGGCGGGTTCAGCAGCGTCGGGTCGGTCCGCCAACCGTTCCTCGCCCGGCTCCACGCCGACACCGGCGAGCTCGACACGTCGTGGCGGCCGACGCTCAACGAGTACGTCCTCGACCTGAAGCCCGACCCGTCCGGGTCGCGGCTCTACGTCGTCGGGCGCTTCACCGCCGTCAACGGCCAGTCCCGGGGCCGCGGCGCCTCGTTCAACCCCGACACCGGGCAGCTCCTCGGGTGGAACCCGGGCGCCGACGAGCAGGTCCTCGTCGTCGAGCCCACGGCCGGCGACGTCTACCTCGGCGGCCAGTTCACCGAGCTGCGCGGCGACTCCCTCCACCGCTTCGTCGGTCGCACCGACCGCAACACCGGCGCCCCCGACGGCTCGTGGCGGCCCCTCCCGAACGGCTCGGTGCGCGCCATCGACGCCCAGCCCGGCCAGCCCGTCTACGTCGGCGGCTCGTTCACGCTGCTCGGTGTGGTGCCGCGGGCGCGCATCGCCGCCATCGCCGACAACGGCCTGGTCACCGGCTTCGACCCGGGGTCGCCCCAGATCGTGCTCGACCTCCACAGCTCGTCGGCGACCGGTCTGCTCTACGCGGCCATCGGCGGCAACACCAACAACGGGGGCAACGGCGTCGCCGCCTACCGCACCACCGGCAGCGGGTCGGTGCGCTGGAAGCACCAGGGCAACGGCGACGTCCAGGTCGTCCACGCCGGCGACGACGGCAACGTCTACATCGGCGGGCACTTCCGCCACATGCGCACCCCGGCCGACCGCCGCCTCGGCATGGCGTCCTTCGACGCCGCCACCGGTGCCCTGCAGCCGTTCGCCCCGCAGATGTACTGGAACGACCTCGGCGTCTGGGCCGTCGAGTGGACGCCCGAGGGTCTGCTCGTCGGCGGCGACCAGACGCGGGTCGGCCGCCTCGGCCTCCGCGGCTACGCCGTGTTCCCCGAGGTCTGGCCCGGAGCCCACCGGAGA
>JBHIXO010000339.1:0-4925 GCA_041984725.1 Acidimicrobiales bacterium | reverse complement strand
ATCGCCGACGTCGTCCGCAGCCTCGTCGGCCACCAGCCCGGCTTCGACGTCGCCGACCACGGCCAGCACGCCCTGGCCGGCTTCGACGAGCCCTGGCAGCTCCACGTCGTGCCGTGGCGGCCGATCGCGGTCGAACGCGAACTGCAGCTCCTCGGCGACGTGCGCGTGTGCGCCGGCGGCCGGCGCATCGAGGCCGAGGCCAGCCCCCGAGCCCTCCTGCTGCTGGCCGCGCTCGCGCTCGCCCGGGGCCGACCCGTCGACCGGGCCGAGCTCGCCTACCGGCTCTGGCCCGACTCGTCGGACCAGCAGGCCCGCACGAACCTCCGCAAGGTCGTCCACGAGTTGCGCGGCTGGCTGGACGACGGTTGGATCGAGGTCGACCAGCGGCGGCTGCGACTGCGTGTCGAGTCCGTCACCTCGGACGTCGTCGCGTTCCGGGCGGCCGTGGACGCCGGCGACGGCCGGCAGGCCGCGGCGCACTACGCCGGACCCCTGCTCCCGGGTTCCTGGGACGACTGGGTCATCGACGAGCGGCGTGGCTTCGAGGCGATGGCGGTCGGCGCGCTCCACCGGCACCTCGACGCATCGTCGGACCCCGCCGAGCGCGTGGCGGCCGCGCAGCGACTCCTGGAGATCGACCGGGTCGACGAGGCGGCCCACCGGGCCCTGATCGAGGCCCACGCGTCCGCGGGCAACCGGTCGGCGGCGCTGCGCGCCTTCCATTCGCTCACCGCCGTACTGGAACGCGACCTCGGCGTCGCGCCGAGTCCCGAGACGGTCGCCGTCTACGAGGCCGTCCGCGGCGGGGACGCGACGGGAACGGCCCCGAGGTCGCTACCGGCCACCGACCTGCGCCGCTCGTCCGCGTCGCTGATCGGCCGGGAGGACGAGCTCGCGTGGCTGCAGGACGCCTGGGCGGACGTCTCGCGCCATCCCGCCCGCCGCGCGGTCCTCGTCGCCGGCGAGTCGGGCGTCGGCAAGTCCCGCCTCGTCGACGAGCTGGCCGCGATCTGCGAGCGGGAGGCCGTCATGGTGCTCCGCGCCCGGGCGTACGAGTCCGATGCGGGACGGGCGCTGGCCCCGGTGGTCGACTGGCTCCGGGCGGCGGCCGAGCGAGGCGTGACCCAACTGCTCCCCCGCCACCACCGGGTCGAGCTGGCCCGTCTGCTCCCCGAGTTGGAGACGCCCACCGACGGCCCCGCGACGCTCGACCCCGCCGAGGCCCGTGCCCTGCTCTTCGACGCGGCGGCCGCCACCCTCGACGCCGCCGGCGCACCCCTCCTCCTCGTGCTCGACGATCTGCAGTGGTGCGGGGCCGACACCGTCGACTTCCTCGGCCACCTGCTCCGGCGCGGACCCTCGGAGCAGCTGCTCGTGGCGACGACCCGCCGTGACCACGAGCGCGCCGCCGACCCATTGCTCGACCAGAAGCTCGCCGACCTGCGCGCCGAGGCCATCCTCGACGACCGGCACCTCGGCCGGCTCCGGCCCGTGCACACCGCCGCGCTCGCCCGGGCGACGACCGACCGTCCCTGGAGCGAGCACGAGCTCGCCGAGCTGCACGTGGAGACCGACGGCCACCCGCTGTTCGTCATCGAGGCCGCCAAGGTCGGGCCCGGCGAGGACCACCTCACCTCGACGGTGCGCGGCGTGATCGAACGACGCCTGGCGCAGCTCCCCGACGACCGCCGCAAGCTGCTCGAGGTCGCCGCCGTCTTCGGCCGGCGGTTCGGCCCCGACGAGCTCGCCCTCGCCGCTCGTCGGGACGCGGACGCGATCATCGACGCGATCGACGACCTGTGGCAGCTCGGGCTCGTCGTCGAGGACGGCACCGATTTCGACTTCGGTCACGACCAGTTCCGCGAGACGGTGCTCGCCGGGATCAGCCCGGCCCGCTGCGGCCAGCTCCACCGCCGGGTGGCCGCCGCCCTCGTCGCGCACGCCGGTGACGCGATCGAACCGATCGCCGACCGTGTCGCCGAGCACTACGAACGCGCCGGGCTCGCCGACGAGGCGATCGAGGCGCTGGTGCTCGCGGCCCGACGGGCGACCCGGATCGGAGCGCACGAACAGGCGATCCGCCACCTCGAGCGCGCGCTGCACCTGTTGACGCAGGAGGCCGACGGCGGCGAGCGCGAGCTCCGCGTGCTCACGGAGCTGGGGACCTCGTACGCCGTCCTCGCCGGCTACGGCAGCGCGCCGGCCCAGGAGACCTGGCGCCGAGCGGAGCGGCTCAGCGCCCGGCTGGGCGCGACGCTGTCCGGTCCCGTGCATCGCGGGCTCGCCCTGGCGGCGATCTCGTCGAGCAACTTCCCGAAGGCCGTCGAGCACGGGGACGCGCTCTGCCGTCTCCACGACGCGACCGCGCCGGTCGAGGGCCACTACGTGCTGGGCGTCACCGCGTTCTGGCAGGGCGACCTCGGGGCGGCCGCCGATCATCTCGAGCGCGCCATGGCCGGCTACGAGGTCGAACGAGCCCGCGAGCACGTGCACCTGTACGGGCAGGACCCGAAGGCGGTCTGCGGCTGCCGGCTCGCGTACATCCGCCTGCTGCAGGGTCGATCGCGCGAGGCGGACGAGCTCCTCCACGACGCCGAGTCGCACGCCGAGGTCGTCGGCGACGCGATGACCGCGTGGTACGTCTGGACGTACCGGGTGATCATCGACCGGTTCCTCGGGCGACCGACGGTCGCGGACCACCCGCCGCCGCAGGAGGAGGCGCGTGGCTTCTTCATCGGCACCGACCTCGACGGCACGCTCTGGCCGCGGGCGATGGCCGGGGACGCCGACGCGGAGCGCGTCCTCGAGGTCAACGCCGAGGACTGGCGCGACCCGGGCCACAACCTCCACCTGACCATGCACCTGGCCCTGCTGGCCGAGCTCCGTATCCGCCGGGGCGATCCGGACGGGGCGCTCGCCCACCTCGACGAGGCCGACGCGTTCACGGAGCGGATGGGCCAGCACTACCTGGTACCGGAGCTGCGGCGCCTGCGAGCCCAGGCACTCCGGACGGCGGGCGACCCGGCCGCGGCGGCGTTCGCCCGTGCGGCGGTGGACGCGGCCCGCGCCGCGGGCGCCCGTGCGCTCGGGCTCCGGGCTCGCACAGAACTCCTGCGCTGCACCGCCGATCCCGTCGACGCCGACGAGCTCCGCTCCGACCTCGACGCCCTCCGACCGACCCATTTCGGCATCGACGTCGACGAAGCCGAGGCGGCACTCGCCACGACATGACGGGTGTCACATCACCGGAGACCGGTCCGGGAACGTTTCCGGAACGCCACCCCGCGGACAGTGACGACGACATCGGAACCACGCATGGGGAGACGCCATGACCACCATCGAGACCACCGACGACGTCGTCGACCGGCTCCTGCCCGCCGACCTGCTCGCCCGCATGGACGAGCGGGCCCCGGGCTACGACCGCGACAACGCGTTCTTCCGCGAGGACTTCGACGAGCTCCGCCAGACGGGGTTCCTCGACATCGCCATCCCGACCGAGCTCGGCGGCCACGGCTGCGGACTCGACACGGTCGCCCGGGCGCTCGGCCGGATCGCCCACGTCGCACCGGCCACCGCCCTCGCCGTCAACATGCACGTGTACTGGACCGGCGTCGCGTCCGACCTGCTCCGCCAGGGCGACGACTCGTGCCGGTTCGTCCTCGAGGAGGCGGCCGCCGGCAAGGTCTTCGCCGCCCTCCACGGCGAGCGGGGCAACGACATGCCCCTCTTCCTCTCGACCGCAGCGGCCGAACGCCGCGACGGGGGCTGGACGGTGAACGGGCACAAGATCTTCGGCAGCCTCAGCCCGGTCTGGGACTACGGCGGGTTCCACGCCATGGACACCAGCGACCCCGACGCTCCCCGGATCGTCCACGGCTTCCTCCGGCGCGACGCCGGCGGGATCGAGATCGTCGACACCTGGGACACGCTCGGCATGCGTGCGACCCAGAGCCAGGACACGGTGCTGACCGACGCGTTCTGCCCCGACGACCGGATCGTGCGCGTCTGCGCCCCGGGTTTCGCCGGCGCCGACCTCTTCCACGTCGCGATCTTCGCCTGGGCGCTCTGCGGGTTCTCGGCCGTCTACGACGGCATCGCCCGGCGGGCGTTCGCCCTCACGATGGAGTCGATCCCCCAGAAGACGTCCATCGCCCTGTCACCCGGTTCGTCGATGGCCAACCATCCCGAGGTGCAGCACGTCGTCGCCGACATGCGCATGGCGCTGGACGCCAGCGAGGCGCTGCTCGGGAAGGTCACCTCCGACTGGGCGGGCGGGGTGCCGCACGAGGACTGGCCGATCCGGCTGCTGGCCATGCGCCATCGGGTCATCAACGACTCGTATGCGGTCGTCGACAGCGCGATGGAGCTGACCGGTGGAGCGGGGTCGTTCAAGCGCAACCGGTTCGAGCAGTTGTTCCGGGACGCTCGGATGGGACGGTTCCACCCCGGCAACTCCCTCCTCGCGCACGAGGTCATCGGCAAGCTGAGCCTGGGCGTCGATCCCGACTCGCCGTTGCGCTGGGGCTGAGGACGGGCGACGGCCGGGCTGCGCCCGACGACCGCCGGCGCTAGAGGATGTCGCCGGGCTCGTAGGCGGCGGCGTCCGGGAAGCGGGCGACGACCGCGGCGACCCGGTCGGCGAAGGCGGCGACCTGCTGGGGGGCGCGGCCGGCGGCGGCGAGAGGGTCGGCGATGGCGCCGTCGAGGGCGGCGCGGTCGACCGGGAGGCGGTCGTCGGCGGCGAGGCGGTCGAGGAGGTCGTTCTCGGCCTGGCCCTGCTCGCGCATGGCCAGCGCGACGGCGACGGCGTGCTCCTTGATCGCCTCGTGGGCGGCCTCGCGGCCGCCCCCGGCGCGGACGGCCGCCATGAGGACCTTGGTGGTCGACAGGAACGGCAGGTAGCGGTCGAGCTCGGCCCGGATCAC
>JBHIXO010000338.1:0-4935 GCA_041984725.1 Acidimicrobiales bacterium | reverse complement strand
GGCGAGATGAGGGGCTCGTCGATGCGGGGCGCCTCGCACAGCCAGGCGAGCAGGTTCACCAGCCACGTGCTCCCGGTCCGGGGCGACCCCATGATCCAGACCAGCGCGTCGTCGTCGAGTAGGTCGTCCTTCGGGGTCGGGGCCGTGGCCCGGTGGACGGCACGCCGGGCCCGTCCGAGCCAGCGCGACGTCGTGCTCACGTCGACCACGACCGATCGTCAGGCCCCGGGTCGTCGCCCACGATCGCTCCTCCCACGCTCGGGACCCTACCGGTGGTCCCGCGAGCTCCCTAGATCGGGGGGTGGGGTCCGGGCCCTGGTGGGCGGAGGGGACCTGGGTACGGTGGCGCCATGCGCGCCGAGCCCTCGACCATCGCCGTGCCGGGCCTCGACGGGTTGCGCGGGAACCGGGTCCTGGTCACCGGACACACCGGGTTCAAGGGCGCCTGGCTGAGCGCGGCGCTGGGTCTGCTCGGCGCCGACGTGGCCGGGGCCGCGCTGGCGCCGCCGGCGCTCGGGGCCTTCCACGACCTGGGGCTCGCCGACGAGGTCGACCACCACGAGGTCGACATCCGCGACGCCGCCGCCGTGGCCCGGGTCCTCGACGCCACCCGGCCGCGGCTCGTGTACCACCTCGCCGCCCAGCCGCTCGTCCGGGCCAGCTGGGCCGATCCGCTCACCACCTTCGCCACGAACGTCGTCGGCACCGCCAACGTGGTCGACGCCGCGCTGCGCTGCCCCGACGTCGAGGCCGTCGTCGTGGTCACCACCGACAAGGTCTACGAGAACCACGGCGAGGGCCGGCCCTTCGTCGAGGACGACCGGCTGGGCGGCCACGACCCCTACAGCGCCTCGAAGGCCGCGGCCGAACTCGTGTTGCGGCCCTTCCGTTCGGCCGAGCACCTCGGCCTGGCGCCCCGGCCGGTCGTGTCGGTGCGGGCCGGCAACGTGATCGGTGGCGGCGACTGGTCCGACGACCGGCTGGTTCCCGACATCGTGCGGGCCTGCCAGGCCGGCACCGACGTCGTGCTCCGCCGGCCCGACGCCACCCGGCCCTGGCAGCACGTGCTCGACTGCGTGTCGGGCTACCTGATGATCGGCGCCCGGGCGCTGGCGGGCGCGGTCCCGTCGGAGGCGTACAACCTCGCCCACGCCGGCGGGACCCGCACCGTGTTCGAGCTGGCGACGGCGATCCTCGACGCCTGGCCCGACACGGCCACGCAGGTCCGCGTCGAGCGCGAGGACGACGACGCCGAGGCCGCTCTGCTCGAGCTCGACCCGGCCCGCGCCCGCGACGAGTTGGGCTGGCACCCGGCCTGGGACCTCGACGAGGCCATCGTCGAGACCGTGCGGTACTACCGGGGCGCCGAGGACCTGTCGCGGCTCGGCCGCGACCAGATCGAGCGGTACCTCGCGGCGACCACCGGTTCGAGCTGACCCGGACCCTGACCTGCTCCCGATCCCGCTGCGGGCACGACGTCGCGTCGGGCCCAGGCCGGGACGGCGTCGAGGGCCGACGTCCGGCCGAGCACCACCTTGCGGACGGTCGCCCACAGGACCCAGGCGTCGAGGGCGAGCGACCGGTGCCGCACGTGGAAGCGGTCGTACTCGGGGTGCTCGGCGATCGCCAGGTGGTGGTGGGGCCCGACCTGCCACAGACCCGTCACGCCGGGTCGCACCGACGTGCGCTCGGCGGCGACGTCGGCGGGGAACCGTTCGTGCAGGTGGGGCATCTCGGGTCGGGGACCGACGAGCGCCATCCGGCCGGCCAGCACGAGCCACAGCTGGGGGAGCTCGTCGAGGTGCGAGCGCCGCACCATCCGCAGCACCGCCGGGGTCTCGGCCAGCATGGTCGTCTTGCACTGGTAGGGATCGACCGCCGGCGGCAGCGTCCGGATCTTGACGAACCGGAACCGCCGGCCGTCGCGGCCGATGCGTTCGTGGGTGAACAGCGGGGCCGGTGTCCGCAGGGTCACGGCCGACACGCCGAGCAGCACGACGACGAGGGGCAGCGTCACCACGCTGCCCACGGCGGCGACGACCAGGTCGAGGACCCGGCCCGCCACGTCGCGACGCCGGGCCGAGGCGGTCATCGAGCGGCTTCGTCGTCGAGGATGCGGCGGATCTCGGCGGTGAACGTGGCCGGGTCGTACCGGGCGGCCATCTTGTCGAGCGCCCGGGGGTCGACGCCCTCGTCGGCGAGCTCGCGGATGGCGGCGGCCGCCTCGCGGGCGTCGGCGCGGACGAGGCGACCGGTGACGTGGTCGTCGACGGTGTCGAGGAACCCGCCACCGCTGCGGGCGACGGTCGGCGTCCCGAGCGCGGCGGCCTCGATGGGCGTGACGCCGAACGGCTCGTTGGCGAGCGTGAGCAGGCACACCGCGTTGGCGTAGAGCCAGCGCAGGTGGGGGTCAGCGGCGTCGCCGAGCGCGAGCACGTTGGGCGGCGCGTGGTGGGCGACCCATTCGTGGAGCGGGCCACCGCCCGCGAGGACGAACTGCCGGTCGGGGAGGAGGTGGGCGACGTCGAGGACGAGGTCGACGTGCTTGTAGGGCATCAGCCGGCCGGCGTAGAGCACGAACCCCGGGTCGAGGCCGTCGACGGGGACCTGCGGGTCGGTGCCGAGGCAGTTGGGGAGGGGCACGACGTCGACGTCGACGCCGTAGCTGGCGTGGATGGCGTCGCGCATCGCCGTCGACTGGGTGACGTAGCGGTCGGCGCCGAGCACGGTGCGCCGGTCCCAGCGGGCCAGCGCGGGCCGCAGCGCGTGCACGGCCGCCCGGCTGGCGAGCCCGGCGGTGCCCAGGTAGTCGGCGGGGTCGTGGACCCAGCGGGCCAGCGACTGGAAGTAGGCGATCTTGCGGCCGTCGGTCCGCACGCCCTGCGCCCACCCGGAGGTGGCGCAGAAGACGACGTCGGCGTCGATGCGCGTCGACGAGAACGCGAGGGGCAGCAGCGGCGCGCTGAGGCGGTGCCGGTGCTCGAAGAACGGGATGCGCCCGATGCGCAGCACGTCGATGTCGAGGGCGTTGACCTGGTCGTAGCAGCGCCTCGGCTCGTGGAACGCGGTGTGGACACGGGAGCCCGGGACGGCGTCGACCATCGGCGGCAGCGTGCGCTCGGCCCCGCCCCGCTGGACGAGGTGGTCGATCACGAACGCGGCGCGGTAGTCGGCCGGCGGCATCGCCGGCGCCGCCGGAACGACCGTGTCCTCGCGATCGGGGTCGTCGAGACCGGGCCCGTCGAGACCGGTGTCGTCGAGGCCCGTGTCGGGATCGGTGTCGCGGCGCAGGTCGGTCATGCGGCGAGCGACGCGGAGCCGTCGCCACTGGTCGGGTTCGGGCCGGTGGGGTGCGAACGGTCGTAGTCGGCCAGGCGGACGCGAGCCGCCACGAGCTTCACCGCGGCGCGCGCCGTGAACAGGCCCGCGAGCACGGGCCGCCACGCGGCCGGCCGGCGCGACCGGAAGTACTCGTACATCGAGCGGTGGCTGGCCCGGATCCAGCGGGCGGGTGCCTGCCGGAGGCTGTCGCCACCGAGATGGGTGGCCTGCGCGTCCGGCGCGAGCCAGGACTCCCAGCCGACGTCGGCGCCGCGGGCGCACCAGTCGACGCCCTCCCAGTCGAGCCAGAAGCGCTCGTCCTGGGGGCCGATGTCGTCGATCGTCGTCCGGCGGACGAGATAGCAGGCCTCGAGGCCGTGACCGACCCGGACGGCGCGGTCGTGGGCGAAGCCGTCCCACCAGAAGCCGGTGCAGCCGCGGCGGCGCCGGACGACCTGACGGCCGAGCAGCGCCTCGGACAGGCGGGGCAGGTCGCCGACGGTGGTCTGCAGCGACCCGTCGGCGTGGTGGAGACGGGCGAACACGAAGCCGGCGCGGGGCCGCTCGTCCATCGTCCGGCGCAGCGCACCGACCGTGTCGGCCCCGTAGACGACGTCGGGGTTGCTCACGAGCACGAACGGCGACGCGGTCTCGGCGATCCCGACGTTGTTGGCGGCGGCCAGGCCGAGGTTGGTGGCGTTGCGCACCAGGCGGACGCCCGGGACGCCGGCGACGATCTCGGCCGTGGCGTCGGTCGAGGCGTTGTCGACCACGACGACGGTGGCGCCGTCGCGGACGGCCGATGCCAGGGACCGGAGGCAGTCACCGATCACCGACGCGTTGTTCCAGGTCACGATCACGATGGACGTGTCGTCGAGGCGCGTGGTTCCCGCGAGGCGGGGTGCGTCGTCGGGGCGGATCAGGTCGTCGGTGGGGATCGGTCTGCACCCGGAGGGAATCGGCGGAGCCTCGGGGAGGGTCGAGATCACGAAGGATCAAGGATAGCGGTGGGGTCCGGAGGGGCCCGCAATCGGGCGGTTCGTGCCGGTGCGTCGTCGCAGGTCAGGGGCCATCCGGCCGGGCGAGCGCGGCGTGGTGGAGCAGGCCGCGACGTCGGGACCGGGTGAGGGCGGCGATGAGCGCCTCGCGCGCCGCGGTCGGCGGGTGCGACAGCGGCGGGGCGGGCTTGCCGGCGTACGCCAGCACGTACGGCGGCCCGTGACGTTCGACGGTGAAGCCGGCCGAGCGCAGCATCCGGTCGTGGCCGGCCGCGTTGGGTGTCCACCACTGGCTGTCGGCGCCGACGCCGTCGAACCGGGCGGCGGGTACCCGCCGGCGCAGCACGCTGAGCCAGGGGTCGACCGCCTCCGACGACAGGAACCAGCCGGTGCAGACCGAGCGCACCGCCTCGAGCGCCCGGACCGGGTCGCGCAGGTGGAGCAGGAGGCTGCCGCACGTCACCACGTCGAACGTGCCGACCCGCTCCGGCGTCAGGTCGTAGATGCTGCACGCCTCCCACCGGACCGCCGAGCCCCGGGCCTCGATCCCGCACGGTCACCACGACCGCACCCGCAGCCGGCGCCGCAGCAACGTCCACCGGGGACCCCCGCGGAC
>JBHIXO010000337.1:0-4942 GCA_041984725.1 Acidimicrobiales bacterium | reverse complement strand
GGCCCGGGCGACGAAAGCGGCTGCGGTCAGGCCGGCGAGCCCGCCGCCGACGACGTGGATCTCGTGGTGCTGTTCCATGCCCCCTCGACGAGATGGCGAGCGGAGGTGTGACAGCCGGTCGCGTCCGGCCCGCCCGACCGGGTGTGCCATCGTCTCGGGATGGTGCAGCGGGTCGGTCGGCTGGTGCTCGTCGTGGTCGTGGCGACCGTGCTGGCCGGCACCGTCCCGGCCGGCCCCGCCGGGGCCGACCTGACGACCCCGGTCGAGCCGCCCGGCGGGCTGGTGCTCGATCGGACCATCCGCATCGGGACGAACGACCCGGTCGAGTCGGCCGTCGTCGTCTCGCAGACCTCCTGGGCGTCGGGGGAGGCGGAGCTGGTCGCCGTGGTCCGCGACGACGTCCACGCCGACGCCCTCGCCGCCGTGGGGCTCACGAGTCGGGGGCCGATCCTGCTCACCCCGACCGACGGCCTCGACGCCGCCGCCGCCGCCGAGATCGACCGCGCGCTCGCGCCGGACGGCCGCGTCGTCCTCGTCGGGGGCGAGGCGGCCCTCGCCCCGTCGGTCGAGGAGACGCTGCGCGCGCAGGGCCACGACGTCGTGCGGCTCGCCGGACCGGGCCGCATCGAGACCGCGCTGGCCGTGTCCTCGTTCCTCGCCGCCGACCGGCCGGGCGGGCGGCCGGACGGCCGGGCGTTCGTCGTGCGGGCCTCGGGCCCCGGGGGCGCGGTCGCCTGGGCCGACGCCGCCGCGGCCGCCCCGCTCGCCGCCTCGGCCGGCGACCCCGTCCTGCTCGTCCCGACCGACCACCTCCCCGCCGCCGTGGCCGACCACCTGGCCGACACGACCGACGTGGTGGTCGTCGGCGGAACCGCCGCCGTCGGCCTCGACGTGGAACGTGCGCTGCGCACGCCGGCCCGCGTCGTGACGCGCCTCGCGGGCGCCGGCCGGGCCGACACCGCCCGGGTGGCCGCCGAGTCGGGGCTGCGGGCCCGACCGCCGTCGCGCTATATGGTGGCCGACGCCGCCGACGCGGGCGCGTGGCGCTGGGCCATCCCGGCCGCCGGGCTGGCCGGGCGGGGCGACGCCGCCGTCCTGTGGAGCCTCGGCGCCGAGGTCCCCGACGCCACCGCAGCCCTCGTCGCCGCCTGCGGCACCCGCAAGAGCGTCCGCACGGCGCTCGTCGGCGGCAGCCTCGTCGTCCCCGGTGCGGTGCGGGTGGCGGTGGAGGGGCTCGACGGGGGCGGCTGCCCCGAGGCCCCCGACGGCGAGCCCCGCCTCGTCGCCGTCCACGCCGTGCCCGCCGATCTCGAACCGGTGCCCGGGATCGAGGCGGCGATCGCCCACGAGGCCGCCCTCGTCGACGGGTGGTTCGGCTCCCAGCACCCCGGCGCCGACGGTCTGCGGTGGCTGCTGGACGACGAGGGGGCGATCGAGGTCGTGGTCGTCCTGCTCGCCGAGCCCGCCGCCGCGGTCGACGACCCGTTCCGGATGGACCGGGCCATCCGGGCTGCGGGGCTCGGCGGGGCCGAGGACCGCTACGTGGTCCACACCGAGGCCGTGTCCGAGCCGAACTACTGCGCCTCGGCCAGCGCGATCGCCGCCGCCGTCATGTGGATGCCCACGTGCGATCTCTATCCCGACGCCGCGACGCGCGAGTTCCCCGACGGTGCCACGTACGTGGCCGCCCACGAGATCACCCATCTCCTGGGTGCGGCGCCGGCGTGTGCGCCCAACGCCGTCGACTTCCACGTCGACGACGACCCCCACGACGTCATCTTCGGCCCGTTCGCCATGGCCGAACCGATCGTGCTCGACGTGAACAACGACGACTACTTCCTCCACGACAACGCCGGCTGCCCCGATATCGCCGACTCGCCGTTCTGGCGCTGATGCCACACTCCTGCGGATGACCACCGCGGCCACGCCCGACGCGGACGTCCTCGTCCGCCCCGCGACCCACGACGACCTCGACGCCCTGCTCGACCTGCGGGAGGCCGTGGCGCAGGAGGGTCACTGGATCGGCGCCGAGGCCCCCATCGACCGGGACGGGGACCGGGAGCGGTTCGCGGCGACGATCGCCGCCCAGGCCGACGGGTGGTCGGGGGTCCTGCTGGTGGCGGAGGTCGACGGCGAGATCGTGGCGTCGCTGTCGTTGCAGAACCAGATCGGCATCGCCCACCTCGGGATGAACGTCGTCGACGGCCACCGGGGCCGGGGCATCGGTGCCGCGCTGCTCGACGCCGGGATCGCCTGGGCCCGGACCGCCGGTGCCCACAAGGTCGACCTCGAGCACTGGCCGTGGAACCGGCGCGCCCACGACCTCTACGTGCGGTTCGGCTTCGTCGACGAGGGCTACCGCCGCCGGCACTACCGGCGCCGTGACGGAGCGTTGTGGGACGCCGTCGCCATGGGCCTCGTCCTCGACGACGACAGCCCCGGCCACGACGTGGGCGCCACGTCGCCGCCGCCGCACGCCTGAGTCCGGCCCGGCCGGCATCCCGTCCGGATCCCGCCGGTATCCCACCGTGGCGGACGTCATGCCCGGTCGGTGCGGTATCGCACGATTCGCGGGGATCGGCCCGACGAAGCTGGGCGCAACCACGACACCAGGGGAGTCCCCATGCGCCGTAAGCACCACACCGCCCTGCGCGACCTCGCCGTCCTGCGACGGTGCGACGACCGTGAGCTCGACCGGATCGCCACGGCGGCCACCGAGCGAATCGCCTCCCCGGGCCAGGTGCTGTGTCGTGCCGGCGACGTCGCCGACCGGGCCTACGTCGTCGTCGACGGGGCCGTCGACGTGGTGGTCGCGGGCGCCAGCGTCGTGTCCCTCGGCCCCGGGTCGATCGCCGGCGAGCAGGGCGTCCTGAGCGGGGGCGTCCGCAACGCCGACCTCGTGGTCGAGCAGCCCGCCCGCCTCCTCGAGCTGCCGGCAGCCACGCTGCGCGTGCTGCTCGCCGAGTGTCAGGGCCTGCGTCGCACGATGACGCCGCTGCTGGCCGAGCGAGCCGATCTCGCCGCTGCCCGCGCCGCCGGCTGACGGCTGGGCGGTCGCTGGGCAGTCACTGGGCGGTCGCGGACTCGCCGGGGCGGGGCGAGTCCGCGTTCCTGTCAGAGGGGATCGTTACGGTCGGAGGCATGGTCGATCCCGACGTGCCCGACACCGGGCCACCACCCGGGTGCCGCCCGGTCGGTCGGGTCATCGGCACCGAGGACGCCACCCCGCTCGAGTACTGGGTCGGCGTGGCCGACGACGCCTTCCTCCAGCTCGACGACGTCGTCGCGCTCGAGCGGCAGCTGCCCGACGGCCGCACCGTCGAGCTGTTCGGCATCGTCGAGCAGGTACGGGCGCGCCACGAGGGCGCGCAGTACGACAGCGACGTCTTCCTGATCGAGGGCGGCGTCCTGCCCGCCCAGGTGTCGCGGGCGGCCAAGATCGCCACCACCCGGGTCGAGCCCGAGGTCTTCGTGCCCCCGCTGCCCGGCGCTGCGGTCCGCAAGGCCACGGGCGACGAGCGCCGGCGGGCGCTCCACTTCGACGAGATGGCCGAGCGGGTCCCGGCCGGCCTCAGCCGCGACGGCGAGCCCTTCTTCCTCGACAAGGAGTTCCTCGACGGCAGCCGGGGCGCGCACGTCAACATCAGCGGCGTCTCGGGCGTGGCCACCAAGACCACCTACGCCACGTTCCTGCTCTACTCGCTCTTCCACTCCGGCGCCCTCGGCGCCGCCGCCGCCAACACCAAGGCCCTCGTCTTCAACGTGAAGGGCGAGGACCTCCTCTTCCTCGACCATCCCAACGCGCGGCTCGATGACGAGCAGGCCGAGCGCTACGGCCTCCTCGGCCTCCAGCCCGGGCCGTTCCGCAGCGTCGGCATCGTGGCCCCGCCCCGCCCGGGCGACGCCAACGCCACGCCCCAGGTCGGGTCGCGGCCCACCGGCGTCGCCCCCTTCTTCTGGACCATCGCCGAGTTCTGCCGCCAGCGGCTGCTGCCATTCCTCTTCGCCGACGCCGAGGACGACCGCCAGCAGTACACGATGGTCGTCCACAACGTCGCCCGCCGGCTCGAACAGGCCACCCCCACCGAGGGTGGTGGCGTCACGCTCGACGGCGTCTCGGTCCGCACCTTCCGCGACCTGGTCGAGCTCATCGACGACCGCCTCAACGACGACCTCACGGTGGCCGAGTGGGCGGGCCGGGCCATCGGCGGCGGCACCGTCGGCGCGTTCGTGCGTCGCCTGTTCGGCGCCGTCGACCACCTCGAGCACCTCGTCCGGGCCGACGTGCGGCGGGGGTCTGCCCACCCCGTCGACCTCGACGCCAACCAGGTCACCGTGGTCGACATCCACAACCTGAACGACCGGGCCAAGCGCTTCGTCGTCGGCGTGGTGCTGCGCCAGGCGTTCCAGGCCAAGGAGGCGTCGGGCACCGCCGAGCCCCTGCAGTTCGTCGTCCTCGACGAGCTCAACAAGTACGCGCCCCGCGAGGGCACCTCGCCCATCAAGGAGCTGCTGCTCGACGTCGCCGAGCGCGGCCGCTCGCTCGGCATCATCCTGATCGGCGCCCAGCAGACGGCGAGCGAGGTCGAGCGGCGCGTCGTCGCCAACGCCGCCATCCGCGTCGTCGGGCGCCTCGACGCCGCCGAGGCCGGCCGGGGCGAGTACGGCTGGTTGCCGCCGGTGCAGCGCCAGCGCTCCACCATCATCAAGCCCGGCACGATGATCGTGAGCCAGCCCCAGCTCCCCGTGCCCGTCGTCGTGGAGTTCCCGTTCCCCGCCTGGGCCACCCGGTTCTCCGAGACCGACCCCGGCGCGCCGCCGCCCGGGGGTGGCGGCGCCGGCAGCACCGTCGTGCCCGACGACCCGTTCGCGGGGTTGTGATGCGGCTGCTCCACACCTCCGACTGGCACGTCGGCAAGCTCCTGCGGGGCCGGTCTCGCGC
>JBHIXO010000336.1:0-4956 GCA_041984725.1 Acidimicrobiales bacterium | reverse complement strand
CTGGCAGACTGGCGGACGTGCGAGCGTGGACGGTGGCCGGGGGCATCATCGAGAACGACGGCCACCTGCTGCTCGTGCAGAACCGCCGCCGCGACGGCTCGCTCGACTGGACGACCCCGGGCGGCGTGGTCGACCCGGGCGAGGAGCTGCTCGAGGCCTTGACCCGCGAGGTCGCCGAGGAGACGGGCCTGGCGGTCGCGGCGTGGGAGGGCCCGATCTGGGAGGTCCGGGCCGAGGCTCCGGACATGGGCTGGACGCTGCGGGTCGAGGTGCACCGCGCCGTGCGCTTCTCGGGCGAGATCGCCATCGACGACCCCGACGGCATCGTGACCGAGGCCGCGTGGCTGCAGGCCGACGCGCTCCACGAGTGCCTCGCCACGTCCTGGATGCCGGCCCGCGAGCCCATGACCCAGTGGCTCGGTGAGCGCTGGGACACGCCGCGCACGTTCCACTACCGGGTCGACGGCGCCGAGCGGGTCGACGCCAACGTGGTGCGCCTGGGGTGACCGGCACCCCCGTGGAGCCGCGCTGCGTCCTCCACGTCGACATGGACGCGTTCTACGCGTCGGTCGAGCAGCTCCGCCGCCCCGAGCTCCGCGGCTGCCCCGTCATCGTCGGGGGGTCGGGACGGCGCGGCGTCGTCGCCGCCGCCTCGTACGAGGCCCGGGTGTACGGGGTGCGCTCGGCCATGCCGTCGGTCCAGGCCCAGCGGCTGTGCCCCGACGCCGTCTTCGTGCACGGCGACCACGCCCACTACGCCGAGGTGTCGGGGCGCATCATGGAGATCTTCCGGTCGACGACGCCCCTGGTCGAGCCGCTCAGCCTCGACGAGGCGTTCCTCGACGTCACGGGCAGCCGGCGGCTGCTCGGCGACGGCCCGACGATCGCCCGCGCCATCCGGCGCCGCGTGCTCGACGAGGAGGGCCTGACCTGCTCGGTCGGCGTGGCCCACAACAAGTTCCTCGCCAAGCTCGCCACCGAGCAGGCCAAGCCCTCGCCCAGCCGCACGGGGCCGGTCCCGGGTCTCGGCGTGTTCGAGGTCCGCCCCGGCGAGGAGCTCGCCTTCCTCCGCCCGTTGCCCGCCCGTGCGCTGTGGGGCGTGGGGCCGCGGACGATGGAGCGGCTGCAGCGGCTCGGCGTGGCGACGGTCGGCGACATCGAGCGGCTGCCCGTCGAGACGCTCATCCGGACGGTCGGCGCGGCGCACGGTCGCCACCTGCACGACCTCGCCCACGGCCGCGACGACCGGCGCGTCGAGCCCGATCAGGCCCCGAAGTCGATCAGCCACGAGGAGACCTTCGCCGAGGACCTGCACGACCCCGCTGCGGTCGCCCGCGAGCTGGTGCGCATGGCCGACGCGGTCGCCGCCCGGGCCCGGCGTCACGGCCTCCCGGGCCGCACGGTGACGCTCAAGGTGCGCTTCGGCGACTTCCGCACCATCACGCGCTCGGTCACCCTGCCCGCGCCGATCGACACGGCACCCCGCATCATCCGGGCGGCCCGCGGGCTGCTCGACGAGATCGACGTCGGCGAGGGGGTGCGGCTGTTCGGGGTCGGGCTCTCGAACCTCGGGGAGGCCACCGCCGAGCAGCTCAGCCTCGACGACCTCGCCGCGGCACCGGTCGGCGGCGCCCCCGACGACCCCACGGACCGGGCCACGGATCGGGACTGGGACGCGGTCACCGGTGCGATCGACGCCGTGCGGGCCCGGTTCGGCTCGTCCGCCGTCCTCCCGGCGACCCTCGCCGGCCCGGACGGCCTGCGGGCCAAGCGGAGCGGCGACCAGCAGTGGGGGCCCGCCGGCCCCGACGACGAGCCGTCCTGAAGCGATCCTGACGCGCCGATGACTTCGGGCCTGCGCGTTGTTGGCGAACGCCGGGTGTGCGATGATGAGGGGACGACAGTCGGCCCGGGACAACCGTGGTGAAGGGGTAGGCAGGTGCCGCTTTCCGAGGACGAGGAACGCATCCTCAAGGACATCGAGCGGGAGTTCTACGAGAACGACCCCGCCTTTGCCCGGGAAGTCGGCGAGACCACCCTCTACCGCCACGCGTGGCGGAACATCAAGCTCTCCCTGGTCGGCTTCGTCGCCGGCCTCGCCGCCCTGGTCTTGACGCTGTCGACGTCGTACCTGCTCGCCTTCGGCGGCTTCCTCGTCATGCTGGCGTGCGCCCTCGTGATCGAGCGCAACGCCCGCAAGATGGGCAAGGCCGGCCTCGAGTCGGTCACCAAGCGGCTCAACGGCGGCAACGGCCTGCGCGAGTACCTCGGCAACTCGTCCGAGAAGATGCGCCAGCGCTTCCGGCGCGAAGACGAGCAGTAGCTCCCGCTCGGGACCCGGATCGGTCAGTCCCGCAGACGCGACGGGTGCAGTCGGCGCACGACCCGCTCGCGGGGCGTGAGCGTCGACACGACGCCGTGTTCGATGTCGTCGGCGAGCACGAGCGCCGCCAGGCCGGCGACCTCGTCGGGTCCGGTGGGCGCGTACGCCGCCGACTCGACCGACGAGGCCAGGATTCGCAGCGGTTCGTCGACCGCCGGGAGCCGTCGCCCGATGCGCGCCGCCGCCTGGCTCTGGGTCTCGGCGGGCCGCACCGGCACGCCCGTCCGGCGCACCGACGACAGCGACTCGTCCCAGGCCAGCGCCACCTGCGCGCTCGGTGACGTGGCCCGCCGCCGGCGGGAGCGGCGACGGAACTCGGACGCGACGAGCACGACGACGGCGTAGCCGAGCGCCACGACGACCACGGCCAGCGTCGTCCACGCGATCCGCCCCGGCCACGGGTTCGGGGCGGCCTGGTCGTCGCCCGACTGCCCGCTGTCGAGGAACTCGTCCTGGTCGAAGCCGTCGGGTCGCACGCTGGGTGCCGTGGTCGGGGTCGTCGGGGCCTGGGTCGAGGGCGGCGAGACGGTCGTCGTCGCCGTGGTGGGGTTGCCGGTCTCGGCCTGCTGCTCGGGCACGCCGGTGTACTGCTCGGCGAACGGGGCGCCCCGGCCGGGGGTCGGCTCGAATGCGACCCAGCCGAACTCGCCGAGGTACACCTCGGGCCAGGCGTGGGCGTGCTCGCCCCGCACCCGGAAGACGGCCGGGTCGGCGGGGTCGGCGTTGCCGGGCGTGAACCCGACGGCGACGCGGGCGGGGACGCCGAGGCTGCGGGCCATGGCCGCGAAGGTGCCGGCGAACTGCTCGCAGTAGCCGGCCCGCGTCTCGAACAGGAAGCGCTCGATCGCGTTCTGGTCGTGACCGGAACCGATCTCGAGCGAGTACGTGAACTCGTCGCGGAAGAAGTCCTGGAGGCGACGCATGGCCTCGTAGGTCGACGTGCTGCCGGCGACGAGTTGGGCGGCGAAGTCGCGGACGGCGGGCGAGAACCCGGCCGGGAGGTCGAGGTAGCGCTCGGCGATCTCGGGCGGGACGGCCGTGGTGGCGCCCGCCAGGGCCGCGGGGTCGTGCTGGGGGAGCGCCGAGAGGACGCCGTAGGCGGTGCCGTCCGACGTCGGGACCTCCGTGTCGACGATCAGGGTCCCCGACACCTCGTCGTAGCGGACGGCGTCCTCGACGGCGACCTCCTGGGGCTCGTACGCGGCGGGCAGCCAGATCTGGGACAGGGCACGGATCTGGTAGCGCTGTTCGAAGGTGATGCGCTCGGAGGCGACCGGGACGCCGTCGTCGAGATCGCCGTCGGACCGGCCGTACGAACCGTTCGACGACCAGATGCGACCGTCGAAGCGGTCGAGCGACGTCAGGCGCCAGTACGAACGCACGTCGCTGCGGACGGTGAAGACCTCGACGTCGGCCTGGTCGACGAGGCGGGACCGGATGTCGACGAGGGGGCTGACGGTCACGCGGGTGCCGGGGCCGTCGTCGCCGATGTCGGTGAGCGACACGATGGCGTCGGCGTCGGCGCCCGGGAGGCGGGGCCCGAGGGCGGCGGCGACGAGCGTGGCGGCGAGCGCGAGCAGGACGCCGAGCGCGACGAGGGTGCGGGGCCCGCGAGCGCCGGCGTCGCCGACCCACGCCGACGTCCGGCCGAGGCGCTCGGCCCGCCGGAACAGGACGAACGCGAGGACGGCGGCGATCCAGAGGCCGGTGACGAGGATCCGGTCGATGTCGGCGCCGAGCACGGCGGCGACGCCGAAGAGGCTGGCGGCGGGCAGCACCGCCTCGACCGACGCGCCCACGCGGAACGCGGCCCAGTCGCCGATGATCGCGCCCGCCCAGATGCCGCCGCTGACGGCGATCAGGAAGCCGTCGAGCGCCTCCGTCGGCGCCTTGACCTCGCTGAACTGGGCGAACGCCTCGTCGATCGACGTGCGCAGGGCGTCGAAGGTGGTGGCCGTGGGCACGCCGAAGGTGGTCAGGTCGCCGGCGAAGGCCCAGGAGATGGCCACGACGCCTGCGACCGCGCCGAGCGCCGCCGCCGTCGGCGTGGCGAGTCGGAGCCGCCGGAGCGCGACGACCGTGCCGTGGGCGGCGACGACCTGGAGGACGAGCACGCCGGTCCAGTCGCCGGCGAGGAACACGCGGCGCAGGCCGATCACGGCCGTGAGGCTGACGAGCGCGAACGCGATCTCGGCGAGGCCGAGGAGGGGGAGCGGGCGCGCCGTGGTGGCGGGCGTGCGGACGGCGGTCGTCACCGGGTCGCCGCCCGGCGTCGGGTCGCGGTCGACCGGGGGTCGGCGGTCGCTGCGGTCCAGGCGTCGACGAACGAGCCCCCGGGCGCCACGCCGACGACCTGCGTGCCCCGGGGTGTCACCCCGGCGACCGCGCCGTCGAAGCGGACGACCCGGCGCACCGAGATGCCGGGCCCGGCCGCTTCGAACACCTCGACGTCGCCCGGGGAGGGTCGGCCCGAGACGAGCACGGCGGCGCCGCTGCCCGTCCGGCGCAGCGGTTCGAGTGCGGCGGCGAGCGAACCGCGGGCCGAGCGCTCGGCGACGGCCAGGAACTCGAAC
>JBHIXO010000335.1:0-4970 GCA_041984725.1 Acidimicrobiales bacterium | reverse complement strand
CCGGCCACCGCGTCCGCATCGTCACCGGCACCGACGGCCCGAGCACGACCGACACCCTCGACGGCACCACCACCGACGTCCCGGTCCACCGCCTGCGCCACCTCCCCACGCCCGGCCCGCTGCGCCGCCGGGGCCTCGGGCCGGTCGAGACCTTCGGCCTGCGCGCCGCCGCCCTGCTCGCCCGGCACCGCCACGACGTGGTGCACGCCCTCACCCCGACGGGCGCGCTCGCCGGCCGGCTCACCGCGCACCCGACGCTCTACACGGTGCTCGGTCAGCCCGACGCGGCCCACTTCGCCGACCACCGCACCGAGCGCCGGATCACCGGCGCCGCGGTCCGGCTGGCCACCGACGTCGCCGCCCTCAGCGAGGCCACAGCGGCGGTCGAGCAGCGGGTCTTCGGGCGCGCGTTCCGGGTGCTGCCGCCCGGGGTCCGCCCCGAGGTCTTCCCCGCCGACCTGGCGCCTCGTACCGGCCCGCCCCGCATCCTGTTCCCGGCCGACGCGTCCGACCGGCGCAAGCGCGTCGACCTGGCGTTCGCCGCCAGGCCCGTGGTGCTCGACCGGTTCCCCGACGCCCGGCTCGTGCTGGGCGGGCCCGGCGACCACCGCTGGGCGATCGACGGGCTCGGCGCCGAGCGCGCCGCCGTGCTCGCCGCCACCGACGTCACCGGCGTGGGCGCGGTCGCCGACGTCCCCGCCCGCTACCGGGCCGCCACCGTCACGCTGCTGCCGTCGACCGGGGAGGCGTTCGGGCTCGGGGTGCTCGAGTCGCTCACGTGCGGCACGCCCGCGGTGTGCCTCGCCGACGGCGGCCCGCCCGAGATCGTCGGCGACGACGGCCGGGCGGGCGTCGTCGCGAACGCGCCCGACGGGGCCTCGGTCGGGGCCGCCGTGGTGGCCGCCGTCGAGCTCGCCCGCCACGCCGACACCCCGGCGGCCTGCACCGCCCGCGCCGCCCGTTGGGCGTGGGACCGGGTGGGCCCCGAGCACGTCGCCGCCTACGAGTCCCTCCGCCGCCGACCACCACGAGGTGACCGATGAACCCGCTACCCACCTTCCTCGTCATCGGGGCGCAGAAGTCGGGCACGACGAGCCTGTACCGCTACCTGCGCGACCACCCCGAGGTGCAGCTGTCTCGCTGGAAGGAGCCCGGCTTCTTCGTCGAGGAGCAGACGTGGGACCGGGGCCTCGACTGGTACCGCTCGCTGTTCGAGGGGGGCGAGGACGCGATCGCCGTCGGCGAGGCCAGCACGAGCTACACGATGTTCCCGTTCTTCGCCGGGGTTCCCGAGCGGATCGCGACGACCCTGCCCGACGTCCGCCTCGTGTACCTGCTGCGCGACCCGGTCGACCGGATGCGGTCGTCGTACGTGCACAGCCTCTCGTCGGGCATCGAGCACCGCCCGATCCGCCAGGCGCTGCTGGAGTCGGCGGTCTACGCGTCGATCAGCCGGTATGCGTTGCAGCTGGAGCAGTACCTCGACCACGTCGACCCGGCCCGCATCCTCGTCGTCACCACGGCGGCGCTCGAGCAGCAGCCGGCCGAGACGCTCGACCGCATCTTCTCCTTCATCGGGGTCCGGTCCTGGACGCCGCCGGGACTCGACGTCCACCACCACCGCTCGGCGGCCAAGCGGGTGCCGCGGGTCTGGTCGCGCGTCGCCGGGCGCGCCGGGGTCCGCGCCGCGCAGATCACCGGCATCCGGCTCGACAAGCCGCCGAAGCCCCCGAAGAACAAGTGGTTCACGCGCCACCTCCGCCCCGAGGAGACCCGGATCGACGACGACCTGCGCCGGCGACTCCAGCTGGTGCTCGCCGACGACGTCGCCCGACTGCAGGCCCTCGTCGGCGGCGACGGCCCGGAACTCGTCGGGGAACTGCCGTTCCCCGGGTGGGACGGGGCGGGCCCGTCCTCGTCGTGACGGGCCTCGTCGTGATGTCCTAGAGGTCGACGGCGGGTCGGCAGCGAGCGGCGATCGTCGGGGACCCGACGTCGCCGTGCAGGCGGCGCTGCAGGGCGCGCTCGGCCCGGCGCAGCGGGTTCTCCTGGAGCGGCGGGTGGGCGACGCCGAAGGGGATCGTGTAGTGCTTCGAGCGCTCGATGATGCCGAACCCGGCCGACTTCAGCATCTGGCGGTGGCACTCGGCGTTGGGGATCCACCACTGGCACAGGGCGCCGGTGCCGCGCAGGCGGGCGACGGGCCACTTCCGCAGGGCGAGGGTGAGGGGCAGGTCGATCTCCTCGGCGCTGAGGAACTCGCCGGCGCAGACCCGCCGGATGGCCTCGAGCGCCCGCTGCGGGTCGCGCAGGTGGAGCATGAGGCTGCCGCAGACCACGACGTCGAACCGGCCGAGCTCGTCGGGGTCGAGGTCGTAGACGCTCAGCTCGAGGCGCTCGACCTTCGATCCGAGCGCCTCCTTCGCGATGCGGAACCCGAGCGACTTGTCGGGGCCGGCGAGCTTGGCGAGGTTCTCGCCACCGCGGGCCCGGACGTCGGGGGGCCAGTCCCAGTCCTCGTGGTTGGCGATGTCGGTGGCGACGACCTCGGCCGCACCGCGCCGCTCGAGCTCGAAGGCCAGGTAGCCGTCGTAGGTGCCGACGTCGAGGCAGCGCTTGCCCTCGATCTCGGGCCACGGCATCTGGTCGACGATCGGCCGCAGGTCGAAGTGACCGGGCGTGACCACGCCGTGACCGAGATCGATCGTGTGGTACCAGTAGTGCGAGTCGACGCGACGTCGCAGCTCGGCGACGTCGACGGGCTGGGTCGGCATGGCAGGGCCTCCTGGGGGTTCGGCGCCAGTGTGGCGCATCGGAACGACCACGCTCGGTGCCGGAGCGGCGGAACGCGCTCACTACGCTCGCCGCAGTGGGACCGAACGTCGTCATCGTCGTGCTCGACACGGCGCGAGCCGATGCCTTCGAGCCCTACGGCGCCGCACCGGGCGCGTCGCCGGTGCTGGCCGACCTCGCCGCCTCGGGCGCGGCCATGCCGCTGGCGTACGCGCCGTCGAACTGGACGGTCCCGTCCCACGCCTCGATGTTCACGGGGATGCTGCCGCTCGACATGGGCTTCGGGCGTTCCGGCGTGCCGTGGGGGCAGGAGTGCCGCTCGATCCTCGAGGCCCACGTCGACCGCAACCTGGTCTGCACCCTCCAGGACGCCGGCTACGCCACCTACGGGGTCAGCGCCAACGCCTGGATCCGCCCCCGTACGGGCTTCGGGCTCGGCTTCGACGACTTCCGCATCGCCCGCGGCCGGCGCTACGAGGGTGTGAACGAGACGAGCGTGAAGGCCCGTCTGAAGTGGGCGCGCCAGGCGGTCCTGGCCCGCATCGACGACGGGGCCGCCAACGCGGCGCACGTCATCGAGCAGTGGCTCGACGCCCTCGACCGCGATCGGCCGTTCTTCCTCTTCGTCAACCTCGTCGAGTGCCACTCGCCGTACCTGCCCCCGGCGCCGTGGGCGAGCCTGTCGCCGTGGCAGCGGTTCCTCGCCGGCGAGGAGGCGCGGCGCCACCTGACGCTCACCGAGATCTTCCGCGTCAACGCCGGCGGCTTCGACGTGCCCGACGGCGCGATCGAGCGGATGCGGGCGGGCTACGCCGACGCGGTGCGGATGATGGACGGCTGGGTCGGCCGCCTGACCGAGGCCCTCGCCGATCGCGGCCTGCTCTACGAGACCTTCGTCGCCGTCACGTCCGACCACGGCGAGAACCTGGGCGAGAACGACCAGCTCTGCCACGCCATGTCGCTGAGCGATCGGCTGGTGCGCGTGCCGCTCGTCGTGCACGGCCCGGGCGCCGAGGTCGTCGACCGACCGATGAGCCTGACCGAGGTCCCGGCGATGGTCGCCGCCGTCGCCGGCATCGAGGACCACCCCTGGGCCGAGGACCGGGTCGGCGGCCCGATCGTGGCCCAGCACGACGGCCCCTTCCGCCACAACCCGACGGCCGCCGCCGACTTCGTCCACGAGCACGGTCTCGGTGTCGACGGGGCCCGCCGCATGACGCGGCGCGAGGCCTGCGCGACCGACGGGCGCCACAAGCTCGTGCGGGGCGACGACGGCTCGGCCTCGCTGTACGACCTGCTCGCCGACCCGATGGAGCTCGCGCCCGAGACCGTCACCGCGGCCACCGAGGTGCCCCCCGAGCTGGTGCAGGCGCTCGACGACGCCGACGCCTCGGCCGCGCTCGCCGTCGGCGGCAGCGGCGAGGTCGACGAGCTCGACGAGCTGGAGGGGCAGCTGCGGCTGCTGGGGTACCTGTGACCGTCGCCCCCGAACAACCCGACCGCCCCGTGCAGGAGCTGCGCAGCGAGGGCTTCGAGCTGCACGGCGAGCGGGGCACGCTCCGTGGCCTGGTCCGCGACTCGTGGCGGTCGCGCGAGCTGGTCACGATGCTCGCCCGCAAGGCCTTCATCGGCCGCTACCGGCGGGCGTCGGCGGGTCTGCTGTGGGTCGCCGCCCTGCCGCTGTTCCAGACCGGCGTCCTCGCCCTCGTCTTCTCCCAGGTGGTCCGCCTCGACGTCGACGGGCCGTACCCGGTGTTCCTGTTCTCCGGGATGCTCGGCTGGCAGTTCTTCTCCCAGACGGTCGCGGCCCAGTCGACGGCGATCGTCGACGGCTCGTCGATGTCGAACCGGATCTACTTCCCGCGCCTGGTCCTCGTCCTCGCGGGCGTGCGCACCAACCTCTACGGGTTCTGGATCAACGCGATCATCGTCCTGGCGGTGACCGTGGGCTACGGGGTCGGCCTCGGACCCGACGTGCTGTGGTTCCTGCCGGCCACGGCGCTCACGGTCGGGCTGGCGACGAGCATGGCCCTCGTCCTGGCGGCGCTGCACGTCTACTTCCGCGACATCCGCTACATCGTCACCGCGGTGATGCAGCCGCTCTTCTACCTGACGCCGGTGCTCTACCCGCTCGACTTCGCCCCCGCCGCGCTGCGCTGGCTGATCCGCTGCAACCC
>JBHIXO010000334.1:0-5000 GCA_041984725.1 Acidimicrobiales bacterium | reverse complement strand
GTCGCCTCGAGGACCCCGACACCGACGCCGAGGCTGAGCGGCAGCGCGCCTGCGTTGAACGCGACGTGCGCTGGCGACTTCCGAGCGACCGCGTCGCCGATCGCGGACGCGGCGGCGATCGCGAGGAGCGCGACGACGGGCGGCGCGACGAGCACGAGCGCGGCACCGAAGGCCCACGACGCCGTGAACGTCTGCTCGTCTCTCGGGCCGACGGCCAGCGGCGCGAGCTCGCCGGCGACGAGCATCGCCACGAGCGCGGCGACGAGCGCCGCGGGCCCCGTCGGACCACCGACCGTCGTCGCCCGGACGATCGCCGCCATCCCGAGCAGGACGACGGTGGAGATCCAGACGGTGCGGGCGAGCGGCGCCGCGGTCAGATCGCGACGGTCATCGATGTCAGCCCCACTTCCACGGCGCGCCGAGCGCCGTGGCTGCGGCGAGGACGGCACTGACCGTCCACGCCGCCCGATAGAGGCTGTGCCTACTCCGCTTCCTCATGTCCCACTCCCGCACTGGTACAAACCGCTTTCAGTGGTCTAGTCGCCGCGAAACGTACGAATCAACCCCTCCGTGGCGGTGCCTCCACGCAGGGTGATCGATCTCGGGGGCGATTCCGCTCTCAGGTGTCGGAACCGGGCCGGCGGTCGAGCTCGGCCTCGGGGTCGCCCGAGTAGCCGGCGGGATAGGTGCGGGCCAGTTCCTCGGCGGTGGGTGTCCGTCCGCTGCGGGACTCGGCGGGCAACAGTGCGGCGATGGCGTCCATGATGCGCGTGGTGTCGGCGTCGGCGGACCGGTACTTCAGGTCGACGGGCTCGCCGACCCGGATGGTGACGAGCGGTGGGTCGGTCACGTTGAGCACGTTCGGCAGGCGGGCCGATCGGGGCCAGACCTCCTCGGTCCCCCACAGCCCGATCGGGATGACGGGCGCCTTGGTCATCGCCGCCAGGCGGGCCGCGCCCCACCGGCCCTTGAGCTCGGGGTCGAAGAACGCCGGGCCCCTCGGGATGGTGCCCTGGGGCATGAGCGTCACGATCTCCCCGGCCTCGACCGCCTGGGCCGCGGCGAGGAGCGGGGTGTCGTCGCCGGTGCCCCGGTCGACCCGGATCCCGCCGATCGCCTTGGCGAGCTGGCCGACGACGGGTGCGTCGAAGACCTCCTTCTTGCCGAGGAACCGGGCCGGGCGGCCCGAGCGGGCGGTGGCGAGGTTGACGGCGATGGGGTCGAAGTAGGAGCGGTGGTTGGCGACGACGATGCAGCCGCCCGAGGTCGGGATGCGATCGGTGCCCGCGATGTCGAACCGGGCGTAGGGCAACAGCTCGGGGCGGGCGAGCATGCGCAGCGCGTCGGCCGGCTCGAGCGCGCCGAGCAGCTTGGGGACACCCGGGGGCTTGTCGAGGTGCCGGACCGGCCAGCGGCGGATGGCGGCCACGACCCGCATGCGCGGGTCGGGATTGACGACGACGGGATGGGCCACCGTCTCGAGCAGGGGGATGTCGTAGAAGCTGTCGCTGTAGAACCAGCTCTCCTCGAGGTCGACGCCGTGGTCGTCGGCCCACTCCTCGACGGCGGCCAGCTTGCCCGGACCCCAGACGAAGTGGCCGTCGATCGTGCCGTCGTAGCGACCGTCGGCGTCGGTGCCGTAGCGGGTGGCGACGGCGTCGTCGAGGCCGAGGGCGTCGGCGAACGGCTTGACCAGGTCGTAGGGCGACGTGGTGGCGAGGACGACGGGGCGGCCCGCGGCCCGGTGCTCCTCGATGATCGCCGGGGCGTAGGGCTCGACGAGAGCGAGCAGCTCGGGCGCAGCCGACTCCCCCGCCGCCTGCACGTCGGCCCGGGTCTGCCCGCGACTGAACCGGGCACCCTGGCGGGCGAGCAGCATCGACGGCCGGTTCTCGCCGACGAGGTTGAACAGGTCGTAGACCAGGCTCTCGCCCGGCACCTCGCGCGCGTTGACGACACCGTGCGACCGCAACGCCGCGGTCAGGATCGGCCCGCTCGCCCGGCGCAGCAGCGTCCGATCGAGATCGAAGAAGGCGGCCGGCCCGGCCGCGGTGGACGCCGTGGATGCCATGGGCGGAACGTAGCCAAAACCGAGGGGAGCCGGCCCAGGGGGGACGGGACCGGCTCCTCACCTCAGTTGGGTGCTCCGGTCGAGCGGGGGGACGCTCACGGACCGGGCACGCTGTGCGCTCGAGACGGGCTGGGGGGACAATCCGCCTCGGCGATGTGCTGCTCAGTCAACCAAGCGCGACCGCATCTGTCCAACAGTTCTGACAGATGGCTACCATCTGGTAGCACGATGGACCTGCGGCAGTTGCACTCCCTCCTCGCGGTGGCCGAGCACGGGTCGTTCTCGGCCGCGGCCCGGGCGATCCACACCGTCCAGTCCAACGTGTCCACCCACGTCGCCCGGCTCGAGAAGGAGCTCGGCGCGACGCTCGTCGACCGCAGCTCGGGCACGCTGACCGACGAGGGTGAGGCGGTCGTCGCCCGGGCCCGGCGGGTGCGGGCCGAACTCGACGCCCTCCAGTCCGACGTGGCCGCGCTGCGCGACGAGGTCGTCGGCGGCGTCCGGGTCGGCATGATCGGCTCGATCGGGCGGTGGCTGGTGCCGTCGCTGCTCGAGACGGTCCGCGAGCGCCATCCGGGCATCGACATGGTGATCGTCGACGCCACGACCACGTCGCTCCTCCCCCAGCTCCGCGACGGCGCCCTCGACATGGCGGTCCTGAACATGCCCGTCGCCGATCCCGAGATCGGGATGGAGCCGCTGTTCTCCGAGGAGCGCATCCTCGTGGTGCCGACCGACCACCCGCTCGCCGGCGCCCGCGAGGTCGCCCTGCGCGACCTGGAGGGCGAACGCCTGGTGCTCGAGCCCCCGGGCACGGCCTTCCGCGACGAGCTCGACAAGGCCGCCGACGACGCCGACGTCGTGCTCACCGCCTCGGCGCACGTCGACGGCATGACGCTGGTGGCGTCCCTGGCCTGCCGCGGGTTCGGTCCGGCGATCCTGCCCACGACCGCCACCCTCGACGAGCCCCCCGGCCCCTGGGTCCGGGTCCCGATCGTCGATCTCCCCCATCGTCTCGTCGGTCTGGGCCGCCGCCGCCACGGCCGTCTGGCCGCCGCGTCGCGGGCCGTGCGCGCGATCCTCGAGGAGCTCGTGGCCGACGAGGCCCCCCGCCACGACGGCGTGCACCTGCCCTGAGCACCCCCCGGTCCGGGCGCCCGGCGCGACGGCCTAGTCTCCCGGGCGACGCGACAGCAGAACAGCACCAGACCAAGGGGCGAGTGTGGCCGAGTCCATCACGATCACCGACAACCGCACGGGCGAATCCATCGAGATCCCGATCGAGCACGGCGGCGTCAACGCCGAGCCGTTCCGGAAGCTCCTGCCCGGCATCTGGTTCGAGGACGTGGCCTTCACGACCACGGCGGCCACCCGCAGCGCCATCACCGAGATCGACGGCGACGCCGGCATCCTCCGCTACCGCGGCTACCCGATCGAGCAGCTCGCCGCGAAGTCGACCTACCTCGAGGTCGCGTACCTCCTGATCCACGGCGAGTTGCCCACCAAGGACCAGCTCGACGAGTGGACGCACGAGATCACGTACCACACGTTCATCCACGAGAACATGCGGAAGCGCTTCATGGAGGGCTTCCACTACGACGCCCACCCGATGGGCATGCTCGTGTCGGCCGTCGCCGGTCTGTCGACCTTCTACGACAACGCCAAGAACATCGACGACCCCGAGGTCCGCAACCGCCAGATCGTCCGGCTCATCGCCAAGATGCCGACGCTCGCCGCCTGCTGCCACCGCTTCAGCGTCGGGATGCCGTTCGTCTGGCCCGACAACTCCAAGGGGTTCGCCGAGAACTTCCTGAAGATGATGTTCGAGCCGCTGACGCACGTGCCCTACCAGGACCCGATCCTGGCCCGGGCGCTCGACGTGCTCTTCATCCTCCACGCCGACCACGAGCAGAACTGCGGCACGACCGCCATGCGCGTGGTCGGCTCGGCCCACGCCGACCCGTTCTCGGCCACGGCCGCTGCGGCGGCCGCCCTGTACGGGCCCCGGCACGGCGGCGCCAACGAGGCCGTGCTGCGCATGCTCAACGAGATCGGCTCGATCGAGAACGTCCCGGCGTTCGTCGAGTCGGTCAAGGAGGGCAAGGGCCGGCTCCAGGGCTTCGGCCACCGCGTCTACAAGAACTACGACCCGCGGGCCACGATCATCAAGGAGACCGCCGACCAGGTCTTCTCGATCACCGGCAAGAACCCGCTCCTCGACATCGCGCTGAAGCTCGAGGAGGTCGCGCTCTCCGACGACTACTTCGTGTCGCGCAAGCTCTACCCGAACGTCGACTTCTACTCGGGGCTCATCTACCAGGCGATGGGCTTCCCGGTCGCCATGTTCACGGTGCTGTTCGCCATCCCCCGCACCGCCGGCTGGCTGGCGCACTGGAAGGAACTGCTGGAGCAGAACCAGCGCATCGCCCGGCCGCGCCAGCTCTACACCGGCCCCGAGGTGCGCGACTACCAGCCGCTCGAGTCGCGCTGAGGCCGCGGCGTGCACGCCGTCACCATCGCCGACCAGGCCCTCTCGTGGGCCGAGCACCCCGACCCCGAGCCCGGGGTCGGCGAGGCCCTCGTCCGGGTGCGGGCGGCGGGCATCAACGCCGCCGACCGCCTCCAGGTCATGGGCTTCTACCCGGCGCCGCCCGGGTCACCCGCCGACATCCCCGGGCTCGAACTGGCCGGTGAGGTCGTCGCCCTCGGCTCGGGCGTCACCAGCGTCGCGGTCGGCGACCGGGTCATGGCGGTCGTCGGCGGCGGGGGCATGGCCGAGCTCGCCGTGGTGCACGAGCGCCACCTCCTCCCCGTCCCCGACGGGCTGTCGTGGGAGCAGGCGGGCGGCTTCGCCGAGACGTTCACCACCGCGCACGACGCCCTGTTCTCCCAGGTCGGGTTGGGCATGGGCGAGCGGGTCTGCGTCCAC
>JBHIXO010000333.1:0-5002 GCA_041984725.1 Acidimicrobiales bacterium | reverse complement strand
TCACGATCCACCTGGGTCACCTTGCCCACATCGACCTGACCCTCGTCGAGTGGGTCAACGACGCCCTGATGGCGATCTTCTTCTTCGTCGTCGGCCTCGAGATCAAGCGCGAACTGGTCCACGGCGAACTGCGCGACCCGAAGAAGGCGGCCCTGCCCGCCATCGCCGCCCTCGGCGGCATGATCCTGCCCGCCGGCATCTTCATGCTGCTCAACGGCGGTGGCGAGGGCTTCGACGGCTGGGGCATCCCGATGGCGACCGACATCGCCTTCGCCGTCGCGGTCGTCGCCCTCGTCGGCGACAAGATCCCGGCGGCCGCCAAGGTGTTCCTGTTGACGCTGGCGATCGCCGACGACATCGGCGCCATCGTCGTGATCGCCATCTTCTACACGGCCGACCTCAGCCTGGGTTGGCTGGCGATCTCGGTCGCCACGCTCGCCGCGGTCGAGGTGTGCAAGCGCCTCCACATCCGCGCCATGCCGGTGTACGTCGCCCTGGCGCTGTTCGCCTGGTTCGCCGTCCACGAGACCGGCGTGCACGCCACCCTCGCCGGCGTCGCGCTCGGGATGATGACCCCGGCCTGGTCGTTCTACAACCCCCGCCACTTCGCCACCGACGTGCAGCGCGTGCTCGGCGAGGGCGATGGCATGCACGCCATCGGCGAGGACAGCTACGGCGACGAGTACGACCTCGGTGCCCTGCGCCTCGAGGAACTCAACCGCCTCGTCGCCGAGACCCAGTCACCACTCGACCGGCTCGAGAGCAAGCTGCACGGCTGGGTCGCGTTCGTGATCGTCCCGCTGTTCGCGTTCTCGAACGCCGGTGTCCGCCTCACGAGCGAGGCCGTCGACGGCATCCTGTCCAACCGGGTCGTGATCGGCATCGCGCTGGGCCTGCTCGTCGGCAAGACCGTGGGCGTCTTCACGTTCACCTGGCTCGGCGAACGGCTCGGGCTCGGCACGCTGCCCGCAGGCGTGACCTACCGCACCGTGCTCGGCCTGGCGATGACCGCCGGCATCGGGTTCACGGTCGCGCTCTTCATCGCCGGGCTGGCCTTCGAGCCGGGCAGCCCGATCACCGACTCGGCCAAGATCGGCATCCTGGGCGGCAGCCTGCTGGCCGGCATCGGCGGCTTCGCCTTCCTCAAGGGCTCGCCGATCGCCGGGCCACCGCCGACCGACGCCTTCGGTGAGCCCGAGCCCGCACCCGCGCTCGCCCACCCCTGAGCCGGCGTCGCTGACGGGCCGGCGGCCCACCGGGCCGGTAGAACCGGCGGGGTGCGCACCGTCTGGGTCCTCGGCGATCAACTGAACCGCGCCATCGGGGCGCTCGCCGACGCATCGCCCGACGACACCCGGGTCCTCCTGGTCGAGAGTCGCGGGCTGGTCGAGGGCCGCCGGTGGCACCGCCAGCGCCTGCACCTCGTGCTGGCGTCCATGCGCCGCTTCGCCGAGGAACTGGGTGACGCCGGCTTCGAGGTCGACCTCCGCGTCGCGCCCAGCCTGCTGGCGGGGGTCCGCGACCACGTCGACGAGCACGATCCCTCCGACGTGGTCGGCACCGAGGCCAACTCGGCGGTGGGTCGGGCGCTCCAGCAGCGCCTCGACGTCAGCACCGTGCGCTCGAACCAGTTCCTGTGCCATCACGACCGCTTCGCCGAGTGGGCCTCGGGGCGCCGGTCGCTGAAGATGGAGGACTTCTACCGCTGGCACCGCCGGGACCTCGGGTACCTGATGGACGGCGACGAGCCCGCCGGCGGTCGGTGGAACTTCGACCACGACAACCGCGAGCCGCCGCCCGACGCGAGCCGGGGCGAGCGGGGTGCGTGGCCGTCGCCCCAGCAGAGCCGGCTCGACGACCTCGACCGCGCCGTCCTGGACGACATCCCCGAAGACGCCTGGGGCCGGGAACCGGTCGGTTGGTGGCCGACGTCGCGCCGGATGGCCCTGGCCCGCCTGCGCCACGCGATCGACGAGGTGCTCCCCCACTTCGGCCCCCACGAGGACGCCATGCTCCGCGACGACTGGCACCTCGCCCACACCCTGTTGAGCCCGGCGCTCAACCTCGGGCTCCTGCTGCCCGGCGAGGTCGCCGACGCCGTCGACGAGGCGTACCGGTCCGGCGGCGTGCCGATCAACTCCGCCGAGGGGCTCCTGCGCCAGGTCATCGGCTGGCGGGAGTTCGTCTGGGGCATGTACTGGCACCAGCTGCCCGGGATCCGCGACGCGAACGCCCTCGACGCCCGCCGCGACCTGCCCCCCGTGCTCCGGGGGAGCGCCGACGGTGTCGCGGCCACCGACATGCGGTGCGTCGCCACGACCATGGACGGACTGCACGACCACGGCTGGACCCACCACATCCAGCGCCTGATGATCCTCGGCAACCTGGGCCTGCTCGCCGGCGTCGAGCCCCGGCAGGTGTCGGACTGGATGTGGGAGACCTTCGTCGACGGCGCCGAGTGGGTGATGCTCCCCAACGTCCAGGGCATGGCGCTGTTCGCCGACGGCGGCGTGCTCGCCACCAAGCCCTACGCCGCGGGCGGCGCCTACATCGACCGCATGAGCGACTACTGCGGCGACTGCCGCTTCGACCGCTCGAGCCGCACCGGCGACGACGCCTGTCCCTACACGACCCTCTACTGGGACTTCATCGCCCGTCACCGCGACCGTTGGGAGCAGAACCACCGCATGTCCCGCATCGTCGGCAACCTCGACCGCCTCCGCGACGCCGACGACATCCCAGCGATCGATTTCGTCGCCGTACACGTACCGAGCGGACAACTCGGCCAGGTTGGAGGCCGAGCCGGCTGACGCGCAGTACAGCGCGCCAAGGTGCTCCGCCTGCTCGACGCCGGTGAGTTGTGACGAGCCCGTGAGCGGTGACGAGCCGGTGATCCCGCCCGGAAGCTGGTCCAGACTGTCAGTGTTTGTGACATTTTCTCGTCATGCTTGTCATCCGCTCGTCACGGATGTAACGTGAACGCAACGTTCCGGGTGCTGGTCCTTGTCCGGCCCGCACCGCCCGCCCGCAACCGGGCAAGGGCCGGCGCTCGGGATGTGCCTCGACGGTGACCGCCGGTCGTGGGACCTAGGGTCTCGCCGGTGAGCAGTGACCCGATCGAGGACGAGGGCAAACCGGCGACGGTCGAGCGACTGCTCGCCATGCTCGACATCGAGCGCCTCGACCGCGACCTCTTCCGCGCCCGCGTCCCCACGAAGGCCCAGATGGGCGGCGGACGCCTGTTCGGCGGGCAGGTCGCCGCCCAGACGCTGCGGGCCGCGACCCTGACGGTCGAGGTCGACCACCACCCCCACTCGCTGCACGGCTACTTCCTGCGACCGGGCCAGCCCGACGTGCCGCTGATCCTGCAGGTCGACCGCATCCGCGCCGGCCGCAGCTTCACCACCCGCAACGTGAAGGCGATCCAGGACGGCGAGGCGATCTTCGCCCTCTCGTGTTCGTTCCACACCGACGAGGACGGGGGCGACTACGTCCCGACGCTCACGGTCGGCCGCGACGGCGACGTCCCCGACCCCGACGACCCCGACGACGAGCGCTGGAACGAGACGGTGTTCACGGCGATGCAGCAGCGATCGCCCTTCGAGGTCAAGGAGATCAAGGAGCCCGGTCGCGACGAGCGCGGCGAGTTCCGCTCGACCCGGCGCGTCTGGGCCCGGACCCGGGGCGCGCTGCCCGACGACCGCGCCGTACACGCCTGCGTCGCCACCTTCTACTCCGACATGGGCGCCGTGTACGCCGCCGCCCGTTCGGTCGGCGCCGGATTCGGCGACCTGATGGGCGCGAGCCTCGACCACGCCATGTGGTTCCACCGGCCGCTCCGCATGGACGAGTGGACGCTCTACGACCTCGTCCCGGTCTCGGCCGGCGGCGCCCGTGGCCTGTCCCGCGGCGCCATGTACCACCACGACGGCACCATCGGGATCTCGGTCGCCCAGGAAGCCCTGATCCGCCCCCTCAACCCCGCGCGCGCCGGCTCCGATCGGAGCTGAAGCGCGCTCTGGGCGCGCTCCGGATCCTCGAGCGAGCCCCACCACCACGGCACGTCGGCTCCGGTCGGAGCCGAAGCGCGCTCTGGGCAACCTTCGGCTCCGATCGGAGTTGGCGCGCGCCCTGGTTCGCGCCGGCGCGGCTGGCCTCGGCGCGGTCAGGCCTCGACGTCGCGGCGGCCCTCGATCGCCCGGCCGAGCGTCAACTCGTCGGCGTACTCGAGGTCACCGCCGACCGGGAGGCCGCTGGCGATCCGGGTGACCCGGACGCCGAGCGGGGTCAGGAGCCGGGCGAGGTACATGGCCGTCGTGTCGCCCTCGAGGTTGGGGTTCGTGCATAGGATGACCTCGACCACACCGTCGGTGTCGAGGCGGCCGACGAGCTCCTTCACGCGGAGCTGGTCGGGACCGATGCCCTCCATCGGGTTGATGGCCCCGCCGAGCACGTGGTAGCGCCCGCCGAAGCCGCCGGTGCGCTCGACGGCGACGATGTCGCGGGGCTCCTCGACGACGCAGACGATGGTGGCGTCGCGGCGGGGGTCGTCGCAGATCGAGCAGCGCTCCGACTCGGACAGGTTGTGGCACACGTCGCAGAACCGGACCCGCGCCTTGGCGGTCGCGATGGCGTCGGCCAGGGCCAGGGCGTCCTCCTTCGGGACGTTCAGCAGGTGGTACGTGATGCGCTGCGCCGACTTCGGCCCGACGCCGGGCAGGCGGCCGAGCTGGTCGATGAGGCGCTGGACGGCATCGCTGTGCACGGGCGGCTAGTCCTCTTCCTCTTCCCCGGCACCGTCGTCGTCCTCGTCCCAGTCGTCCCACTCGTCGTCGTCATCGGCGTCGGCGTCGATCGCCCCACCGCCGAACAGACCGCCGAGCATCTCGGCGGGGTCGAGGCCACCGAACATGCCGCCCATCGCCTGCTGGTGGAGCTCGGCGACCCGGGCGCCGGCGTCGCGGAGCGCGGCGAGGACCAGGTCCTCGAGTCCCTCCACGTC
>JBHIXO010000332.1:0-5027 GCA_041984725.1 Acidimicrobiales bacterium | reverse complement strand
ACGACGACGGCACCCTTGCCCTTGTCGTAGATGCCGGTGATCTCGCTCACCGTCTCGATCTCACCCTCGACCGGGATCTCGCGGTGGAGGGTGATCGACTGCTCGCCGTGCACGAGCATGGCCGGGTTGAACGACCCGATCTTGCCCATGGCACCGCCCCCGAAGCCGAGCACGACGGCCATGGTGGGCAGGACCTTCTGCGTGACGTCCTGGCTGTTCTCGGTGGTGTACTGCAGTTCGTCGAGCGGCGAGTGGCCGGCGCCCACGCCCACGGCGTAGAGCAGTGCGTCCTTCGACGACCACGACTGGCGGGAGGGCTCGCCCTTCTCGCCGACGGCATCCGGGTTGATCGGCATCTCAGGCCTCCGTCTCGTCGTAGCCGCCCATGTTGGCGTTGGGCCGGGCCTCGGACACGATGCGCTGGACCTCGTCACCGATGCCGGCGGGGTCGTCCTCGGGCATCTCGATCGTGGGACCGCGGTGCCAACCCTCGGAGACCGAGAGCGCCCGGCCCGACACGTCGAACACGCGGCCGGTGATGTTCTTGGCCTGCGGGCTGCACAGGTAGACCACGATCGGCGAGATGTAGCGGGGCGACATGCGCTCCTTCTGCTCCTCGGGCAGCTGTCCCATGCCCAGACCCTCGGTCATGCGGGTCAGCGCGGCCGGCGCGATCGCGTTGACGGTGACGCCGTAGCGGCCGAGCTCCTTGGCGGCGATGATCGTGAAGCTGGCGATGCCGGCCTTGGCGGCGCCGTAGTTGGTCTGGCCCACGTTGCCGTAGATGCCCGACGGCGAGGACGTGTTGATGATGCGCCCGTCGACCTCGTTGCCGGCCTTGGACTGCTCGCGCCAGTAGGCGGCGGCGTGACGGCTCGGTGCGAACGTGCCCTTGAGGTGCACCTGGATCACGGCGTCCCACTCCGCCTCGCTCATGTTGGTGAGCATGCGGTCGCGCAGGATGCCGGCGTTGTTGATCAGGATGTCGAGCTTGCCGAACTCCGAGACGGCCTGGTTGATCAGCCGCTCGGCGCCGTCCCAGCTGGAGATGTCGTCGGTGTTGGCGACGGCCTCGCCGCCCATGGCCTTGATCTCGTCGACGACCTGCTGGGCGGGACCGGCGTCGTCGCCGGTGCCGTCCATCGAACCCCCGAGGTCGTTGACGACGACCTTGGCGCCCTGCTCGGCGAGCATCAGCGAGTGCTCGCGACCGATGCCGCGGCCTGCGCCGGTGACGATGGCCACGCGGCCATCACAGATCCCACTCATGTGTTCGGAGTCTCCCTTGGCTGTGCAGCCACTCGTGTGTACGAGCCGCCCCTGGTCACCCCCGAGCGGCCGGTCGCCGACCATACGACACGATCTTCACGACCGTCGCGAAATCGTCATCCGCAGTGACTACGCCCCCGCGGGGGGAACGTGAGAGGGTTTCTGACCCTATGGGTCGCCGACGGATCGTCTGGATCGCCGCGCTCACCCCGCTGGTGCTCCTGCTCACCACGGTCGCCGCCTGGGCGATCGACACCGGCGCCGCCGGCGGGGAGGTCCTCCGCAACGTCGAGCTGGCCGGGGTCGACATCGGCGGCCTCGGCTCCGACGAGCTCCTCGAGCGGGTCGAGACCCTCGACGCCGAGCTTTCCGATCGGGCCGTCCGGATCGAGACGCCCGAGGTCGTGTACCAGACGACGGCCGAGGAGATCGGCCTGACCGTCGACATCGTCGCCACGGCGGAGGCCGCGCTCGACGAGGGTCGCACCGCCGTGCTGCCCGCCCGACCCGTGCAGTGGGTCGCCGGCTTCGTCCGGGCCCGCACCGCACCCGTGCACTTCGCCGTCGACGTCGAGGTCGCCCGCAACGAGCTCCGCCGCCTCGAGGGTGGCGCGCTCGTGTCGCCGGTGGAGCCGACGATCCAGTCGGTCGACGGCGCCCCGTTCCGCGCCGTCGCCGGGCGACCCGGGACCGGCATCGACCCCGAGACGCTCGCCACCGCGCTCGCCGCCGCGGCCGACGACGTCCCGCTCGAGGACGCCGTGCGTGTCCAGATCCGCCAGACCGCGCTCGACCCCCGACTCCCCGACTCGGCGGCCGAGGCCGCGGCAACGCGGGCCAACGAGCTCACGGCCGAGCCGATCGCCGTCACGGCCGGCGAGACCACGGTCGATCTCGCGCCGGAGACACTGCGCACGCTCGCCGTCGCCCACGAGACCGACGACGGGATCGACGTCGCCCTCGACGCCGAGGCCGTCCTGGCCCGACTCGAGACCGACTTCGCCGACCTCCGGGCCGAACCGGCCGACGCCCGGATCACCCTCGAGGGCGGCGTGCCCGTCGTGATCCCCGGGCAGATCGGCATCCGCTGCTGCGAGCCCGAGGCCGCCGACGCCGTCGTGGAGGCGTTCGACGACGGACTCGACGCCGTGACCGTCGACCTCGTCGAGGTCGAGCCCGAGTTCACCACCGCCGACGCGGAGGCACTCGGCATCGTCGAGGAGGTGGGTCGGCCGGCCGAGTTCGGCCCGACGACGAACCACGCCTGCTGCCAGAACCGGGTCACGAACATCCACCGCATCGCCGACATCGTCCGCGGCGCGATCATCCGCCCGGGCGAGACGTTCTCGATCAACGACTTCGTCGGCCAGCGCACCCGCGAGAAGGGCTTCGTCGCCGACGGCGTCATCTACAACGGCGTGCTGACCCAGGACGTGGGCGGCGGCGTCAGCCAGTTCGCCACGACGCTGTTCAACGCCGCGCTCTTCGCCGGCCTCGAGTTCGGCGAGTACCAGAGCCACAGCCTGTACATCTCCCGGTACCCGCGGGGCCACGAGGCGACGATCTCGTTCCCGCACCCCGACCTGCAGATCGTGAACTCCACCGACTACGGCGTCATGATCTGGCCGGAGTACACCGACACGTCGCTCACGGTGCGCCTGTTCAGCACCGACCACATCGACGTCGCCATCGGCGACCCGTCGCCGCGGCCCCAGGGGAACTGCACGCGCTGGACCACCCCGCGCACGCGGACCTACGAGGACGGGTCGACGCAGGACGACAGCGTGTTCGCGGTCTACCGTCCCGCCGAGGGAGTCAACTGCTGAGAGGAGCGCTCCGGTGAGCAACGAGGGCCTGCACTACGAGTCCCGCATGAGCGACAGCGACGCGCTCATGTGGAACATCGAGAAGGACCCGCTCCTGCGGTCCACGATCACGGCGGTGTCGATCCTCGACCGGCACCCCGACCGCGAGCGGATGCTCCAGCGGATCGACCGTGGCACGCGCCTCATCCCCCGCATGCGCCAGCGGGTCGTCGGCAACCCGTACTCGCTCGCGCCGCCCCGCTGGGAGTTCGACCCGCACTTCGACCTCAAGTACCACGTGCGCTGGACGAGCGCCGGCGGCTCGGGGTCGCTCGACGACGTGCTCGCCATCGCCGAACCGATCGGCATGCAGGGCTTCGACCGGGCCCGGCCCCTCTGGGAGTTCGTGGTCGTCGAGGGCCTCGAGGACGGCAAGGCGGCGATCATCCCGAAGGTCCACCACGCCATCACCGACGGCGTCGGCGGCATGCAGATGGTCATGACGATGATCGACCTCGAGCGCGAGCCCGAGCAGGCCGTCGACGACATGCCGCCCGTGCCCGAGGCCGAGGTCATGGGGTTCAGCGCCCGGACCACCGACGCGATCGGGCACATCTACCGCCGCAACCTCGGCATCGCCCGCCGGGCCGGGGGCAACCTGCGCAACGCGCTCGCCACGATCACGACCGACCCCGGCACCGTCGCCCGGGGGCTCACCGAGACCGCGGCGTCGGTCGGGCGCATGCTCGAACCGTCGACCCAGCCGCTCAGCCCGCTCATGGGCAAGCGCTCCCTGTCGGTGAAGTTCCAGACCCTGACCTTCCCGCTCGCCGACCTGAAGGCCGCCGCGAAGCAGCACGGCGGCAGCCTCAACGACGCCTTCGTCGCCGGCGTGGCCCGCGGCCTGCGCCGCTACCACGAACACCACGGCGCACCCGTCGAGTCGCTGCGCATGACGATGCCCATCAACGTGCGCACCGAGGACACCCAGAACCTGGCCGGCAACCAGTTCGCCCCCGCCCGCTTCGTCGTCCCCGTCGCCATCGACGACGCCGGCGAGCACATGCAGGCGATCCACGCCCTCGTCGACCAGCAGCGGGCCGAGCCCGCGCTCAACCTGCTCGAGCCGATGGCGATCCTGCTCAACCGGCTGCCGACGTCGGCGACCACGGCGCTCTTCGGCTCGATGATCAAGGGCATGGACTTCACGACCTCGAACGTCCCCGGCGCGCCGATCCCGATCTACATCGCCGGTGCGCAGGTCGAGTCGATGATCCCGTTCGGTCCGCTGGCCGGCGTCGCCCTCAACGTGACGCTCCTGTCGAACATCGACGACGTCCACCTCGGCATCAACTCCGACATGGCCGCGGTCCCCGACCCCGAGGTGCTCAAGGAGTGCTTCCGGGAGTCGTTCGAGGCGCTGCTGAAGTCGGCCTGACCGGGCCGGCTCCCTAGCCTGACGGCGATGCAGACCCACGACGTCGTCGTCATCGGCGCCGGCCCGGCCGGCGCAGCAGCCGCCACCTGGCTGGGGCGCGCCGGACGCGACGTCCTGCTCGTCGACAAGGCCACGTTCCCGCGCGACAAGTGTTGTGGCGACGGGCTCACCGCGCTCGCGCTGCGCCTGCTCGACCGGCTCGGCCTCGACCCGAGCACGGTCCCGTCCTGGATCGACGTCGACGCCGCCACGACGTTGCCGGCTACCCCGACGGTGGAACCGGCAACGTCGGTCGACGCCTCGGCCGACCCCGCGACCGGGAGCCATCCGCAGGTGTTCGCCGACACGGAGTCTGGCAGGCCGGACGGGTTGGCCTCGGGTACGCGGACCCCCGACGTGGCAGCGCCGGTCGGTGGCGCGCGAACCAGCAGCGAGTTCCAGGACGGCCCCGGCTACACCTCCTACTCGGTGCCCGCCACCGACCTCGACGGCAGCGGGCCCGCGGAGATCTCCCA
>JBHIXO010000331.1:0-5044 GCA_041984725.1 Acidimicrobiales bacterium | reverse complement strand
ACGTCGACCTGCTCGAACGGATGGGCACCGACCTCGGCTTCGCCGTCGACGGCCTCGCGCTCGTCGACGCCGGCGGCGCGCCCGCCCGGGACGAGACCCGGGTGTCGTCGACCGCCATCCGTCGGGCGCTCGTCAACGGCGACGTCGACCGGGCGACCGCCATGCTCGGCCGGCCCCACGAGGTGCGCGGCATCGTCGAGACCGGCGACCGGCGCGGGCGCGAGCTCGGCTTCCCGACCGCCAACGTGTCGGTGCCGGGAGAGATCTTGCTGCCGGCCGACGGGATCTACGCCGGCTGGTTCGTGCGGGCCGACGGCACCCGGCTCCCGACCGCGATCTCGCTCGGCCGCCGCCCGACCTTCTACGAGGACCAGGGCACCAGCCTGCTCGAGGCCCACGTGCTCGACTTCGCCGGCGACCTGTACGGCGAGCGCGTGGCCGTGCGCTTCGTCGCCCGGCTGCGGGGCGAGGAGAAGTTCGACTCCGTCGACGACCTCGTCGAGCAGATGCACCGCGACTGCGACCGCGCCCGGGAGCTCCTCGGGGCCTGACGTCGGGGCACCCCGGCCCTCGGCGGCTCGCGTGTCTGTTCCGTCACGATCCGGACCGGACCACCGATCGACCGCCGGTCAGTGCCAGACTCGGTTCATGGGTGCGGTTTCGGGCGTTGACCGATGAGCGTGGACGAGGGGCTCCTGCCCGACGACGCCGTCGTCATCCCGATCCGCATCGACGACCGGGCCGCCGGCGACCCGGTGAAGGCCCACGGTCGGGCCACCGCCACCCTGTTGCGGCTGCTGCCCGAGACCGAGCTGCCGGTCGTGGGTCCCGAGAGCGACGGCGAGGCCCGACGCGGCGTGGTCGCCGCCCCGCGACTGGCCCGCCACGTCTTCTCGCTGTCCGACGGCCACCAGATCGGCGTGACCGTGTCGGGCAAGGGGATCCCCCTCGTCATGGTCCACGGCTTCACGGCCGAGGGCTTCCTGTACGCCCAGACGCTGTCCCGCCTCGTGTCGATGGGCTTCAAGGTCATCGCGATCGACACCGCCAACCACGGGTCGACCCAGGGTCTGCCCGCCGGCGGCGCCAACTTCCGCGACTACGCCGAGCTGCTCGGCCGGGCCCTCGACGAGCTCGGCGTGCCGCAGGCGTTCTTCGCCGGCCACTCGATGGGGGGTCGCGTCGTCACCCAGCTGTGTGCGAACGAACCCGAGCGGGCGCTCGGCGTCGTGCTCATCGACGCCATCGTCGGCGACACCTGGGACCGCCTCGTCAACCTCGGCCGCCTGTTCCCGCCCGCGATGTCGGGCGTCGTCATCCTGCTCGCGCTCGACGCCATCACGACGCCGCCGTTCCTCAAGAACCCCGAGCAGGCCGTCAAGCTCGGCCGGCTCTTCGCGCCGACGCTGCGGGGCCACCTGCTCCGGCCGTGGCGGATGATCGCCCCTGCGGTGTCGATCCTGCGCAGCCGGGGGAGTCGGTGGATGCTGGAACGGCTCGCCCAGGCCGAGGTGCCCGTCGTGGCCATCCACGGCACCCGCGACTTCGCCGTCCCCCTCCAGACCGCGAAGGACGCCGCCCGGCGGGCACGGGGCGAGTTCGTGGTCATCGACGGCGCCAACCACTGCTGGCCGCTGCGCGACCCCGAGACCCTCCCCGCGATCATGGCCGACCTCCTCCACGGCAGCTTCGGCGTGGCCTACCGCGACGCCGTGCGGGCCCAGGGCCTCGACCCGGACACCGCCACCCTCGCCGAGGTCAACGACCGCTTCATCGCGGGCGACGCCCCGATCCGGGCGCTGACGCCGCCCCTCGAGTTCGCCCGGCTCACCGCCCGGCGCCGGACCCCGGCCTACGAGTACACGATCAAGCCGGCATTGGAGTCCTGAGCCCGACCGGGCTATCCTCGTCCGCTGGCCGGGTCCCGGCGCGCCCGTCGCGCTCGGTCCACGGCCACCGCTTCCCCGTCTCGCACCATCCGCCGGCATCCGCCGGACGGTGAACAGCCGGTCGGGGCAGCCGGGTCCGACACCCACCCTCTCCAGACCGAGGTCCTTCCATGTCCGAGCAGATCGACCGGCGCAAGCCCGACATCATCGCTGCCCACCGCAAGCACGACACCGACACGGGCTCGCCCGAGGTGCAGATCGCCATCCTCACGGAGCGCATCAACCACCTCAACCAGCACCTGTCGACCCACAAGAAGGACCACCACACCCGCCGAGGGCTGCTCAAGCTCGTCGGCCGCCGACGCCGGCTCCTCGACTACGTCCGCAAGAACGACGTCGAGCGCTACCGCGAGATCATCGCCACGCACGGCCTGCGCCGCTGAGAGGAACACCCGACGAGCCGCCCGGTGGGCGGCTCGTCCGCCGTTCGGGGGCGAACGTCCCCTAGCATCGAAGTCAACATCCAATACCGGTGGCAGCCCTGGTCAGCTGCCAGTCGCCGATTCCCGGGTCCGCCGCAGGTGGAGCGCCGGGGGTACGCCGACTGGGAACTGGCCCTGCCACCTCGTCCGGTCCGGACGGTCGCCGCCCGCGTGGGCGGGCCCCGAGTGGGGTGCACGACCCGGACGGGCCAGAGAGGCAATCCATCCAGATGACAACCGAACCGATCCGCGTCAGCGTCGCCATCCCCGGCGCCGACAAGGAGCTCGTCCTCGAGACGGGCAAGCTCGCCCCGCAGTCCCAGGGCGCGGTGCTCGCCAGCATCGGCGGCACCACCACCCTCGTGACGGCCAACGCCGCGTCGTCGGTCCGTGAGGGCATGGACTTCTTCCCCCTCACCGTCGACGTCGAGGAGCGGATGTACGCCGCCGGGCGCATCCCGGGCTCGTTCTTCCGCCGCGAGGGTCGGCCGACCGACCTCGCCATCCTCACCTGCCGCCTGACCGACCGGCCGCTGCGCCCGTCGTTCGCCGACGGCTACCGCCACGAGACCCAGATCGTGTCCACGATCATGGGTGCCGACGGCAAGAACCCCTACGACGTGCTCACCATCAACGGCGCCTCTGCGGCGCTGATGCTGTCGGGCATCCCCTTCGAGGGCCCGATCGGCGCCGTGCGCATGGCCTTCGACATCGACGGCGAGTGGGTCCCGCACCCCGAGCACGACGAGATCGAGGAGTCGACCTTCGACCTGGTCGTCGCCGGCCGCGAGGCCGAGGACGGCTCGATCGCGATCATGATGGTCGAGGCCAACGGCACCGAGAAGGCCTGGCAGCACTACCAGGCCGGGGCGCCCTTCGTCACCGAGACCGCCATCGCCGAGGGCCTCGAGGAGGCCAAGAAGTCGATCAAGGACTCGATCGACCTGCAGCGCCAGCTGGTCGAGAAGGCCGGCGCCCGCGAGCCGCTTGTGTGGACGCCCGTCCTCGACTACCAGGACGACGTGCTCGCCCGCGTCGAGGAGGTCGCCACCGACCGCCTCCGCGAGGTCGGCTCGATCGCCGTCAAGGCCGAACGCGAGTCCGCCGAGCGCGAGGCCAAGGCGGCCATCGTCGCCGAGCTGGCCACCGAGTTCGAGGGGCGCGAGAAGGAGATCGGTGCCGCGATCAAGTCGGTGCTCAAGAAGGTCATCCGGCAGCGCATCGTCAACGACGGTGTGCGCATCGACGGTCGCGCCGCCGCCGACATCCGGCCGCTGTCGGCCGAGGTCGGGATCCTGCCGACCTCGCACGGCTCGGGCCTGTTCCAGCGCGGTGAGACCCAGGTCCTCAACGTGATGACCCTGGGCATGCCGAAGATGGACCAGCTGCTCGACAACCTGGGCCCGCAGGACCGCAAGCGGTACATGCACCACTACAACATGCCGCCCCACGCCAACGGCGAGACCGGTCGCGTGGGTTCGCCCAAGCGCCGCGAGATCGGCCACGGCCTGCTCGCCGAGCGGGCCCTGCTGCCGGTCGTCCCGTCGATGGAGGAGTGGCCCTACACCTTCCGGCTCGTGTCCGAGGTGCTCGCCTCGAACGGCTCGACGTCGATGGCGTCGGTGTGCGCGTCGACCCTGTCGCTCATGGACGGCGGCGTACCCATCAAGGCGCCGGTCGCCGGCATCGCCATGGGCCTCGTCTACGAGGACGGCAAGTACACGACGCTGACCGACATCCTCGGCGCCGAGGACGCGTTCGGCGACATGGACTTCAAGGTCGCCGGCACCAGCGACTTCGTGACCGCCCTGCAGCTCGACACCAAGATCGACGGCCTCCCCGCCGACGTGCTGGCCTCGGCGCTCCAGCAGGCCAAGGACGCCCGCGACACGATCCTGGGCGTCATGCAGGACTGCATCGCCGAGCCCCGCGACGGCGTCCAGGGCACCGCCCCGCGCATCGTCAGCTTCGAGATCCCGGTCGACAAGATCGGCGAGGTCATCGGGCCCAAGGGCAAGGTCATCAACACGATCTCCGGCGAGACCGGCGCCGACATCTCCGTCGACGACGACGGCGTCGTGGGCACGGTCACGATCGGCGGCACCGACCAGGGTGCGGTCGACGAGGCCCGCCGCCAGATCGAGCTGATCGTGAACCCGCCGTCGGCCCACCCCGGCGAGGTGTACACCGGCAAGGTCGTCAACATCACCAAGTTCGGCGCCTTCGTCAACATCCTCCCGGGCCGCGACGGCCTGCTCCACATCTCCAAGATCGGTGGCAAGCGCCGCATCAACAAGGTGGAGGACGAGCTCGAGCTCGGCCAGGAGGTCGAGGTCAAGGTCGACGACATCGACCCGAACGGCAAGATCAGCCTCTCGATGGCCAACGAGCCCGCCGACGACGGTGGCGACGACGGCCCGAGCCGCGAGTCCCGCGGCGGGTCGCGAGGCGGCCGCTCGGACGAGGGCCGTTCCGCCGCCCGGTCCGACGACGGCGACAGCGACGGTGGCAGCGGCGAGTTCGTGTCCTTCGAGGACGCGTTCGAGGCCGAGCTCGAGGAGGAGCTCGGCGATCTCGGTCCCGAGAACAAGCCCACGGGCGCCGGTCGCGGCGGCCGTGGTGGCGGCCGGGGCCGTCGCCGCTAGGAGACGTTCGGCCCGCCGGCCGATCGGT
>JBHIXO010000330.1:0-5053 GCA_041984725.1 Acidimicrobiales bacterium | reverse complement strand
CGATCTGGGCGTGCCGGGTCCGGTCCAGGTACAGGCTGCGCCGGGTGGCCGAGTCCTCGACGACGTTGGCGCAGGCGTACTCGGTCTCGTACTCGCACCCCGGCTCGAACCCGAACACGGCGAGCGCGGCGACGGCGACGAGCGCGCCCGACGTCGCCGTGGGCGGGCGGCGGGCGAGCCACCAGTGGATCGCGGCGCCGGCGACGACCAGCAGGGCGCCCGTGCCGAGGAGGATGGCGCGGGTCCCGATCGTGGCCACGAGGACGAAGCCGGTGACGAAGGTGCCGGCGAGGCCGCCGATCGTGCCGGCGGCGGACAGGCCACCGACGACCGACCCGGTCTCCTCCAGCGACGCGAGCCGCAGCTTGACGACCATCGGCGTCGCCGCGCTCAGGACGGCGGCCGGCAGGAAGAACGCCAGCGTGGTGAGCAACACGATCTCGACCGGGTCGGGCCCGAGCGACGGCCCCAGGCCGAGCACGACGGGCACCGACAGCCACGTCAGCGCCCCGCCGACGGCGAGCGACGGGCCCAGCAGGCGGGCGGGGTCGTGGCGGTCGGCCAGGCGGCCGCCGACACCGGCGCCGGCGGCGATGCCGGCGAGCACGACGCCGATCACGGCCGTGAAGGTCTCGAGCGACACGCCGACGTAGGGCGCCATGAGGCGTCCGGCGGCGATCTCGATGACGAGGATCGCCGCCGACGACCCGAACACGATGGCGGCGGCGGGTCGCAGGCGCATCGGGCCATCCTGGCGCGTCGGTAGGGGCCTTCCTCGTCAACGGCGAATGATCCTGCATGGCGACGACTCCCCACCCCGGACCCGTCCCGCTCGCGGACCGCACCGCGGCGCTCCTGCTCGGGGTCGACGTCGACGCCGACGCCACCGAGATCCGTCGTCGCTTCCGGCGTCTCGTCCGGGCCGTCCACCCCGACTGCAGCACCGGCGAGGCCTGCACCGACCTGGGTCGCCTCGCCGACGCCAAGGATCGCCTGCTCTCCCGGGCCGCCGCCCGCGACGCCGAGTTCGCGAGCGCGGCCGCTCGGCTCGTCGCCGCTCAGGCCCGTCGCGAGGAGGCGCTGGCCGCCCGACGCGACGAGGCCCGCCGCCGGGTCGAGGCGATGCGCGCCGTCGTCGCCGACGGGTCGATCGACCTCACCGACGACGGCGGCGCCGTCGTGACGCCCCTGCCCTGGGAGGTCCGCCCGGTCGCCGACCGCCTCGGCCAGGTCGTCGACCTGGCCGGGTAGGCGATCGGCAGCGGAGTCAGGCGATCGGCCGGTCGGTCGGCGCGACGGGACGGGGCAACGCGGTCTCGCCCATGAGCATCTCGTCGACCGCGGCGGCGCACGCTCGGCCCTCGGCGATGGCCCACACGATCAGACTCTGGCCGCGCCCCATGTCGCCGCAGACGTAGACGCCGTCGACGTTGGTGGCGTAGTCGGCGTCGCGAGCCACGTTGGAGCGGGCGTCGCGCTCGACGCCGAACTGGTCGGGCAGCGGGTTCTCGGGCCCGGTGAAGCCCATCGCCAGCAGGACGAGCTGGGTGTCGTGGGAGAAGTCGGAGCCCGCGACCTTCTCGAACTTGCCGTCGACGAGTTCGACCTCGTGACCCTCGAGGCCGACGAGGTTGCCGGCGTCGTCGCGCACGAAGCGCTCGGTGTTGACCGAGTAGATGCGGTCGCCGCCCTCCTCGTGGGCCGACGACACCCGGTACACCATCGGGTAGGTCGGCCACGGGTTGGTCTGGGCCCGCTCCTCGGGCGGTCGGGGCATGATCTCGAACTGCTTGATCGAGCGGGCGCCCTGGCGGTGCGCGGTGCCGAGGCAGTCCGCCCCGGTGTCGCCGCCGCCGATGATGATGACGTCCTTGCCCTCGGCGGTGATGGGCACCTCGTCGACGCCGAGGTCGCCCTCCTGGGCCTTGTTGGCCCACGGCAGGTACTCCATCGCCTGGTGCACGCCGTCGCCCTCACGGCCCTCGATGGGCAGGTCGCGCCACTGGGTGGCGCCGCCGGCCAGGACCACGGCGTCGAACTCGGCGCGCAGCTCGTCGGCGGTGATGTCGGCGCCGACGTCGGTGTCCGGGCGGAACACCGTGCCCTCGGCCTCCATCTGCTCGAGGCGCCGGTCGATGTGGCGCTTCTCCATCTTGAACTCGGGGATGCCGTAGCGCAGCAGCCCGCCGATGCGGTCGGCCCGCTCGAACACGACGACGTCGTGACCGGCGCGGGTCAGCTGCTGGGCGGCGGCCAGGCCGGCCGGGCCCGAGCCGACGACGGCCACCTTCTTGCCGGTCTTCGCCGACGGCAGGACCGGGACGACCCAGCCCTCCTCGAAGGCGCGGTCGATGATCTCGACCTCGACCTGCTTGATGGTCACCGGGTCCTGGTTGATGCCGAGCACGCACGCGCCCTCGCACGGGGCCGGGCACAGGCGCCCGGTGAACTCGGGGAAGTTGTTGGTCGCGTGCAGGCGCTCGATGGCGTCGCGCCACCGGTCGCGGTACACGAGGTCGTTCCAGTCGGGGATCAGGTTTCCGAGCGGGCAGCCCTGGTTGCAGAAGGGGATGCCGCAGTCCATGCAGCGGCTCGCCTGCGTCTGGAGCGTGTCGTGGTCGAAGTCCTCGTACACCTCCTTCCAGTCCTTCAGCCGGACCGGCACCGGCCGGCGCGACGGCAGCTCGCGCTCGCGGTGCTTGAGGAATCCCTTGATGTCACCCATGTCAGTCTCCGTCCTCCGCCTCAGGCCTGCGCGGCGGCCATGATCGTCTCGTTCACGTCGAGGCCCTCGGCCTCGGCGCGCTCGGTGGCCTCGAGCACGCGCTTGAAGTCCTTCGGCATGACCTTCTTGAAGTGGCGCACGGTCACGTGCCAGCGGTCGAGGATGCGCCGGGCCACGGCCGAGTCGGTCTCCGCGTGGTGCGTGCGGATGCACTCGCGCAGCCACACCTGGTCCTCTTCGCTCAACGGGTCGAGGTCGACCATCTCGTTGTTGAGGTTGCGGTGGAACAGGTCGTCGGGGTCGAACACGAACCCGATGCCGCCCGACATGCCGGCGCCGAAGTTGCGCCCGGTCGGCCCGAGCACGACGGCGCGGCCGCCGGTCATGTACTCGCAGGCGTGGTCGCCCACGCCCTCGACGACGGCGACGGCGCCCGAGTTGCGGACGCAGAACCGTTCGCCGACGACGCCGCGGATGTAGACCTCGCCGCGGGTCGCCCCGTAGAGGATCACGTTGCCGGCGACGATGTTGTCCTCGGCGACGAGCTGGGGGTGGCTGTCCTCGGGCGGACGGACGACGATCTTGCCGCCCGACAGCCCCTTGCCGAGGTAGTCGTTGGCGTCGCCGAAGAGGCGGATCGTGACGCCGGCCGGCACGAACGCGCCGATCGACTGGCCCGCCGATCCGGTGAACCGGATCTGGATCGTCTCGTCGGGCAGACCGTCCTCGCCGTAGCGCTTGGCGATCTCGTGGCCGAGCATCGTGCCGACCGTGCGGTTGAGGTTGCGGATCGGCAGCTCGATCGCCACCGGCTCCTTCCGCTCGATCGCCGGTTCGGCCAACCGGATCAGCTCGTTGTCGAGCGCCTGGTCGAGACCGTGGTCCTGGGACTTGGTGCAGTACCGGTCCTGCTCCCACGGGCTCTCCGGCACGTACAGGATCTGCGTCAGGTCGAGCCCGTCGGCCTTCCAGTGGTCGACGGCCTTCGTGACGTCGAGCAGGTCGACGCGACCGATGGCCTCGTCGAGGGTGCGGAAGCCGAGCTCGGCGAGCAGCTCACGCACCTCCTCGGCGACGAACTGCATGAAGTTGACGACGTGATCGGCCTGGCCGTTGAAGCGCTCGCGCAGCGTCGGGTTCTGGGTGGCCACGCCGACCGGGCAGGTGTCGAGGTGGCAGACCCGCATCATGATGCAGCCCATGACGACGAGGGGCGCGGTGGCGAAGCCGAACTCCTCGGCGCCGAGGAGCGCGGCGATCATCACGTCGCGTCCGGTCTTGAGCTGCCCGTCGGTCTGCACGACGATGCGGTCGCGCAGGCCGTTGATGATCAGCGTCTGCTGGGTCTCGGCGAGCCCGAGCTCCCACGGCGTCCCCGCGTGCTTGAGCGAGTTGAGGGGCGAGGCGCCCGTGCCGCCGTCGTGGCCCGAGATGAGCACGACGTCGGCCTTCGCCTTCGACACGCCGGCGGCGACCGTGCCGACGCCGACCTCGGACACCAGCTTCACGTGCACGCGGGCCTGCGGGTTGGCGTTCTTCAGGTCGTGGATCAGCTGCTTGAGATCCTCGATCGAGTAGATGTCGTGGTGCGGCGGCGGCGAGATCAGGCCGACGCCCGGCGTCGAGTACCGGGTCTTGGCGATCCAGGGCCACACCTTCTGACCGGGCAGCTGGCCGCCCTCGCCGGGCTTCGCGCCCTGGGCCATCTTGATCTGGATGTCGTCGCTGTTGGTCAGGTAGTTCGCGGTCACGCCGAAGCGGCCCGACGCCACCTGCTTGATCGACGACCGCTTCGAGTCGCCGTTGGGCAGCGGCTCGAAGCGTTCGGCGTCCTCGCCGCCCTCGCCGGTGTTCGACTTGGCGCCGAGCCGGTTCATGGCGATGGCGAGGGTCGTGTGGGCCTCCTCGGAGATCGACCCGTAGGACATGGCGCCGGTCGAGAACCGCTTGACGATCTCGCTGACCGGCTCGACCTCGTCGAGGGGGATCGACTCGCGCTCGCCGGCCCGGAACTCGAACAGGCCGCGCAGCGTCGCCTTCTGGCGCGACTGCTCGTCGACCCGCTCCGTGTACTCCTTGAAGATGTCGTACGCGCCGCTGCGGGTGGCGTGTTGGAGCTTGTAGACGGTCTCGGGGTTGAAGAGGTGGTACTCGCCCTCCCGGCGCCACTGGTACTCGCCGCCGAGCCACAGGTCGCGGTGCGCCGACTCGGACGGCCGGTCGAGGTAGGCGAAGTCGTGGCGGCGGCGCACCTCCTCGGCGAGGACGTCGAGGTCGACGCCGCCGAGCTTGGAGGTGGTGCCGGTGAAGTACCGGTCGATGACGTCC
>JBHIXO010000329.1:0-5067 GCA_041984725.1 Acidimicrobiales bacterium | reverse complement strand
GCCCGAACCCGTCCCCGAGCCGCCGTTGGCCTGGATCAGGACGAAGGCGGCGATGGCGATCGCCACCGCGAGCGCGACGGCGAGGGCGATCTTGACGCGGCTGTACGGCCGCTGGCCCTGCACCTCGCCGGTGACGCCGTTGATGAACACCTGGAACGGCCGCTGCTCGTAGATGACGGTGAGCAGCCAGACCGGGAGCAGCAGGTGCTTGTAGGTGAGATGGTCGTAGTGCACGCCCATCGTCGTGATGCGCTGCTTGTCGCCGCCGATGTCGCGGCGCACGGTGTTGCGGATCTCGTTCTCCATGCGCCCCTTGGCCTCGGGGAAGCACTCGCCGACGTCGTGGTCGTAGGTCCGGCACAGGTGACCGGCGACGTACTCGGCGCTGAACGCCTTCGCCGTCCCCGTCGGCCACGGCTCGAGGGCGTCGACGTGCTTGCGCTCGAGACCCTCGTTGGCGAGCACGGGGACGTCGTCGAACGCGTTGCGGACGGTGCCGGCCCGGGGCGTCCACCGCGTGCGGGTCTCGGTCCGGCGGTTCTCGCCGGAACCGACGGTCACGGTGTACGTGTCGCCCCGCATGCCCGTGTAGCGCGTCGTCGTCATGGCGTCGTAGGTGAAGTACGCGCAGTACACGCTGGTGAAGGAGCCGGTCGTGGCGTACTTCTTGAACTCGTTCGGCGCGAACCACCGGCTGCTGATCCAGTCGTCGATCGCCGACTTGGCCGTCTTCTCCGGCACCTGGAAGGGCAGGACGCCGTCGACCGCGAGGCGGGCGGGGGCGTCGTGGACGTCGTCGCGCTGGATGGGCGTGGCGCAGTACGGGCAGCGGGTCGCCGTGAGGCTGCCGGTGAAGGTCGTGTGGCCGCCGCAGTTCTGGCAGACGATCTCCTTCTCGCCCTGCACCTGGTGGCCGGTGCGGTCGAGCGCGCCGGACTCGAGCGCGGCGAGCGCCTCGCGGAAGTCCTGCTCGACGACCTCGCCGTCGGCGTTCTCGATGATCCCCTGCACGTTCCCGCAGTGCGGGCACTTGAGCTGCTGCTCGCCGATGTGGAACTCGAGCTCGCCGCCGCAGCCAGCGCCGGCGACCGCGCCGACCGGTGCACCAGCCGCGATCCGTCGGCCGCCAGCGCGACCGGCGACCGCCGCCGCACCCACCCCGACCAGGCGTCGGCCAGCCCGTTGAGCACGACGAGGGCGTAGAGCAGCGTCCACACCTCGTCGTAGTGCAGCGACGTGAACGACAACTGGAGCTGGAAGCCGAGGCCGCCCGCGCCGACGATGCCGAGGATCGCCGCCGACCGGATGGAGCACTCGAAGCGGTAGAAGCCGTACGACACCAGCTCCGACCGCACCTCGGGTCCGAGCGAGTACGCCAGCGCGGCCACCCGGCCCGCGCCCGCCGCCCGCAGCGCGTCGAACGCCCGCCCGTCGGCGTCGTCGACCGCGTCGGCGAACACCTTGGCGGTGATCGCGCCGAACGGCATCCCGATCGCCAGCACGGCGACGAGCGGGTCGAGGCCGAGCACGTTGAGCAGCAGCAGCCCCCACACCACCTCGTGCAGCGAGCGGGGCAACACGCCCAGCAACCGCACGTCGTACCAGCCGCGGCGCGGCGCCGACCGGGCCGGCGGCGTCCACCACCGCCGGCTCAGACCTGCGGCGCCGAGGACACCCAGCACCACGGCGACCACGGTCCCGAGCAGGGCGTAGGCCAGCGTGACCAGTGCCTCGCGCCAGACCAGGGCGAGGAAGTCGCCACCGAGCTCCGGGCGCACCGCGCCGGCGAAGAAGTCGCCGACCTGACCCAGCCCGCCCGTGTTGACGGCGGCGAGCGGGTTGCCCGCCCACGCCACGACGGCGCCGGCGAGCACCAGCCCACCGGCCCAGCGACGTCCCGGACCCGTCACCGCCGGTAGAGGGCGTCGAGGTCGTCGTCGCGCACCGACCCGACCGGCCGGTCGAACCGCACCCGCCCGCCGCGCAACCCCACCACCCGGTCGCAGTGGGCGAGCGCCAGCGCCGGGTCGTGCAGGCTCACGACCAGCGCCCGCTCGGCCGTGGCGACGTGCTCGGCCAGCAATCGCAGCGCCAGCCGCCCGAGCTCGGGGTCGAGCGCCGCGGCCGGCTCGTCGGCCAGCACCACGTCGGGGTCCTGCACCAGCAGTCGGGCGATCGCCACGCGCTGGCGCTGCCCGCCCGACAGTTCGTCGGTCCGGACGTCGGCCAGGTCGGCGATGTCGACCGCGGCGAGGGCGTCGAGCGCCCGGCTCCGGTCGGGCACGATCAGCGACCGCAGCGCCCGCCCCGTCGACCACTCGCCCAGCCGCCCGGCGTTCACGTCGTGCACGACTCGCAGCGACCCGGTGAGCGCCAGGTCCTGGTGGACGGTCCCGATCCGGCGACGCACGGCCCGACCCGCCCGCCCGCCGAGCGTGCCGGTCGGATGCCCGAGGACCGTCGCCGTCCCCGTCGACGGCAGCACCCGCGCCCCGAGCACCCGCAGCAACGTCGTCTTGCCCGCGCCGCTCGGCCCCAGGAGCGCGACGCGCTCACCGGGGCCGACGGCGAGGTCGACATCCGTCAGTGCGACGACGTCGCCGTAGCGGACGCCGACGCCGTCGAGTACGAGCACGGTGTTCCGCTCGTCCTGCCAGAACCGGTGCTACTCGATCTTGCCGATCTCCCGGGCCACGGCCTCGATGGCCGCGTAGTTGGCGTCGTCGGTCTCGATGAACGCGCCGGCGCCGAAGAGTTCGAGCACGGCGGCGTCGTCGGGGTCCTCGGGGTCGAGGGAGAACAGTGCGGCCTGGATGTCGGCGACCAGGTCGTCGCCGATCTCGGGCCGGGCGACCCAGTGGTAGTCGTAGTACTCCGGCGTCCGGAACACCTCGATCACGGCGCTCTCGTCGATCGCCCCCTCCTCGAGACGCGAGTCCCACACCTGGCTGTTGAGGGCGCCGCCCTCGAACGACCCGGCGGCGACGAGCTCGATCGTGGCGTCGTGGGAACCGGAGAAGCCGGGCTCGCCGGCGAGGTCGCCGAGCGTCACGCCCGCCTCGGCGAGGAACGACTGGGGCATGAGCCGGCCCGACGACGACGAGTCGGAGCCGAACGTGAAGGTGCGACCGGCGAACGCGTTGAGGCCGTCGACGCTGTCGAAGGGCTCGATGCCGGTGCCGGTGCCGGCGACGAACACCGACGTGAAGCGCTCGTCGATGTCGCGCTGGGCGATGGCGTGGGCGCCGTCGACCTGCAGGCGGGCCTGCACGCCGGTCAGGCCGCCGAACCAGACGAGGTCGAGGTCGCCGACGCGGAACGCGCTGACCGCGGCGTCGTAGTCGGCGACGGGCTCGTAGACGACCTCGATCTCGAGGGCCTCGGACAGGTGGTCGGCCACGAGGCCGAACTGACGCTGGAGGCGGTCGGGGTCCTGGTCGGGGATGCCGCCGATGACGAGGCGGTCGAGGTCGGTGTCCTCGGTGCCGGAGGCGTCGGTGTCGTCGCCGGGGCCGGCATCGTCGTCGTCGCCGCAGGCGGCGGCGAGGAGGGTGAGAGGGAGGAACAACGCCACCAGCAGGCGGCGGAGGAGGGATGCGGTGCGACGACCGTCGCAGGTGGGGCTCGTCACTGGTGGCCTCGTCTCGTGTGGGGGTACATGGCGGGGCACCCTACGAAGTCGGGTGTTGTCGCGTGCCATCGCCAGATGCGACCCTGCGGACGGTGACCGAGACGACCGCCGCCGACGGCCACGCCGCCCCCACCCCCCTCGACCCGCCCGCCGACGCCCCGGGGCTGACCCGCGTGGTGGTGCGCGCCTGGCCGCTCCTCGCGTCGATCCTGCTGCTCATGGTCGGCAGCGGCCTGCAGGGCTCGCTGCTCGGCGTGCGGGCCGAGGCCGAAGGCTTCAACGCCACCGCGACCGGCTTCGTGCTCGGCCTCTACTTCCTCGGCTACGTCGCCGGGTCGATGTGGGTCCCCAGGCTGATCCGCAGCGTCGGCCACATCCGGGTCTTCGCGTCGCTCACGTCGATGGCGTCGGCCGCCGTCGTGATCCACGGGGTGTGGCTCGTGCCGGTGCCGTGGATGCTGCTGCGCTTCCTCACCGGCGTGTGCGTGTCGGGGCTGTTCATCGTGAGCGAGTCGTGGCTCAACGACGTCGCCACGCCCACCACCCGCGGCACGCTCCTCGCCATCTACAACTCGGTGGTCAGCCTCGGACTGGCCGTCGGCAGCCTCCTCCTCAACACCGCCGACGCGCTCGGCATCACGCTGTTCGTCGTCGGGTCGGTGCTGCTCTCGATGGCCGCCGTCCCCGTCGCGCTCGCCCCGCACGACGCGCCCCCGCCCCGCGAGCACGATCCCCGGTCGCTCGTGGAGGTGATCCGCGGCGCGCCCGTCGGCGTGTACGGGTCGTTCACGTCGGGGCTGACCGTCGGTGCCGCGCTCGGGTTCGGCGCGGTCTACGCCAGCCGCGCCGGGTTCGGCGTGTCCGGGGCGTCGCAGTTCGTGGCCACGCTGCTCGTCGGTGCGGTGATCGGCCAGGTCCCGCTCGGCCGTTGGTCCGACCGCACCGACCGCCGCCGGGTCATCGCGGTCGCCGGCACCCTCGTGGCCGGCGGCGGCGTGATCGGGATCGCGGCGACCGACCAGGCCAGCTTCCCGCTCGCGCTCGCCGCCGCGTTCGTCATCGGCGCCGGCGGGTTCGCGCTCTACGGCCTGTCGTTCGCCCACGTCGCCGACTACCTGGCGCCGAGCCAGTTGCCCGCCACCGGCGCCCGCATCGTGACCGTCAACGGCATCGGAGCCGCCCTCGGTCCGTTCCTCGCGTCTGCGGCCATCGGCGTCGCCGGGCCGGAGGGGCTCTTCCACGTACTCGTCGCCGCCGGCGGCGCGCTCGCCATCCTCGTGCTCTACCGCCTCACCCGACGCGAAGCGGTCAGCGACGAACGCCGCAGCCACTACGCCCCGCTCGCCACGTCGGCGACCGTCGCCGTGCTCGACGACGTCGTGTCCGAGGTCGCCGGCGTGGAGTTCGCACCCCGGCGCCGTCGCATCCCGATGCCC
>JBHIXO010000328.1:0-5068 GCA_041984725.1 Acidimicrobiales bacterium | reverse complement strand
GTCGCCGACGGCGAACGGCTCGACCCGGAGGGGCGCGCCACCGGGGTAGCCGAACACACCGCCGGTGATGCCGGGGGCACCGTCGGCGAGCGGCAGCGGCGCACGCCCGAGGCCGGGGACCCGCAGGACGGCGAGGTCGCGGTTGGGGTCGAAGACGACGACCACGGCGTCGAGGGTGGTCCCGTCGTCGCGCTCCACGACCGGGTCGTCGATGCCGGCGACCACGTGGGCGTTGGTGACGACCACGTCGGAGCCCACGGTGACGAAGCCACTCCCCTCCTGGACCCGGCTGCACGCGATGCCGCTCACCTTCAGGGTCGACGGTGCCACCTGGGCCACGAGCGCGGCGTCCAGCCCGGGGTCGGCCGGCGGCGGGGGCAGGTCGGGGGCCGGCGTGATGGCGTCGAACACCCGGGGGAACTGGTCGGGGCCGACGAGGCGCCGCAGGGCGACGAGGGTGTCGGGGGCGTCGGGGAGCAGGCGGTCGAGCTCGCGGGCGAGGAACGAGTTGCGGGTCTGCTCGGCGAACGAGCCCGGGACGTCGGCCATCGCGGGCAGCAGCAGCCAGAAGGCCGTGACCACGCCGACGAGGCCGGCGACGGCGCCGAACGCGCGGTCGGCGACGGCCCACTGCTCGGACGGCAGCCCGAGCCGGAGGCGGGAGCCGACGACGACGCCGATCGCCTGGCCGACGAAGCTGCCGAGCAGCATGACGACGCCGCCGAGCAGGAGGAGGTTGGCGGGCGACTGGCCCTCGAGCGTCTCGAAGAGCCACGGCAGCGAGCGGGCGGCCACCAGGAGCCCGCACGCCATGCCGATCCACGACACCGTGCGGGCGAGGAAGCCCAGGCGGTACCCGCCGAACGCGGCCGTGGCCGCCAGCAGCACCAGGACGACGTCGAGCAGGTTCACGGCCCCGGTCGTCAGCCGGCGAGGAGCCGGGCGCTGGTGAGGAACCCGGTGTGGGCGACCATCCGGTGGTCGGGGCGCACGGACTGGCCCTCGATGTGCCACGTCCGCTGCAGCACCTCGAGCGTCTCCTCGAACTCGAAGCGCGAGTCGGCCAGCGTCTGGCGGAGGCGGGACGCCTGGCCGATCGTCGGCGTGTAGGCGACGAGGATGCCGCCCGGGCGCAGGGCGACCTCGGCGTGGGGCACCACCTGCCACGGCTCGGGGAGGTCGAGGACGATCCGGTCGAGGTGCCGCTCGTCGATGCCCTCGTAGCAATCGCGCAGCTCGACCCGATAGCGGTCGGCGACGGCCGGCGCGAACCGGTCGACGTTGGCCCGGGCCCGTTCGGCGAAGTCCTCGCGGAGCTCGTAGCCGGTGATCTCGGCGCCGCAGCGCAGCATCGCCATCGACAGCGCTCCCGACCCGACGCCGGACTCGAGCACCCGCACCCCCGGCTGGATGTCGGCCATCATCAGGATCGGGCCGAGGTCCTTCGGGTAGATGACCTGGGCGCCCCGCGGCATCTTGAGGACCACGTCGCTGAGCGTCGGGCGCAGGGCGAGGAGCCACTGGCCGTGGGTCGTGCGGGCCGTGCTGCCCTCGGGCCGGCCGATCAGCTCGCCGTGGGCGAGGACGCCGGCGTGGCTGTGGAACTCGCCGTCGTCGGCGAGGGTCACGAGGTAGCGACGGCGCTTGCGGTCGATGAGCAGCACGTCCTCGCCGGCCGTGAGCGGCCGGTCGTCGGGGGCGCTCATCGTCGACCCCACCGGGTCTCGGCGAGCACGACCGGCGTGGCGGTGCTCGTGCGCTCGACGAGGAGGCAGAACGCGCACACCTCGTTGTGCGACGGCGCGCCGCAGCGGGTGCAGAGGCCGGCGGAGGCGGCGTCGGTCCCGACGGTCCCGGCATCGTCGTTCGCGGCGAAGTGGTCGGCCGCCTTCGAGAGGAACTCGTGGAAGAAGGCGTGCTTGGCGCCGGGTGACTCGGCCTCGACCAGGTTCAGCGCCTCCTTGTAACGGAGGTGCTTGTTGCCGGCGGCCATGGGGCACTCGTCGACCTGGTAGTCGATGCCGCGGACGATGCAGTAGGCCGCCAGCTCGCGCTCGCCGAGGCTGACGAGGGGCTTCACCTTGCGGGGGAAGCCGTCGCGGGCCGGGAGCACGGGGCGCTGGCGGGCCAGGTACTCGGTGTTCCAGCGCAGCGTGTTCCCGAAGAGCACGGCCGCCTCGTCGTCGAGGTTGAGGCCGGTGGCGACGACGTCGTAGCCACCGTCGACGGCGGCGCGGTCGAACAGGTGGCGCTTGGACAGCCCGCACGCCGAGCACGGCACGCGGCGGGTGACCTCGGCCGCGGTCGGGACGTCGAAGCCGTGGTCCTCGCGCAGGTGCGTCTCGACGAGGTGCAGGTCACGGTCGGCGGCGAAGCGGCGGGTCGCGGCCAGCGACGCGTCGCTGTAGTCGCCGATGCCGAGCCCGATGGTGAAGCCGTCGGCCCGGTAGCCGAGCCCGAGGAGCAGGTCCCACAGCGCGAGCGAGTCCTTGCCACCCGACACGGCGACGAGGACGTGGTCGTCGGGCGTCAGCATCCGGAAGCGGTGGATCGTGCGCTCCACCTGGGTGCGACAGAACGTCACCAGGTGCTCGGCACAGAAGTTGGCGTTGTGGGCGGGGAGATCGATGACGGCGGGCCCCCGGCACGACCGGCACTTCACGCGGCACCCCCGGAGAGGACCGGACGGATCTCGACGTCGTCGTCGTCGGCGAGCTCGGCGTCGCCGGGGACGAGCTCGCCGGCGCGGATCACGAGCACGCTCTGGCGGTCGATGTCGAGGCGGCGCAGGAGCGTGAGCACGCGCAGCGGGCCGTCGATCTCGACGTGGCGCGTGGGGTTGCGGAGGAGGACCTTCATGGCGTGGTCCATTGTGCGCTCCCGGAGGGCCGGGCGAGAAGGAGGCCCAGGTCCGCGGGGCCGGTCCGTCGGGCTCAGTCCGTGGGCGCGGTGCGGGCGCGCCGGCGCCGGCGTCGCTTCCGGGCCACCTCGGGGAGCGGTTCGAGCACCGCGCCCTGCTCGTGGTGGGTGATGACGAGCTGCTCGCCGGGACCGAGCGTCTCGCGGACGACCACGGGCTCGGGCGAGGCCAGCTTCTTCATCCAGCGGTAGCCGGTCGCCAGGACCCAGATGGCGAGCCAGGCGCTCGAGGAGCCGCGCAGGCCCTTCTCGCGGCCCCGGAGCTCGGCCCACGCGACCGACGTGGCGATGCGCGACGGCTGGGGTGCCACGTCAGATCCGGCGGATCTCGACGACGGTGGACTTCTTGGTCCCCCGTCGGCGGCCGGCGAGGAACGCCACGGCGAAGACCACGACGACCACGGCCGCCCCGGCGGCGAGCGCGTAGGACTTCGCGGTCTCGGCGGTCTCGTCGACGTCGTCCTTGAGCTCGCGGAACTTGGCCTCGAAGTCGTCGCGGGTGATGGGGCCGTCGTGCCCGGCCGGGCTCGTGCTCGGGGTCCTGCTCATCGCGTGCTCACTTCTTGTTGCGGGTGAGGATCGTGCCGACGATGCCGAGCACGATGATCGACACGGCCAGGACGATGAGGTACGGCGCCCACGACAGGTTGCCGGTGAACGTCGAGCCGGTCTCGGTCTGGAGGGCCCGCAGGCCGCCGATGGCGAGCAGCACGCTGCCGAGGCCGGCCAGGACCATCGTGGCGACGCCCCAGGCCAGGTAGGCGCCGAGCCCGACGATCGGGTCGCGGATCTCCTGCTTCGCGTACGCGACGGTGAGCTGCCACAGCTCGGCCACCACCGTCGCGATCGACTTGTCGCCGGTGCGGGCCGGCGGGGTGCCGCCGGGGCGGGATGCCTGCCCGCTCGGTCCGGGGGTCTTGTTGCGTCTGATCGCTGCCACAGGGCTCCTCGGTCCTCGTCGCTCCTCTCTACAACGTGGGGCCGGGGCGCGGCAACAACCCCCGGCGCCGCGTCAGGGCCCGGCGTCGGTCGGTCCGGCGCCGAGGCGGAGGTCGAGCAGCTCGTCGGCGTCGGCCAGGAGGGTCACGAGCCGGGCCAGGCGGAGGCCGACCGTGGGCGTGCCGAGGAGGGCGTGCTGATCGATGGCGGCGATCGGTGCCAGTGCGGCGATCTGGTACGACGCGAGCACCGGGTCGTCGTCGAGCTCGACCGTGGCGGGCGCGGCGGCGACCCCGAGCTCGGCGGCCTTGGCCAGCACGGTGCGGAGCCGGGCGACGACGCCGGGCAGCTCCTCGAGCTCCTCGGGGCGCGGGGTCGGGTCGGGGTCGTCGACGACCTCGGCCCGCGGGTAGGGGTCGTCGGGCAGCCACGACTCGATGCGGATCCGGCGGACGCCGACGGTGACGAGCGCCCAGCGGCCGTCGGGCAGCTCGGCGGCGTCCTGCACGTGGGCGACGGTGCCGACGTCGGTGCGCACGTCGTCGCCCCCGACCTCGGCGCCGCGCTCGATGAGGCACACGCCGAACTCCCGGTCGCCGGCGAGGACGTCGCGGGTCAGCGCGCGGTACCGGGGCTCGAACACGTGCAGCGGCAGGACGAGCGTCGGGAACAGCACCGTTCCCAGCGGGAACATCGGGAGCGCGACCACGGTCCCGGACCCTACGGCCCGCGGTTCGCGTCGCGTCAGGGGCGGAACGGTTCGAGGTCCGGGCGGCGGGGGTGGGCGGCCAGGATCTCCATCAGCGTCTGCTGGGCCGCCACGGTCTCGCGTTGGATCACGGCGGGAGCGTCGATGTTCACGACGAGCGCGAACCGCACGAGCCGGCCGTCGCTGCCGGTGACGTCGCCGGCGAGCGACGTCACCTGGGTGAGCGTGCCGGTCTTGGCCCGGACGCGGCCGACGAGGTCGGTCCCGAGCCAGCGCCGGGCCAGGGTCCCGGTCTCCCCCGCCACCGCCAGGCCGTCTCGCACGTCGACCGCGGTCGGCGGGTGGCGGAGCAGGTCGACGAGCAGGTCGCAGGTGACGATGTCGTCCTCGGCGAGGCCGGACCCGTCGCGCACGACGGCACCGTCGAGGTCGATCCCGGCGTCGGCGAGCACCGCCCCGACGGCGGCGGTCCCGGCCTCGAACGTGCCCTCGCCGACGACC
>JBHIXO010000327.1:0-5082 GCA_041984725.1 Acidimicrobiales bacterium | reverse complement strand
ACTTCGTTCCGTGGTGCGTTCCGTGTCGTGCACGCCACGGGACGCACCACGGAACGGTTGGTTCGAACGGTTGGTTCAGTCGTCGGGGTCGGAGTCGGCGTCGCCGGTCATGGTGAGGGCGGTGACGACGCCGACCGGGTGGTGGTCGGCGTCGACGACGGCGATGACCGCGTGGTCGAGCTCGCCCATCAGCCGCGCCGCCTCGACCGCGGGTGCGTCGACGCGGACGGGCTCGAAGTCCTGCATGGCGTCGGCGGCCGTGGCCTCCGGACCGTGCTCGAACATCGCGGCGGCGAGGTCGCGGAGCACGAGCAGGCCGACGTAGCGGCCGTCGGTGTCCTCGACGGGCAGCGCCTGGGCCGGCGGCGCGATGCCGTGGGTGTCGATCACCTCGGTGATCGGGCTGCCGGCGGCGATCGACGGCACGCGGAGGTACACGTCGCGCACCGGGAGCCGGAGGCGGCGTTCGAGCAGGCCCTCGCGTTCGCTGACCTGGTAGGCGGACACCGACTTGTCGCCCATCACGACCTGCGAGACGGCGGTCGCGATCAGGGCGGGGATGACGAACTGCGCCTGGCCCGTCGTCTCGGCGACGAACATCACGGCGGCGAGCGGGGTGCGGTAGCCGGCTCCGAGCACGGCGGCGAGACCGATGACCGGGTAGAGGCCGGGTGCGGCGCCCGCGAACAGCGACTCGACCAGGCGGCCGAGGAGCAGCCCCTGTACCACGAGCGGGATGAACACGCCCCCGACCCCGCTGGCCCCGAGCGTGCCGGCCGAGGCCAGGGCGCGGAGCACGAAGGCGCCGGCCACGACCCACAGCCCGAACTCGGGATCGACGGCGATCTCGGTCACCATCTCGGCGCCCGGGCCGAGCGTGAAGCTGCTGCCGGTCAGGCCGCGGGCGGCGATGAGGCAGCCACCGCCGATCGCCGCGCCGACGGCGAGACGCAGCAGCGGCGGGTGCTGGTCGGCGAGGCCCTTCGCCCGCCCCCACGACCACGCGAGCGCCCGGGCCGCGGCGCCGGCGACGAGCCCGAGCAGGATGGCGCCGAACACCTCGTCGCGCAGGCGGGCCTCGCCGCGGGGCACCGGCAGATAGGACTCGACGCCGAAGATCGACACGAACGTGAGGTACGAGGTCGCGGCCGCGATCAGCGTGGGGATGAGCGCGCGGCGGGCCACGTCGCGCTGGAACGGGGTCTCGAGGGCGAACAACACCCCGGTGGCGGGCGCCTGGAAGATGGCGGCCACGCCGGCAGCAGCGCCGGCCGCGGTGAGCACCCGGTGGCCCTTCGGCCCGAGCACGCCGGGGAACCGCACGCCGACGCGCTGGCCGATCGTCGCGCCGGCGTGCACCGACGGGCCCTCGGCTCCGAGCGCGCCGCCGCCACCCAGCGTCGCGACGGCCGCGAGCAGCTTCGGGCCGAGCTCGCGGGGCGGGAGGTCGGCGCCGCTGTGGAACACGCGGACGTACTCGTCGGAGGTCGACGACGAGATCCCCGACCGCAGCAGGAGCATCGCCACCGCGAGACCGACACCCGGCGCGACGGCCTGGACCCAGAGGGGAGCCTCCAGCAGTTCGTGGAGCACGACCTCGATCGCCACCCACTCGAGCGCCGCCACCACCAGGCCGACCAGCAGCCCGACGAGCGCGTAGATGGCGAAGCGGAGCGTCGCCTTCGGCGCCTCGGTCGCGTCGGCGCGCAGGACGTCGCCGCGGATGCCGAGACGCGCCAGCCGGGCCCGGCCCCAGCGGTCGCCGCGACCGTGGCCCGATCCGTCGGCGGGAGCATGCTCGTCGGCCACGCTCGGGAATCTACGGTGGCGCGCCGGGACGACCCAGGAGGGGTGATCGGTGTTCGAGGAGTTGGGCTTCTACACGTTGGCCGGGCAGCCGGAGTCGTCGAGGGACCTCGTGCGCGAGGTCATCGACGCCGAGGCGATGGGGCTGGGGACGGCGTTCATCTCGGAGCGCTACAACCTGAAGGAGGCGGCCACCCTGTGCGGCGCCGCCGGCGCCGTCTCGGAGCGGATCGCGATCCAGACCGCGACGACCAACCACAACACGCGCCACCCGATGGTCACCGCGGGCATCGCCCGCACGATGCAGTCGCTGACCGGCGGGCGCTTCGTGCTCAACATCGGGCGCGGGATCCCGGCGATGCAGGACGCCTTCGGCATGTCGCGCATCACGTCGGCCCAGATGGAGGACTTCGTCGGGCTGATGCGACGCCTGTTCCGCGGTGAGGTCATCGTCGGCCACGACGGTCCCGCCGGCCGGTGGCCCGTGCTCCACCTGGACGCGTCGCTCGACGAGTACCTGCCGATGGGGCTCGTCGCCTTCGGGCCGAACAGCCTGCAGCTCGCCGGTCGGTGCTTCGACGAGGTCGTCCTCCACACGTTCTTCACCGACGAGACCACCGCCCGCGCCGTCGCCACGGTGAAGGAGGCGGCCTAGCAGCGGCGGCCAGACCCGCCATCCGCTGCGCCTCAAGAAGACGGTCGGCCGGCTCGCCACCTATCTGCAGGGTTACGGCGACCTCATGGTCGAGACCAACGGCTGGGACCCGGCCGTGCTCGCCCGGTTCCGGGCCGCGCCCGAGGTGGCCGCAGTCGGCGGCGCGATCGACGCCGTCGCCACCACCGAGCAGCTCGAGGCGATCGCGCCGCTGCTGCCCGACGAGTGGCTCGCCCCGAGCGCCACGGGGTCGCCGGAGCAGTGCGTCGCCGCCGTGCGCAACCAGTTCGACCTCGGGTGCGACGCCGTGATCATGCACGGCGCGACGCCGGCCGAGCTCGCGCCGATCGTCGACGCCTACCGCGCCAGCGCCTGAAGCCGGCGGGCGATCGTCGCCGCCTCGACGCGAGCGTCGTCGTAGCCCGCCCACGGATCGGCGTCCAGCGCGCCCAGGCGGCGGAACAGCGAGGCGAGCGGCGTCGACCGGGCCGTCCAGCCGGCGTCGACCTCGTCCCAGCGCAGTGGCACCGCCGCGGGCGCGCCGGTGAACGGACGCAGCGTGTAGGGCGCGACCGCGTGCTGGGCGGGGGCGTTGCGCAGCGTGTCGACGAACAGCCGATCGCCGCGGTCCTCCTTCGAGAACTCGACGGTCAACAGGTCGGGCTCACGCCGCACGAGCTCGGCCGCCAGGTGGTGCCCGAGCGCGCCGACGGCGTCGAAGCCCGCGTCGCCGGCGAGCGGGACGTGCACGTGGATGCCCCGGGAGCCGGTCGTCTTCACGAAGCCGGTGACGTCGAGGTCGTCGAGCAGCGTGCGCACCGCCCGGGTGGCGGCCACGACCTGCGCCGGGTCGTCGACCGAGGGGTCGAGGTCGACGAGCAGCTCGGCGGGAACGGTCGGCTCGGCGGCCCGTCCACCGAGCACGTGGAGGGTGATCGTGCCCTGGTTGACGACGTAGCGCAGGGCATCGGCCGAGTCGATGACCGGGTGGCGGACGGTGCCGCCGCCCCGCTTCGGGAGCGTGACCGTCGGGATCCAGTCGGGGAAGTGCTTCGGCGTGTGCTTCTGGTACCAGCCGTCGCCGGTGATGCCGTCCGGGAACCGCTGCAGCACCGCCGGGCGGTCGGCCACGTACGGCAGCATCCGCTCGGCAATGCGACCGGCGTAGTCGAACAGATCGGCCTTGGTGATCGCGTCGTGGCCGTCGCCCGCCGGGATCAGCACCTTGTCGGGCTTCGAGAGCGAGACCCGGGCGGCGTCGTCGGTCATCGCGTTGCTCCTCAGGCGTAGGTCGCGACGTCGGTGCGGGTCGCGGCGAGCCGCTCCTCGTCGAGCGTGATGCCCAGACCCGGGGCGTCGCCGAGGTGCAGCAGGTCGTCCTCGGCCGGGGTCCAGGGCACGACCATCGGGAAGTCTCGGCGGGTCTCGTCCCAGAGCGGCGGGTCGTACGGGTACTCGAGCCACGGCGCACCGACCGTGCCCGCGGCGACGTGGGCGTTGGCGACGAGCACCGGCCCGCACCCCCAGGTGTGCGGCGAGAACACGAGCCCGGCCTCGGCGACCCGGTGCGCCAGGCGGACCATCGCGGCCACGCCGAGCGACACCGCCACGTCGGTCTGCACGACGTCGAGGGCGCGGCGCTCGACGAGCGCGTCGAGGAGGAACGCGTTGCGGGTCATCTCCGCGCCCGCGATCGGCACGTCGACCGCGTCGCGCAGTGCGGCCATGCCGTCGACGTCGGCGCGGTGGAGGGGCTCCTCCATCCACGCCACCCCGAGGTCGGCGAGACGCCGGGCGACCGGGAGGGCGTCGTCGAACGTCCACGCCGGGTGGGTGTCCCACGGCATCCGCCAGCCCTGGTTGCAGTCGACCATCAGCTCGAGCCGGTCGCCGGCGACGTCACGGACGCGCTCGAACACGGCGAAGTCGTCGTCGACGGACGCCCGACCGAATCGCAGTTTCAGTGCGCCGAAGCCGCGGTCGAGCAGGTGCCCGACCCGATCGGCGACCTCGGCGAGCGGCCAGTGCGATCCCGACGACGCATAGGGCCGCAGGGTCGAGCCGCGACCGCCGACCATGCGCCACAGCGGTTCGTCCCGGGTCCGTCCGGCGAGGTCCCACAGCGCCAGGTCGAGGACCCACGGCCGGCCGTCGAAGAAGTCGACGTTGGCCAGCACCTCGGCGTGGCGGTCGAGGTCGAGGGCGTCGGTGCCCACGAACAGGTGCACGTAGTCGGCCAGACCACGGCACGCGTCGCCCACGGCGACGCCTTGGCGGCCGTCGACGTCGGTGACGCGGACGACGGCGACGGGAAAGGCGTGGCGGGGCCGGCGATCCCAGGCCGCGGGGTAGGGCGGGTCGAGCGTCAGCCGGTGCAGCGTCTGCTCGACGGCGACGATCTCGGCCACGGACTCAGGCCAGCGACCGCGGATCGACGGCGTCGGCGGCGGCCCGGTGGGCGTCGTCGCGATCGCCGCCACCGCCGAACGGGAGCAGGCTGCGCCCGACGTCGCGGGCCCACCGCTTGAGCAGGACGGCACGGGACACGTCGTCGTCGGCGTCGACGGGGAGGTCGGCGAGCACCTGCACGACCACGCGGGCCAATCGCTCGGGGTCGGGCT
>JBHIXO010000326.1:0-5084 GCA_041984725.1 Acidimicrobiales bacterium | reverse complement strand
TCGAGGGCGCGCAACCAGCGTTTTCGGCCGACCTTGAAGTGCACGGCCAGGTCGTCGACCTCGAGCAGTGCCGTTCCGGGCTCATTCATCGGTGGTCACCCCTTGGAGCTCGAGCTCGGCCCAGCGATGGCACCGCACCCGGCGAAACACGCCGTCGACCTGCACGGTCTCGAGCACCGGCGTCTGCTCACGGCAGCGGGTCTCGGTGAACTCGCAGCGATCGGCGAAATAGCACCCGGTGGTGTCGTCGTCGATGGTGGGCACGACACCCGGAATCGACGCCAGCGGCGAGCCGACCGGCACGGATCCCGGCAACGCGCGGGTCAGGCCCGCGCTGTAGGGATGCAGCGGCCGCTCGAGCAGGTCGTCGAAGCCGAGGTCGAGCGGGTCGTCGACGGCGCCGGTGACGACGAGGCGGTAGTCGGCCCGGCTGATGTCGGGGTTGAACCCGGCCGCCGTGTAGTAGCGGAACTTCGCCGTCGTCGGAAGCAGATCGGTCAGCCCGGTGCCGTCGGCCCGGGCGAGCGGCTCGAACGCCCGCTCGATGGCCGTCTGGACCGGCGACCCCACGACGACCCCGAGCGCACCGGCCCCGAGCAGTCCGAGGAATGCCCGCCGTCCGACGGGTCGGTACGCTGCCTCCACGTCACCGAGCGTACGGGGGAGCCCGTGACGCGCACCGCCAGTCCCGACCGCTTCACGGAACGGTAAGACCGCTGCAATGACCGACGCCGGAGCCAGCACGGATCGCGCCGAGCCGTCACCGGATGCGGCCGCGCTCGAGCTCGTACGCCGCCGGGTGGTGAACGTCGTCGGCCACGAGCTCCGGACGCCGCTCACGACGATCCGCGGCCTGGCCGAGCTGCTGATCGACGCCGCCGACGACGAGCGCGAACACGACATCGTGCCGGCGCTCGTCCGGTCCGCCCGCCGGGCCGAGCGCCTCCTCGACGACCTGCTCATCGCGGCCGGTGTCATCACGGCGACCCCGACCACGCCCCCCGAGACGGTCGACCTCGTCCCGATCGCCGCCGCCGAGGTCGAGGGCACGGCGGTCGCGCTCGAGGGGAGCCCGCCGGGCCGGGTGTCGGGCCACCGAGACCAGGTCCGCAACGCGATCGGCCACCTCGTCACCAACGCCGACCGCTACCACGACGGCCCGCCCGTGCTGCACTTCGAGACGGGCACGACGCCCGATGGCGCCGCCGCCGTGGCGGTCGTCGTCACGACCCCGGTCGCGTCCGACGTGCCGAACCTCGACCTCGCCTTCGAGCTGTTCTTCCGGGGCGAGGTCGCCGTCATGCGATCCGCCGGTCTGGGCATCGGCCTGCCGGTCGCCCGGGCCCTGGCCCGCATGGACGGCGGCGACGTCACGATCGAGAGCCGCGACGGCGCGATCGTCGCGCGTCTCGTGCTGCCGGAGGCCCCGTGACGATGCCGGGCGCCGTGCCCGACGAGATCCGGGTGGTGGTCGCCGACGACGAGATCGACATCCGCCTGCTGCTGCGACTCCAGCTGCGGCTCCCGGGCATCGACGTCGTGGGCGAGGCCGCCGACGGCGTCGAGACGCTCGAGCAGTGCCGCGAGCACCGGCCCGACGTCCTCGTCCTCGACCTGCTGATGCCGCGGATGAGCGGGTTCGAGGTGATCCCGGTCCTGCGCGAGGAGTGCCCGGAGACCAAGATCATCGCCTACTCGGCCGTCGCCGGCGAGTTCGCACGGACCGAGATGGCCCGCCTCGACGTGCCGCTCCGCCTGAAGAACGGCGACCCCGACGCCCTGATCGAGACGATCTTCGAGGTCGCCCGGCCGCTCAGGTGATCTTCAGCTCGGGGTGATAGCGCTTCGTCGGCGCCAGGTCCTCGACGATCTGCCGGGCGATCTCGTCGAAGGCGAGCGACGCCTCGGACTCGGGGGCCGAGGCGACGATCGGGTTGCCACGGTCGGCGCCGTCGCGCAGCTCGGGCAGCAACGGGACCTTGCCGAGCAGCGGCGTGTCGATCCGCGCCGCGAGCTCCTCGCCACCACCGGCGCCGAACAGCTCGTAGCGGGTGCCGTCGTCGCCGGTGAACCACGACATGTTCTCGATGATGCCCTTGACCTCGAGGTGGACCTTCTCGGCCATGAACGCGGCCCGCTGGGCGACGCGCTGGGCGGCCGGCTGGGGCGTGGTCACGACGTAGACCTCGGCCCGGGGCAGGAACTGGCTGAGCGAGATCGAGATGTCGCCGGTGCCCGGCGGCAGGTCGACGAGGAGGAAGTCGGGGTCGTCCCAGTACACGTCGGTGAGGAACTGCTCGAGCGCCTTGTGGAGCATGGGACCGCGCCAGATCACGGCCTGGTCCTCCTGGGCGAAGAAGCCCATGGAGATGCACGACACGCCGTGGGCCTCGGGCGGCACCAGCATCGAGTCGATGACGACCGGCGGGCGGTCGATCCCGAGCATGCGGGGCACGGAGAAACCCCAGACGTCGGCGTCGACGATCGAGGTCTTGTGCCCCCGCTTGGCGAGTGCGACGGCGAGGTTCGTGGTGACGGACGACTTGCCGACGCCGCCCTTGCCGGAGGCGATCAGCAGGACCCGGGTCTTCGACGACGGATCGGCGAACGGGATGGCGCGGCCCTCGGCGTGGCCGTGGGCCTGCTGGCTGCCGGCCGTGGCGGCGGGGTCGCCGACCATCAGCTCGCGCACCCGGGCCCGCTCCTCGTCGGTCATGACGTCGAAGGTGACGTTGACGTCGTCGACGCCGCCGAGGGCGTGGACGGCCTCGCCCACGCGGCGCTGGATCTCGTTGCGCAGCGGGCACCCGGAGACGGTGAGGGCGACCTCGACCTGGACGCGGGCGCCGTCGATGCGGACGAAGCGGACCATGCCGAGGTCGACGATGCTGCGGTGCAGCTCGGGGTCCTCGACCGGGCGCAGGGCCTCGATGATCTGCTCTTCGGTCACGGCGGGCTCGCTCGGCACGGATGGGCTCTTTCGGGCTCGGGGATTTCTCCTACGCGCGTAGGTACAATATCGACGTGGGTGCCGACGCGACGACGCTGACGGCGACGGACTTCTCGTCCGCGGTCACCGCGATCACGTCGGCGTTCGGCGATCCCACGCGTCGGGCGATCTATCTGTACCTGCGCGAGCGCGACGAGGGCGCCACCGCCGCCGACGTGGCCGACGCCTTCGACCTGCACGCCAACGTCGCCCGCCACCACCTCGACAAGCTCGCCGGCGGCGGCTACGTCGAGGTCTCGACCAGCCGGCCGAGCGGCGGTGGCGCCGGCCGCCCGTCGAAGCGGTACACCACGGCGGGCGACCGCAACCCGATCGAGTTCGCGGTGCGCCACGACGACCTGCTGGTGTCACTGCTCGGCAAGTCGCTGGCGCTGCTGCCCGCCGACGTGGCCGAGCAGATGGCCGAGGAGGTGGGCATCGAGTACGGCCGCACGCTGGCCGCGTCGATGGGTTCGTCGACGATGGCGCAGAAGTCGTTCCGCACGGCGCTGCACGCCGTGGCCGACGCGCTCTCGTCGCACGGGTTCGCCGCCCACGCCGAGAACGACGGTGGCGAGTTGCGCATCGTCGCCCAGCACTGTCCCTTCGGCGACGCCGCCATCGAGCACCCCGTGATCTGTGCCGTCGACCGCGGGTTGGTCAAGGGAATGCTCGCCTCGCTCTACGGCGAGACCCGTCCCGAGACCGAGGCGACCCAGGCCGGCGGCTCGGAGACCTGCGTCACCGTGGTCTCGTCCTCGGCCTGAGGGTCGTGGTCCATTACCTCGACCACGCGTCGACGTCGCCGTTGCGGCCCGAGGCGCGGGACGCCATGCGGGCGGTGCTCGACGGCGGTGGCGGAGGCGTCGACGACGGCGGTCTGGTCGCCGATCCGTCGCGGATGCACGCGCCCGCCCTCCGGGCCCGGGCGATGCTCGAGGACGCCCGGGAGGGTGTGGCCGCCTCGCTCGGGGCGCGGGCCCGTGAGGTGGTGTTCACGTCGGGCGCGACGGAGTCGATCGCCACGGTGGCCGCCGGGGTCCGGTCGCGGGGTGCGAACCAGGTGCTCGGGGCGGTCGAGCACTCCGCCGTCCGGCTGGCGGCGGCCCGGTTCGGGGCCGACCTGCGGGTCGGGCCGTGCGACGGTGACGGGCGGGTCGACGCCGACGCGCTGCTGGCTCTCGTCGACGACGACACCGCCGTCGTGCACCTGCAGTGGGGCAACCACGAGGTCGGGACCCTGCAGCCGGTCGCCGACGTGGTGGCCGCGTGCCGCGAGCGCGGCGTGCTCGTCCACGTCGACGCCGCCCAGGCGGTGGGGCGGGTGGCGTTCGACTTCGCGGCGCTCGGCGCCGATCTCGTCTCGGTCAGCGCCCACAAGTTCGGGGGCCCGGCCGGGATCGGTGCGCTCCTGGTCCGCCGAGGGGTGCGCATCGAGCCGCTGCTCGTCGGCGGGGAGCAGGAACGGGCCCGTCGGGCGGGGCTGGAGTCGGTGCTCGGCGCGGTCGGGTTCCGGGCGGCGCTCGACGCGGTCGACGTCGCGACCGAGTCCGGGCGGATGACGGCCGCGAGCGAGCGGCTGGCGGCGGCGCTGACCGGGGTCGACGGCGTGCGGCGCTTCGGTGCGGCCGACCCGGCGGGGCGGTTGCCGCACATCGTCTGCGTCGGCATCGCCGACATCGAGCCCCAGGCGGTGCTGTTCGGTCTCGACCGTCGCGGGGTGGCGTGCCACTCCGGTAGTGCGTGCGCGTCGGAGGGGCTCGAGCCCTCTCCGGTGCTCGAGGCGATGGGGGTCGATGCCCACCGGTCGCTGCGGGCGTCGGTCGGCTGGTCGACGACGGACGCCGACGTCGACGCGCTGGCGTCAGCGCTTCCCGACGTCGTCGCGGAGCTCCGGGCGCTCCGACGCTGAGCGGTCGAGCCAGTCCCCACCGGCGCCGCCGGGTGGGGTGCTCGGCTCGGGGGTCCCCGTTCCCGGCCCTTGGGGTCGAATCGACGTCGAATCGACCCCGACGGCCGGAGACGGGGGTTCCCACGCTGGGCGGAGGTCGCCCGGGTCCTCGTCGTCGGGGAGGAGTTCCTCGTCCTCGGGGGT
>JBHIXO010000325.1:0-5134 GCA_041984725.1 Acidimicrobiales bacterium | reverse complement strand
CTCGGTCCGTACCTCGACCACGCCCAGCGCTCCCGGGTGCTCCAGGACTGGCCCTGGATGCTCCGCCTCGTCGACGTGCAGGCCGCGGTCGCCGCCCGACCCGTACCCGCATCGGTCACCGGGACCGTCCACCTCGACGTGTCCGACCCGTCGCTGCCCGCCAACGCCGGCGCCGGGGTGCTCGAGGTCGGCGACGGTCGGGCCACCCTGACCCGTGGCGGACGGGGCACCGTCCGCCTCGCCGCCGGCGACCTGGCGGCCGTCTTCGCCGGGGCCGAGGTCCGGGCCCTGGCCGGTGTCGGCCGCCTCGCCGGGGCATCGGCCGAGGACGTCGACCTGCTGCGGGCGGCGTTCGTCGGCACCCCGACGTGCCCGTTCTTCTACTGAGTCCTCCCGGACGCGCCGGGACGCGTGCACCAGACTTCGAGGATGGACGAACGCGCCGGCACCGCAGGAGACGAGGTCGCGCCGTCGGACGGCGCCGCCGTCCCGCGGAACCTCGCCGTCGCCGCCGCGTGGAGCTGGCGGTTGCTCGCGGTGGCGCTGGCCCTCGCCGCGATGGGCTGGCTGCTCGCCGAGCTGCGCCTGGTCCTCATTCCGGTCCTCGTCGCCCTCCTGATCGCCACCCTGCTCGTCCCGGTCCGCAGCTTCCTCCTGCGGATCGGCGCGCCGAAGGTCGTCGCCACGATCGGGACCTTCCTCGTCGCGACGGGCGTCGTCGCCGGCTTCGTCGCCGTCATCGTCCCACCCCTCGTGGACGAGTTCGCCGACCTCTCCGACACGCTCGACGAGGCGGGCGACGACATCGAGGACTGGCTGGTCACCGGGCCGTTCGACCTCGACCGTGCGTGGGTCGCCGATGCCCGGGAGCAGGTGGTCGACGGCGCGGGCGACGTCCTGTCGAACGACGGCCTCCTCCTCGACGGGGCGCAGGTCTTCGGCGAGTTCGTGACCGGCATGATCCTGGCCCTGGTCGTGTGCATCTTCCTCGTGAAGGACGGCGAGCGCATCCAGCGTGCGGCCCTCGGTTTCGTCCCGGCCCGCCACCAGGACCGCGCCCGCGAACTGGGTGGCGTCACGTGGCGGGCCCTGGGTGGCTACGTGCGGGCGGCGGCCATGCTCGGCATCGTCGAGGGCATCGTGATCGGCGGCACGCTCGCGCTCGTCGGCGCCCGGCTCGTCCTCCCGGTCGCGACGCTCACGTTCGTGGCGGCGTTCTTCCCGTTCGTCGGCGCGATCGCCGCCGGGCTCGTCGCGACGATGGTCGCGCTGGTGACTGCGGGCAGCTCTGCTGCCGTGGTCGTCGCCGTCGTCGCCGTCGTGGTGCAACAGCTCGACAACGACCTGCTCGCGCCCGTGATCTACGGCCACACGCTCCAACTACACCCGCTCGTCGTGATCCTCGGGATCTCGGTCGGGGCGTCCGCCGCCGGGTTGACCGGCGCCTTCCTCGCGGTGCCCCTCGTCGCGGTCGGCGCGGGTGTCGTCGGGGCGCTCCGCCGACCGCCGGTCGTCGCCGACGACGTCGGGACGTGACCGGACCGTGACCCGCGGCAGCGCCGGTCCCGCTCGGTAGCGTGCGCGTCATGGACGTCGACAAGGTCCTCGTCGCCGCCCCCCGAGGGTTCTGTGCCGGGGTGGAGATGGCGATCAAGGCGCTGGCCTGGATGGTGCGGTCCTTCGAGCCGCCCGTGTACTGCTACCACGAGATCGTCCACAACCAGTTGGTGGTCGACCGGTTCCGGGCGCTCGGCGTCGTGTTCGTCGACGACATCGCCGAGGTCCCGCCGGGCCGGCCGATCATGTTGTCGGCACACGGCTCGGCCCCCGAGGTCGTGCAGGCCGCCCGCGACAGCGGCGGCTACGTCGTCGACGCCGTCTGCCCGCTCGTGACCAAGGTCCACCACGAGGTCAAGGTGCGGGCTCGCAAGGGCTACCAGATCGTCTACGTGGGCCACGAGGGCCACGAGGAGGCGGTCGGCACGATGGCCGTCGCCCCCGATGCGATCCACCGCGTCGAGTCCACCGCCGAGGTCGACGCCCTCCCCGAGTTCGACGAGCGCGTCGCGCTCCTGGCCCAGACCACGCTCTCGCACCGAGACTGGCAGGGCGTGCTCGACCGCACCCGCGAGCGCTTCCCCGACGTCTGGACGCCGGGCCGCAGCGACCTGTGCTTCGCGACCACCAACCGCCAGTCGGCACTGTCGGCGCTCGCCGAGTGCTGCGATGCGATCGTCGTGATCGGCAGCGCGAACTCCTCCAACACCCGGGCGTTGGAGCAACTGGCCCGCGACCTCGGCTGCGAACGGGTCTTCCGGATCAACCACCACGAGGAGCTGCCCGACGACCTCAGCGGCACGGTCGGCGTGACCGCCGGGGCCTCCGCGCCCGAGGAGCTCGTCGAGGCGGTGATCGCGCACCTCGACCCCACCGACGGTGTCGAGGAGATCCGCATCACCGACGAGGAGGAGTACTTCCCGCCCCCGCGCAACCTGCGCGAGCTCCTCACCGCCCTCGACCTCGCGGCGACGCTGACGCTCGGGGGCACCCTCACCGACCGCCCGGCCGTCGACGACCGCCGCGTGCTGGCCAGCGACGCGCTGGCCGCGCTCGCCTCCTGAATCCTCCCTGAACACGATGCGGGCACCGGCCCGCACGATGCGTGCCGATCTCGAGCGCCGCGGCTGCCGATTGCCCGGAATCGGACAATCCGCTCTCGTTGTCGGGCGGATCGCGTGGTCAACGGCCCATGACGCGATGCACGATCGGAGAGCACCGCAGTCCCGGTGCAGGCGGAATGGCGAGCGACACCACGTGCGCACCGCCCGATCGAGGAGACACGCAATGCCCAGCACCCTCACCAAGTTCCTCGGCGCCACGGCGGCCGCCGGCGCGATGGCGGTGACCACCGCCGTCCTGTCGCCCTCGGCCGGCGCCGTGATCGTCGACCACTCGTCCAGCTGCCCGGCCGGCGAGGTCCAGCTCAAGCTCGACCGTGCCCCCGTGGTCGGCGACGTGATCAGCGACGGCACCCTCACCATCGAGATCACCGGCGTCGAGTACAAGGCCGGCGAGTCCGAGGCGAAGGGCTTCACCTTCACCGTCCTCAGCGGCGACGTGGCCGACATCGACGTCTACGTCAAGGGCGGCAAGAACGTGCAGTTCTACGAGGACGAGAACCGGACCGATCCCTTCTACTCCCCCACCAAGGGCGGTCCGGGCTCGGGCTCGAAGCACTTCGGGATCTCCTACGTGCAGTTCTGCTACACGCCCGGTGGCGGTAGCGGCGGCGACTGATCGCGACCACGCAGCGACACTCACCCGTTCCGGGGTGATGGGGGAAGGACGGGGCGCAGCCATCGGCTGCGCCCCGTCCGCGTCCGGTGACGGCGTCGTAGAGTGGTCGCCATGGCTGCGACGACCTTCACCGCGATGGACCATTCGACCGCCGAGCAGTGGGCGACCATCGGCGCCGAGACGATGGCGAACCAGCCGCGGGTCGCCGAGACCGTGCTGACGATGTTGCGCGAGCTCGCCGACATCACCGACGGCTTCGCCACCGACCAGCTGACCCACTGCCTCCAGACCGCGACGCGCGCCGAGCGCGCCGGCGAGGACGTCGAGGTCGTCGTCGCCAGCCTGTGCCACGACGTCGGCAAGCGGATCAGCGTGCACAACCACGCCCAGATCGCCGCCGAGATGCTCAAGCCCTACGTCCGCCCCGACGTGTACGACATGATCCGCACGCACCAGGACTTCCAGGGCAAGCACTACTACCACCACTTCGGTGCCGACCCCGACGCCCGCGACCAGTACGAGGGCGCGTCGTTCTACGAGCTGACGGCGAACTTCGCCGACAACTACGACCAAAACAGCTTCGACCCCGACTACGACACGCTGCCGCTCGAGCACTTCGAGGACCGTGTCCGTCTGGTGTTCGGGACCCTCGGCCCCACGCCCCTGACCTGACGGGACTCAGCCGGCGAGGCCCTGCGCCTCGTCGAACAGTTCCTGGACGCGCATCCGGAGCCGCTCGGTGGTGTCGCCGATCTGGCGCCGGGACGGTCGCTTGCCGTCCTCGCCCGCCGGTGCCGGGATCGGTTCGCCGACGACCAGCACGATCTTGACGGGCCGGATGCCCTTCGCGCCCCGGGGCATGGCCGCCTCGGACCCGCCGATGCCCACGGGGACGATCGGGACCCCGGCCCGCGCCGCGACGAACGCCGGCCCGTCGAAGAGGTCCTCGACGACCGGGCCGCTGCGCCGGGTGCCCTCGGGGAACATGACGAGCGGTTCGCCACCCGACAGGGCCGCCTCGCAGCGCCGCAGTGCCTCGCGGTCGGCCGAGCCGCGGTGCACGGGGAAGGCGCCCAGCGCCGTGAAGGCCCGCCCGAGCCGCGGGTACTTCCAGATGGTGTGCTTGCCCATGTAGCGCATCCGGCGGGGGGTGACGGTCGCCGCCAGCAGGAAGTCGATGTTCGAGCGGTGCACGGGTGCGAGCACGAAGGGGCCGGCGGGCAGGTGCTCGGTCCCGCGGACGTCGAGCCGCCAGAACACCTTGCTGAACCAGGTCACGATGGTCCGCACCACGGTGTAGAAGGCCCGCTCGAAGCGCGTCGGCGGGCGGCCCAGGTCGCCGGTGCCGTGCTCGGGGGTCCGATCCGCGTCAGTCACCGTCGGATCCCGCCGGCAGCTCGCGGGCGATCAGCTCGACGATCTCGTCGATGGTCAGGTCGCTCGTGTCGACCTCGACGGCGTCGCCGGCCCGGGTCAGGGGTGACGACTCTCGGCCCTGGTCGAGCGCGTCGCGGCGGGCGAGGTCGGCGGCCACCGTCTCGTAGTCGAGGTCGGTGACCTCCTTGGAGCGCCGCGCCGCCCGGACCTCGGGCCGGGCGTCGAGGTACACCTTGAGCTCGGCGTCGGGGAACACCACGGACCCGATGTCGCGGCCCTCGAGTACGCCGCCGCCGTGGCGCCGGGCCCACTCTCGCTGGCGCGACACGAGCTCCTTGCGGACCTCGGGGTTGGCGGCCACGGTCGAGACCGCCCGGGTCACCTCCGGACCACGGATCTCGATGCTGGCGTCGACGCCGTCGACCACCACGTCGCCGTCGGACACCCGCAGCTCGATGCC
>JBHIXO010000324.1:0-5157 GCA_041984725.1 Acidimicrobiales bacterium | reverse complement strand
GCGAGGATCCGCACCTCGGTGCCGCGGTCGGCGAGCACCGCGATCGTGCCGGCGCAGCCGATGGCCTCGTCGTCGGGGTGGGCCACGAGCACGAGGACCCGGCCGAGCGTCGGTACGCCGACGACGGGCCCGTCACCGGTGAGGCTCCACGCGGTGATGAGGGTCGGCCACAGCGTCTCGGGCACCGCCGGCTTGACCCGAGCCACGAGGCGTCCGAGGAGGCGACGCAGCGGCATGCGCCGTCGATGGTAGTCACGCCCTCGGTTGGCGCCGCGAACACCGACGGCGCCGGCGCGAGGCGGTCCGGCGGGTCAGGCTCGGAGCTCGTCGGCCCAGTCGTGGCGCTCGAGATCGGCGATGAAGCAGGCGATCTCGGTTTCGGTGATCGAGCCCGACAGCGACGGGTGCAGCAGGCTGGCCATCCCGACCTCGCCGACATCGCCGACATCGCCGACCCAGGCGACCTCGTCGGCGGCGAGCCACGGTTCGACCAGGCAGCCGGCCCCGATCAGCACGGGCACCATCTTGTCGCTGACGGCGAGCTCGACGAGCTGGTGGCAGTCGGGGCACACGAAGACGGCTTCGGTATGGCCGGCTTCGGGTCGGCGGCGGATCGTGAGGTCCGCAGCGGAGACGATGACGCTCTCGCAGCTCGGGCAGGTCGTGCGCACGGTGGGCATGGTCGCGGGTGCTCCTCGGAGCGGGAAGGCTGGATGGGGGACGAGGGTTCCGAGCCGAGTGCGACGGTGTGGTTTCGTGGGCCGGACCTGCTGTCGAGTGTCCTCTTGTCCGATTCGTGTGCATATAGCGAGTCCGGGCCATTTTCGTCATGGCCCGGATGGTCACCCAAGAAGAACGGGAGCCGGCCGGGGCGGAGGACGGCGTACGACCACCGGCCTGGCAACGGGGGTTACCATGCCCGGCGATGAGCTCCGGAACCGTCCGTTCCGCCCCCGGCGCCCCCCTCGGGCCCGACTCGCTCCTGTGGCGGATCGCCGCCGACTGGCGGTCGAGCCTCTCGGGGCTGTCGGCGGGGATGATGCAGCTGATGTGGCCGCACCTCGGCCGGGGCGTCGAGGAGCACTCGGCGTTCTTCGACGAGCCGTGGGACCGCATCAACCGGTCGATCCCCCAGATCTGGGCGACGATCTTCGCCCCGGCCGGGGACGACGGCGCCACGAGCGACGAGGGCAGGACGATCCGTGACCTGCACAGCGACATCAAGGGCACGGACGAACGGGGCGAGCGCTACCACGCCCTCGATCCCGACACGTTCTGGTGGGCGCACGCCACGTTCACGTGGGAGATGTTCCAGACCGCGGACCGCTGGGACCACCGCACCCTGTCGCCCCGCCACCGGGAGCAGCTCTACCAGGAGACGGTCACCTGGTACCGGCGCTACGGGGTGAGCGACCGCCCGGTCCCGCCCGACGTCGTCGCCTTCGAGGCCCGGTTCCGCGAGATCTGTCGTCACGAGCTCGAGCTGACCCCGACCGCGGCGCGCGCCGTCGACCTCGCGCTCCACTCCCGGGCGACGCCGCCGGGCGTCCCCGCCCCCGTCGGTGCGGTGATGACGCCGACCCTGCGCCTCGTCGCCCTCGGCGGGCTGCCGCGCGTGCTGCGGCGGCGCTTCGGGATCGAGTTGTCCCGGGCCGACGAGCTCGCCCTCCGTGCGCTGACGCTCGGCGTCCGCAACGCGGGTCAACTCGTCCCGCAGCGACTCACCCGAGGCCCCTACCTCCGCCGGATCGAGGCGATGGCGGCCTGAGCCGCCCACGCCGATGGGCATCGTCGCCGAGCGCCGCGTCCGGGCCGTCAACACCGCGCCGGACTCGGGCAACCGGATCCACGGGGACGATGTCGCCGCCGACCTGGGCTTCCGCGGCGGACTCGTCCCGGGTGTCGACGTCTGGGCGTACCTGTCGCGCCCCGCGATGGACAGCTGGGGCGAGGACTGGCTCCGGCGCGGGGCGATGCAGGCCCGGTTCGTCGCCCCCGTCCACGACGGCGAGGACATCGTGGCGACGATGGACGACGCCGGTGCGCTCGTGCTCACCGGTCCGGACGGCGACGCCGCGACCGGGTGGGCCTCGATGCCCGAGCCGCCCGGCGAGCCGATGGTGATCGACGCCGGACCGCCCTCGTCCCGACCACCCGCGAGCGCCGAGACCCTGGCCGTGGGCACGGTCATGATGCCGTTCCGCATCACGATCGACGGCGCCAAGTGCCAGGCCTACGCCGACCACGTCGGCGAGGGCGACTCGCCGGCCGCCACGCTCGGCGTCGCCCACCCCGCGCTGCTGCTCCGCTTCGTCAACTGGATCCTGGCGTACCAGGTCGAGCTCGGCCCGTGGATCCACGTGCAGAGCGAGGTGCAGCACCACGCGCTGGTCGGTCACGGCGCCGAGGTCGAGCTCCGGGCCGTGGTCACCGACCTGTCGACCCGGGGCGGACACGAGTTCGTCGACTTCGACTGCGTGGTCCTGGCCGACGACCGCCCGGCGATGTCGGTGCGTCACCGGGCGATCTGGCAGCTGCGCGGCGCGGGCGGCTGAGCCGCCGCCGGAGTCAGCCCTCGACCGCGGCCGCGAGCCGCTCGAGGGTCTGGGCCATGCCGACCTGGTTGTGGCTGGCGCGGTCGTCGACGCCGGAGATCGACTTGGTCGCCTCGATGATCTCGGGCGGGCGGCCCTCCTCCCACCACTCGGTGACGAGGCTGCCGTCGCCGTCCGGTTCGATGCGGTAGCCCCACTTCGAGAACCGCAGGTCGCCGAAGACACCGTCGAACGCGAACGCGGAGCCGGGCTCGCACTCGGTGACCTCGCACTCGGTGGTCCACTCGAAGTCGCCGTTGCGGTTCTCCCCGGTGAAGCGGGCACCGACCGCGGGGCCGTCGACCCCGTCGTTCCAGGCGCAGGTGTGGCACTCGGGTGACCACTCCCCCATGCGGGTGACGTCGGCGATCGCGGCCCACACCACGTCGGGGGCGGCGGCGATCCGGCGGGAGACTTCGACTCGATCGGTCATGGCGCCGGATCGTAGACAGCACGGCACGACGGCGACACCGTCCCGCCGGACGGGGCGATCGTGGCTCAGGGGATGGCGTCGGCGAGCTTCAACTCGATGATGCGGTCCCAGTCGAGGCCGAGCTCGAGGAGGACCTCCTCGGTGTGCTGCCCGAACTCGGGCGACATCGAACGAGGCGACCAGGGCGTCCCGGCGAAGTCGACGGGTGTCGCCACCATGCGCACCGGCGCGCCGTCGTCACCCGGGACGTCGACGAACCCGCCCGCGGCGTGGGCCTGGGGGTCGTCGACCAGTTCGTGGGCGTGCTGCACCGGGGCCCACCAGACGTCCTCCCGGTCGAAGATCGCGCCCCACTCGTCGCGGCTGCGCGCCGCGAAGACCTCGTTGAGCATCCGCACCAGCTCCGCGCTGTTGGCGAAGCGGGTCTCGATCGTGGCGAACCGCTCGTCCTCGGCCCAGTCGGGACGGTCGATCGCCCGCAGGAGGTCGGGCCACAGGCGGTCACCCTGGAGGCCGAGCAGCCAGAACCGCTTGCCGTCACCTGCGTCGTAGCAGGTGATCATCGGGTTCGGCGGCGCGGCGACCGACATCGGCACGGTCGGCACACCCATGCGCGCCGCCACGTTCACGTCCCAACCGAGCGTGTACATCCCGATGCGCAGCAGCGACGTGGACACGAGCTGGCCCTCGCCCGTGCGCTCCCGGGCGAAGAGCGCCGCCGAGATGGCGCCGGCGATGGCGAGACCGGCCATGTGGTCACCCATCCCGCCACGCTGGTAGGGCAGCGGCGACCCCTCGGGCGTGAGGGCCGACGCGATGCCGGCCCGCGACCAGAACGCGCCGACGTCGAAGGCGGCGCGGTCGGCCTCGTCGCCGGCCAGGCCGTAGCCCGAGACGTGGCCGTACACGAGGCGCGGGTGGCGGGCGGACAGCGTCTCGTGGTCGAGCCCGGCCCGGCGCAGTGCTCCCGGTCGGGCGTTGGTGACGAAGACGTCGGCGTCGGCGACGAGCCGTGCCGCCAGCTCGCGACCCTCCTCGGTCGCGAGGTTGAGCCCGACGCTGCGCTTGTTGCGGTTGTCGAGCTCGAACGGCGGGTTGACGTCGACGCCGTAGCTGGCGAAGACGCCGCGCATCGGGTCGCCCGTCGACGGCTCGATCTTCACGACGTCGGCTCCCCAGTCGCCGAGGATCCCGGCGCCCGCGGGTCCGGCGACCCACATGCCGAGCTCGACGACCCTGATTCCCTCCATGGGTCCGGTCATGGCGTGACACTACGGCTGCGTCGAGGCGGCCGCTCGGGAGGACTCCGCCCCTTCGTGGCGGCCGGTCAGCAGGCGACCTCGGGATCGGCCACGACCTCGAACGGGACACGCACGACGACGGGGTCGACGTTGCCCTCCACGATGAGCTCCACCGTCCGCGGACCGGGCGGCGTGCACCGTGGGACGTGGATGCTGATCGAACGGGAGTCCGCGGTGCCCGGGCGGAGCAGGGACGAGATCGGGGCGGTGCGCGGTCGCAGGAAGCCGCCCGAGTCGTAGACCAGCCCGTCCGTCACACCGCCGCGCGCCTCCCGGTCCTCGCCGCCGTACATGCGGGGCAACGGATCGAGGGCGAGCTCCACCCATGCTCCCTCGGCGTTCGTCGGCGAGATGCGCGTCATGGTGAGGTCGAAGGCACCGCGGTTCGTCGGCGCCCAGGTGAAGCGGGTCTCGCGCCCCGCGGTCACCATGCGGTCGGGCGGCTCGACCTCGACCGTCGCGGTCGTGGGCAGGGCCGGGGCGCCGTCGACCCAGATCGACTCGACGTCCACCTCGCCGGCGAGCGCGATCGCACCGGGCGGGCCGGTGAGGTCGAGGATGCCGTTGCCGCGTGTACCGAGGTACCGGTGCTCATGTCGCGTACCGCGGAACTCGACGGCACCGGTCCCGGCCCAGGTCAGCCAGCCGACCTCGGCGCGCAGGGCCGTGGGCGGATCGCGCCAGACGACGTCGCGAGCCGAGTAGCCGATGCTGCCGGTCAGGGTGACGGGGAACACGACGCCCTCCGCCCGTCGCCCGGCGACCACGCCGGACGCGCTGACCGTGACCTCGACGTCGGACGTGATCGTGGCCCGGGCCGACGGTCGGC
>JBHIXO010000323.1:0-5162 GCA_041984725.1 Acidimicrobiales bacterium | reverse complement strand
GCCGGCTCCCCGGAGAGACGAATTGTCGGCGTCAGTCGGGTCGCCAGCGCCGCCGGGCCTTCTTCTCCGACTGCTCGCGCTTGGCCTGGAGGCGACGGCGGTCGGCGCCCCGGCTCGGGCGGGTGGCTCGCCGGGTGGTCCGGGGGGCGGCGGCGTCGTCGACGAGGTCGGCCAGCCGCTTCCGGGCCAGCTGCCGGTTGCGGTACTGCGAGCGCGAGTCGGCCGACGTCGCTCGCACCGTCTCGCCGTGGGCCGTCCGCAGCCGGGCGACGACGTGGTCGGCGAGGCCCGACTCGTCGACCACGAGCTCGACGGTGACCGCGGTGTCGGAGGTGTTGGCGTGCTGGCCCCCGGGACCGCCCGAGCGCGACGCCCACCACCGGATGGCGGATCCGGGGACGCGGAGCCCGCGGGCGGTGACCAGGTCCTCGCTCACGCCACCAGCCAACCAGGGTTCACGCGCCGGTCACGTCCACCGTCCGTCCGCCCCCGGGACCGCCGGTATCGTTCGACCGTGAGCAGACGCACCAAGATCGTGGCCACCATCGGGCCGGCGTCGGACTCCGAGCCCGTGCTCCGCGACCTGCTCGAGGCGGGCGTCGACGTCTGTCGGTTGGGCCTCGCCCACGGCACGATCCCCGAGCACCGGGCCCGCATCGACCGCATCCGCAAGGTGTCCGAGGCGATGGGCAAGCCGGTCGCCGTGCTCGGCGACCTCCCCGGCCCCAAGATCCGCATGGGGCCCGTCGAGGACGACGCCGGACTCTTCCTCACCGAGGGCGAGCGCATCGACGTCCGTCCGGGGACCGCCGCGACCACGCACGGCCGCATCCACGTCGACTACGAACACGTCGTCGAGGCCGTCGAGGTCGGCGAGCCGCTCGTGCTCGGCGACGGCGCCGTCCGGCTGATCGCGACGGAGAAGCACGCCGACCACCTCGTGGTCGTGGTCGAGCACGGCGGTCGCATCCAGGGACGTCCCGGCGTCACGTTGCCGTCGGCCCGCCTGCGCGTGCAGGTGCCCACCGCACAGGACCTCGAGCTGCTCGACGCGCTCGCCCCGCACCTCGACTTCGTGGCGGCGTCCTTCGTCCGCTCGGCCGAGGAGGTCGAGGAGGTCCAACGGCACGCGCAGGGCGCCGCCGTCGTCGCCAAGATCGAGACCAAGGCCGCCGTCGACGCGCTCGACGACATCGTGAACATGGCCGACGCGGTCATGGTCGCCCGCGGCGATCTCGGCAACGAGTGCGACATCGCCGAGGTGCCCCACCTCCAGAAGCGCATCATCCAGCGGGGCGTGTCCTTCGGCGTCCCGGTCATCACCGCCACCCAGATGCTCGAGTCGATGATCCACTCGCCGTCGCCCACCCGGGCGGAGGCCACCGACGTCGCCAACGCCGTGTTCGACGGCACCACGGCCGTGATGCTCTCGGCCGAGACCGCCATCGGCCACAATCCGGTCCAGGTCATCAAGGTCATGTCGCGGCTCTGCGAGCGGGCCGAGGCCAACGCCGACTACTCCACCTGGGGCAGCCGCCTCGGGCGCATCCAGGGTCAGGTGCAGCTCGGCCAGAGCACCCGGATCACGGCCGGCATGAGCCACGCAGCGTGGCGCCTGGCGACCGAGCTCGAGCTCGACGCCATCCTCTCCTGCACCAACACCGGCTACACGTCGCGGGCGATCTCCCGGTTCCGCCCGCCGAGCGTCCTCGTCGGCGCGAGTCCGTCCGACGCCGCCGTCCGCCAGCTCTGCCTGGTCTGGGGCACCCATCCGCTGAAGGTCGACCAGTACGACACCACCGACGAGATGGTGTGGCACGTGGTCGAGAAGTCGGTCGAGGCCGGTCTCGTCGCCCACGGCGACCTCGTGGCGGTCCTCGCCGGGGCCCCCGACGCCGATGCGGGCACCACCGACGTGCTCCGCGTCGTGCGGGTGAAGTGACGACCGGACGCGACGCCCGACGCCGCTGCTGGGAGGTCGTGACCGGCGAGGGTCCGACGGTCGTCGTGGTCCACGGGATGATGGACCGCTCGACCAGCTTCGCCCGGCTGGCCAAGGCGCTGCCCGAACACCGGGTCGTCCGCTACGACCGGCGCGGCTACGCGCGGTCGCTCGATCTCGGCCCGCCCGCCTCCTTCGACGACCAGGTCGACGACCTGCGGGCCGTCCTCGGCGACCACGGACCCGCCCTCGTCTTCGGGCACTCCTACGGCGGCACCATCGCGCTGGCCACCGCGGCCCGGTCCCCGGAGGGAATCCTCGGGTTGCTCGCCTACGAGTGCCCGATGCCCTGGCTCGACTGGTGGCCGGCGAACAGCGCGGGCGCGTCGGCCATGGCCCAGGCGAGCGATCCCGCCGACGCCTCCGAGCGCTTCATGCGGCGCATGATCGGCGACGACCGCTGGTCACGCCTGCCGCCCTCGACCCGGGCGGCGCGCCGGGCGGAGGGTCCGACGATGATCGCCGAGCTCGGCCAGGTCCGGCCACCCCACGGCCCTGCCTTCGACCCCGCCGATGTCCGCGTCCCGCTGACGATGGCGCACGGCGGGGGCGGGGCGCCACACCACGCCGAGGCCGCGCGCACCGTGGCGGCCGGGGCGCCCGACGGCGAGCTGGTGGTCGTCGAGGACGCCGGGCACGGGATCCACCTCAGCCACCCCCGTCGGGTCGCCGAGCTGCTCGTCGCGCTCGAGTCCCGCGCCGACTCAGATCGGTCGGGGATTGCAGCCGGGGACTGACGTGTCGAACCCGGCGAGCGTGCACTCGCACGTGCGGGCGCAGACCTCGATGTTGTCCCGCTCGACGTAGACGAAGAGCATCGTCAGCGTCAGGATGCCGAGCAGGAGCGCCCGCGTCATCATCTTGACGACGAGCCGGAGCACGAGCAGCGCGAGGATCAGGCACATCACCAGGACGAAGACCGGGATGTTGTCCCGGACGAAGTCCTCGTACGGCGCCGCTGCGAGGACCAGACCCACGACGCGAGCGTAGCCCCGGTCGCCCCTATCCTCGGTCCATGTCCGGACCCGTGAACCTCTCCGCCAGCGGACCGCCCGAGACCGTGATCGCCCCCGAACCGGCCGACGTCCGGGACCGGCTGTCGGCCGCCCTCTCGCTGCCCGACGCCGACCGGCGGGCCGCCGTCGCGGCGGTGGTCGCGGATCACCCACGGTCGCTACTCGCGTGGGCCGAGCTCGGTGCGCTGGCCCGCGACGACGTCGAGGCCTACGCCGCGTTCCGGGTCGGGTACCACCGCGGGCTCGACACCCTGCGGGCCAACGGGTGGCGGGGGACCGGCTACGTCCGGTGGGAGCACGAGTCGAACCACGGCTTCCTGCGTGCCCTCGACGGCCTGCGCCGGATGGCGACGGCGATCGGGGAGACCGACGAGGCCGAGCGGTGCGCCCAGTTCCTCGCCCAACTCGATCCGCGCACCGGGGTCCCGGCCTGAGCCGGCGCCGCGTCCTCGCCGCGCTGCTGCCGCTGGCGCTCGTCGCCGCCGCCTGCGGCGGCGACGACGACCCGGAGCCGCCGCTCGCCGGTGAGGCCGAGACCTCGACCGTCCCCGACGGCGCGCCCGACACCCAGCCGACGATCGATGCGGGCGGGGACGCCACCGGCGCCCCGGCGCCCGACGGCGAGCCGCCGACCGACGCGCCCGGGTCACCTCCGTCGTCGACGGCGTCGACCGCGCTCGGTCCCACCGACACCACGGCACCGGCGCCACCCCCGGCGGCCGGTCCCGTCGGGGGGTTCGCCGGGTTCTACCTGCGCCCGGCCGAGTCGGCGGCGCTCCTGGTCCACGTCGCCCACCACGGCGACGCCGCGCCCCGGCAGGGAACGCTCGACCACCTCGCCACCGTCCTCGGGGCGGTCTCGGGCAAGGCCGTCGCCGTCGAGGTCGTCTCCATCCCCGGTGCGGCGCGGTCCTGGTCCGGGGACGACCTGCGCGCCCTCGCCGACGAGCACGGGCCGCCCCAGTCGCGCGAGCGGGCCGTGCTCGACGTGCTCTTCCTCCGGGGCGGGTTCGCCGAGAGCGACCTCGCCGTGGGCGTGGCCGTCCGCTCCGACGTCGTCGCCGTGTTCCCCGACCGGGTCGACGAGGCGGCCGGTCTGCTCGGCAACCCGGGAGCGGTCGAGGACGCCGTGACCATCCACGAACTCGGCCACGTGCTCGGACTCGTCGACCTCGTGCTCGACACCGGGCGCGAGGACCCGGACCACCCCGGTCACTCGCCCAACCGCGACTCGGTCATGTACTACGCCGTCGAGTCGACGTTGATCGGCTCGGTCCTGAGCGGTGGCCCCCCGCGCGAGTTCGACGACGCCGACCTCGCCGATCTCGCGGCCATCCGCGGGTCGTGAACCCGCCGTCGCCGCCCGCCGCCCCCGCCTTCGCGGGGTACGTGCTGTGTGGCGGTGCCAGCCGCCGGATGGGTCGCGACAAGGCGGCGCTGGAGGTCGACGGCCGGCCGATGGCCGACCGGGTCGTCGAGGCGCTCCGCGACGCCGGTGCCGCCGCCGTCGCCACCGTCGGCGGCCGCCACCGCCCGCCGGGGACCGTGCGGATCGCCGACCGGTGGCCCGGCGAGGGTCCGCTCGGCGGGGTCATCACGGCGCTCGCCCACGCCGGTCCCGACGCCCGGGTGGCCGTGCTGTCCTGCGATCTGCTCGACCCGTCGCCGGCCGCGGTCGCCTCCCTGGTCGACATCCACGCCGCCTCGGGGGCCGACGTCGTCGTGCCCGTCGTCTCGGGGCGCCGGCAGTGGCTCCACGCCGTCTGGTCGTCGCGCGTCGCCGGGATCCTCGCCGACCTCTTCGCCGCCGGCGAGCGTTCGGTGGCCGGCGCGCTCACCTCGCTGCGGGTCGAGCTCGTCGCCGACGTCCCCGCGCCGGCCGTCGCCGACGCCGACGTCCCGGCCGACCTGGCCCGACGGCCTACGATCGCCTCCGTGGAGATCCCCGCCATCGACATCACCGGCCTGCGCGAGCAGCTCGACGCCGGCCATCCGGTCTTCGACGTCCGCGAGCCCGACGAGTACGTGGAGGCACACGCCCCCGGCGTGCGGCTCGTGCCGCTCGGCGAGGTCGCCGACCGGGTCGGCGAGTACCCGGCCTACCGGCTGTTCGCCGGTTGAGCGGCGCTCCGCCAGCAGGACAT
>JBHIXO010000322.1:0-5166 GCA_041984725.1 Acidimicrobiales bacterium | reverse complement strand
ACGCGTGGCTCGAGGAGAACTGGGATCCCGAGATCTCCGTCGCCGAGTGGTGGGAGCGCTTCGGGCTCTCCGGCTGGGCCGCCCCGATGTGGCCCGAGGACTGGTACGGCAAGGGCGTCGACCGCTCGACCTCGGTCCTGATCCAGAACCGCATCGGCGAGTGGGGCGCCCTCGGTGCGCCCGGCGGCCTCGGCCTGCTGCTCGCCGGCCCGACGATCATCGACCACGGCGACGACGAGCAGAAGCGCACGCTCGTGCGCGACATCATCACCGGCCAGAAGGCGTGGTGCCAGCTGTTCTCCGAGCCGGGCGCCGGTTCCGACCTCGCCGGTCTGCAGACCAAGGCGATCAAGGACGGCGACGAGTGGATCGTCAACGGCCAGAAGGTCTGGACCTCCGGCGGCCAGATCGCCGACATGGGCATGCTCATCGCCCGCACCAACGCCGACGTACCCAAGCACCAGGGCATCACCTGGTTCGCCTTCGACATGCACCAGGACGGCGTCGACGTCCGTCCGCTCGTCGAGATGACGGGTCGGGCCATGTTCAACGAGGTGTTCATCAGCGACGCCCGCGTGCCCGACGAGTGGGTCGTCGGTGGCCTCAACAACGGCTGGGCCGTCACCAACACCACGCTCATGCACGAGCGTGCCGGCCTCGGCGCGGGCGGCGGCTCGGCGGCGGGCGGCTTCGCCAACCCCGGCACGATCGCCGGCCACCTCGACCGTCGCGTCGGCGACTTCGTGAACCCCGCCACCCGCAAGGTGCGCGGCGGCGGCGCCGTGACCGCGGGCCGCGGCGGCATCAAGGGCCTGCTCAAGATCGCCGAGGACGGCGACCAGCTCGCCGACCCCCGCGTGCGCCAGGACCTCATGAAGCTCCACACGCGCTACGAGATCGCCCGGATGAACAACCTGCGGGCCAAGGGCTACGCCGCCAAGGGCAAGATGATCCCCGGCCTGCCCAACATCGCCAAGCTGTCGATGTCCGACATCCTGCGCGAGACCCGGGACCTGAGCATGCGGCTCCTCGGCCCGAAGGGCACCCTCCACGCCTACGAGGACGACCAGCGCACCACGCTGGTCGAGGCCACCGGCGACCCGATGATCAGCACCTTCACCGAGGCTGCGCTGTTCGCCCAGGGCCCGCCCATCTACGGCGGCACCGACCAGATCCAGAAGAACATCATCGGCGAGCGCGTCCTCGGCCTCCCCAAGGAGCCGAACCAGGACAAGGTCCTCGCGTTCAAGGACTTGCCGAAGAACGGCTGACCGGTCAGCTCCCCTCGGGGAGCTCGATCTGCCACACACCGTCGGGACGGCGCAGGCGGGCCAACCGCCAGTCGCCGTCGCCGAGGGCGAGGCCCGACAGCACCCACACGTCGCGACCGTTGCGGACCGCGGCGCGCGCCACCGTCGCGAGGAACTCGTGGTGGCCGCCGCGGGTCCCGCCCGGCGCGCACAGCACCTTCGCGGTCGCCCGGTACTCCTCGAAGCGCTCCTGCTGGACGTCGGGCAGCGACCACTTCAGCGAGGCGTCGGCGAGCACGACCGTGTCGGGCACGACCCCGGCGGCGGCGTCGGCGACCGCGTCGAGCTGGTCGAGGTCGGGGACCGCGAGCCGCCAGCCCGCCGCCAGCCCGGCATCGAGGAACAGGATGGGCTCACCCTTCGACGGCGGCTTGCGCCGGCGACTCACGGGCGCCCGCAGGTCGGGAGGGCGTCACGCACGGGCGAGAGCGTAGGGAACGGCGACGCCGCGACGCGGGACCTCAGGTCTCGGGCGCGAACGCCTCCAGCGCGGCGAGATCGGGCTCGCCCATGCCCCCGGCGGGCTTGAGCGGCTGCAGGCACAGATGGGTCGCCCCGGCGTCGACGTGCTCGGCGAGGCGGGCCTCGATCGTCTCCCGGCTCCCCCACGGCACGAGGGTGTCGATCAGCCGGTCGCTGCCCCCGTCGGCGAGGTCGGACTCGTCGAAGCCGAGCCGGAACCAGTTCTTGTAGTAGTTCGGCAGGCCGATGTAGACGGCGAGCGCCTGGCGCGCCGTGGCGCGGGCCTCGGCGGGGTCCTCGCTGAGGACGAGCTTCTGCTCGACGCAGAGCAGCTTGTCGGGGCCGAGGGCCGCCTTCGCCTGCGCGGTGTGCTCCGGGGTCGTCCAGTACGGGTGGGCGCCGTCGGTCGCCGTCGCGGCGAGTTCGAGCATCTTCGGCCCGAGGGCGGCGATGACGGTGGCCGGGGTCTCGGACGGGCCGGGTGCCATGAACGGCGACTGCGCCATGCCCTCGAGGTACTCGCGCATCGACGTCAGCGGCTTGGAGTAGTCGAGCTTGCGCATCCCGGCCACGACCGGCGCGTGCGAGACGCCCATGCCGAGGAGGAAGCGGTTGCCCGACTGCTCGGCCAGCGTGTGCTGGGCCTGCTTCATCGCCCCCGGGTGCCGGTGGAAGATGTTGGCGATGCCGGTGGCGACGACGAGGTCGGTGGTGCCGCCGAGCAGGTGGGCGGCGTGGGCGAAGGGGTCACGCCCGAACGTCTCGGGGATCCAGAGGGCGCCGTAGCCCCAGGACTCCAACTGCTGGGCGAACTCGACCGCGGCGGGCGCGGGCATGACGTCGGTGGGCCACCAGATGCCCCGCGACCCGATCTTCCCCTGGATGCTCATGGTCCGCCTTCCTAGCACCGACACGCGTGTCGGATCTCATCGACGCCGTCGGTCGGGGCACGGCCGGTCGGAGCGGTCCACCCGGCCCCGATTGGCCCTCGCGCCCGCCGCTCCCCCGTCGGACGATGACGCCATGACGTTCCCGCCGACGCCGCTGACCGACCTGCTCGTGCCGGAGCCCCCGGGCCCCGGGTCCTCGATCATCCGCGACATCCTCGCCCGCACGGAGGGCCGGGACGTGCGATCGCTGGCCGGCGGGATGCCGGATCCGGCCCTGTTCCCGGTGACCGAGCTGCTCGCCGCCGCCGCCGACGCGCTCGCCGACCCCGCGGGCGCGCTCCAGTACGCGACGACGATCGGCATCGTCCCGCTACGCACGCTGCTCGCTGGCGCCACGAGCGCCCGGGTCGGTCGGCCGTGGCCGCTCGGCGGCGTCGTCGTCACCACGGGGTCGCAACAGGCGCTCGACCTCGTCGGGCGTGTCCTCCTCGCGCCGGGCGACGAGGTCGCGATCGACGCGCCCGGCTACCTCGGTGCCATCCAGGCGCTGCGCGCCCGGCGGCCCCGCTGGCTGCCCGTGCCGGTCGACCGCGACGGCATGGACGTCGGCGTCCTCGACGAGCGCCTGCGGGCCGGTCACCGTCCCAAGCTCGTCTACACCTGTACCGACTTCCAGAACCCCACGGGCGCCGTCCTCGCGCCCGACCGACGGCTCGCACTCGCCGAACTCGCCGAGCGCTACGGCTTCCTCGTGGTCGAGGACGACCCGTACGGCGCCATCCGGTTCGACGAGCCGACCACGTCGCCGATCGCCGCCCACACCGACCGCAGCCTCCTGCTCCAGACGGCGTCGAAGACGATCGCCCCCGGGCTCCGCGTCGGGTGGGCAGCGGGGGCCGTCGAGATCGTCGACGCGCTGGTGCGGGCCAAGCAGGCCGTCGACCTCCACACCTCGACCCTCGACCAACGCCTCGTGGCCCACCTGCTCGCGCGACCGGGGTGGCTCGCCGCCCACGTCGCGGGCCTGAGCGAGCGGTACCGCGACCGGGCGACGACCCTCCACACCGCCCTCGTCGCCGCCCTCCCCGACCTCGTCGTCGACCCGGCGCGCGGCGGGCTGTTCCTGTGGGCGCGCCTACCCGGGGTCGACACCGACGCCCTCCTCGAGGCCGCCCTCGCGGCCGGTGTGGCCTTCGTGCCGGGGTCGGCGTTCGCCGTCGACGGCGCGTCGACCGACACGGCGCGCTTCTCGTTCGCCACGCTCGACGACTCCGGACTCGTCGAGGCCGTCGACCGGCTCGCCGCCGTCGTCCACCGCTCCCTCAGGCCCGGTGCACCTCCTCGACGGCCCGACCGAGGCGGACGACCGCCTCGTCGAGCACCGCGGTCGGTGCCCACGCACTGATCCGCAGGTGGTCGCGGCCCCCGCCGGCCGGGCTGCACGTGCTGCCCGCCACCACGTCGAGGCCGAGGCGCCCGGCGGCGCCGACGACCCGGTCGGCCTCGGCGACCCGCACCCACAGGCTGAGCCCACCGTCGGCCCGCTCGACCCGGAGCCCGGGCACGGTGGCCAGGCCGGCGGCGAGGTGGGCGCGGCGCCGGGTCGCCTCGCCGCGGCGGGCGTCGGCGATCTCGGCGAGGTCGTCGAGCAGGCGGAGGGCCGTGACCTGGGGGCCGATCGAGGAGCCCAGGTCGTGCGCGGCCCGGATCCGTCCCACCCGGGCGACGACGGCGGCGGGCGCCCGGAGCCAGCCGACCCGGAGGCCACCCCAGAACACCTTCGACGTGGTGCCGACCAGGACGGTCCGCTCGGGACGGGACGCGGCCAGCGGGCGACCCGGGTCGTCGACGAGGTGCTCGAGGGCGGCGTCCTCGACCAGCCACGCCCCCGAGCCGGCGAGCAGGTCGGCGATCTCCCGGCGCCGGGCCGGCGTCGTGGCGACACCCGCCGGGCTCGAGCAGACCGGGCTGAGGTGCACGAGATCACAGCGCTGGTCGAGCACGCGGCGCAGCGCCCCGGGGTCCGTGCCGCCGCCGTCCGTGGCCACGGCGGCGAAGCGCATCCCCGCCCGGCTGTACGCGTCGATGGCGCCGGGATAGGTGGGGTCCTCGACGGCGACCACGTCGCCCGGGCGCACGAGCGCCGCGGCGGCGAGCGCGATCCCGTGCTGGGCGCCGAGCGTGACGGCCACCTCGTCGACACCGGTGGCGAGGCCGCGGCCCGTGAGCAGTTCGGCGATGCGCTCCCGCAACGCCGGCAACCCGAGCGGGGCGTAGCCGTGACCCCGACCCGACGCGCCGACGGTCGCCCGGGCCAGCGTCGTCGGGTCGACGTCGAACGCCTCGGCCGGCAGGCGCCAGTACGGCAAGCTCACGAGCCGCTTGCCGGTGTCGTAGACGAACGGGGACGATCCCGCCTCCTCGAAATGCGCGACGGTGGCATCGTCGGTCTGGCGGAACAGTTCGCCGCCCGCACGGTCGAGAAGGAGTACCTGGCGGTGGTC
>JBHIXO010000321.1:0-5167 GCA_041984725.1 Acidimicrobiales bacterium | reverse complement strand
CGTGCGCGTCTGGGCTCGGCAGGCCGCGCCCGTTGAGGAACACCGCCAGCGACCGGGCGTGGCCGACCTGCCAGTCGTGGTCGTCCATCTCCTGCCCGTCGGGGCGGAACCAGCCGATGTCGTCCAGCCGGGTCCCGCGGATCGAGACCCCCTCGAAGAACCGGCGGCGGCGCAGGACCGGGTGCGCCCGCCGGAAGGCGATCAGCCGCGCGGTGAAGTCGCGCAGGCCGGCGTCGACCCCCTCGGTGGACCAGTCGACCCACGAGATCTCGTTGTCCTGGCAGTAGGCGTTGTTGTTGCCCTGCTGGGTCCGGCCGATCTCGTCGCCGCCGAGCAGCATCGGCACGCCCTGGGAGAGCAGCAGGGTCGCGAGCAGGTTGCGTTGCTGGCGACCGCGCAGCGCGAGCACCGCAGGATCGTCGGTCGGGCCCTCGACCCCGCAGTTCCACGAGCGGTTGTGCGACTCGCCGTCCTGGTTGTCCTCGCCGTTGGCCTCGTTGTGCTTCTGCTCGTGGGCGACCAGGTCGGCGAGGGTGAAGCCGTCGTGGGCCGTGACGAAGTTGATGCTGGCGACCGGCGAGCGGGCTTCGCTCGAGTACAGGTCGGACGAGCCGGTCAGCCGTGAGGCCATGTCGGGCACCGTGTGCGGGGACCCGGTCCAGTGGTCGCGGACGGTGTCGCGGTACTTGCCGTTCCATTCCGACCACAGCGGTGGGAAGTTGCCCACCTGGTAGCCGCCCTCGCCGATGTCCCACGGCTCGGCGATGAGCTTGACCTGCGACACCACCGGGTCCTGCTGGACGAGGTCGAAGAACGCGGAGAGCTTGTCGACCTCGTGGAACTGCCGGGCGAGCGTGGCGGCCAGGTCGAACCGGAAGCCGTCGACGTGGCACTCGGTCACCCAGTAGCGCAGCGAGTCCATGATGAGCTGGAGCGAATGGGGATGCGCCATGTTGAGGCTGTTGCCCGTGCCCGTCGTGTCGAAGTGGTAGCGGGGGTCCTCGGGTACGAGCCGGTAGTACGCCGCGTTGTCGATGCCCCGGAACGACAGCGTCGGGCCCAGGTGGTTGCCCTCGGCGGTGTGGTTGTAGACGACGTCGAGGATCACCTCGATGCCGGCGACGTGGAGGTCGCGGACCATGGCCTTGAACTCCTGGACCTGCTCGCCCAGCGTCCCCGTCGACGAGTAGTCGGCGTGCGGGGCGAAGAAGCCGAGGGTGTTGTAGCCCCAGTAGTTGCGCAGGCCCTTCTCCACGAGATGGCCGTCGTGGACGAAGTGGTGCACCGGCAACAGCTCGACCGCGGTGACGCCGAGCTCGAGCAGGTGCTCGACGACGGCCGGGTGGGCCAGCCCGCGGTAGGTCCCGCGCTCGCGCTCGGGCACCTCGGGATGGCGCACGGTCATCCCCTTGACGTGCGTCTCGTAGATCACGCTCTCGTGGAGGGGGATGTCGGGCCGGCGGTCGTCGGACCAGTCGAAGAACGGGCTGTGCACCACGGAGAGGGGCACGTGCGCGGCGCTGTCGAGGTCGTTGCGCGAGTCGGGGTCGCCCCACCGGTAGCCGTACACCGCCTCGTCCCAGTCGACCTCGCCGGTGATGGCCTTGGCGTACGGGTCGACGAGCAGCTTGGCCGGGTTGCAGCGCCGACCGGCGCCGGGATCCCAGGGTCCGTCGACCCGGTAGCCGTACCGCTGGCCCGGACCGACGTCCGGGAGGTACTCGTGCCAGCAGTGCGCGTCGACCTCGGTCAGGGGGATCCGTTCCTCCGTCCCGTCCTCGTCCACCAGGCACAGCGTCACGGCGTCGGCGCACTCGGAGAAGACGCTGAAGTTCGTCCCGGAACCGTCGAAGCTGGCGCCGAGCGGGAACGGCCGACCCGGCCACGTCTCCCGTCCTCGCTGCTCGTCACCGGCCCCCTCCCCGAGGGGCGCGCTCACGCGTCGGGTGCCTTGTTCTTCGGGCCGGTCGACTTCTTCGCTGCCGACTTCTTCGCGGGCGACTTCTTCGCGGCCGACTTCTTCGCGGGCGCCGCCTTCTTGGTGGGCGCCGCCCTCTTCGCGGCCTTCTTCTCGGCGGCTCGCCCGGCACCGGTCGCGTTCCCGTCAGCCGCCGGCGGCGCCTCGGGGACGATCAGGACCGAGTCGTCGCCCCCGTGGTCGTTCGGGACGTAGTCGTCGGCGTCCCAGTCGTTCTCCCATCGCTCACCGTCGATCCGGTAGCGGAAGCGGACCCGTTGTCCCGGCGAGAACTCGACGGCCCGCTCGAGGCGGCCGTCCTCCGCTCGGGTCATGACGTGGGCATCGGGCGACCAGTCGTTGAAGTCGCCGACGACGGCCGCGCCAGCGACGTCGAGGTCCGCCGGCAGGTCGAAGACGACCCGATAGCTGGCCGACTCCGAGTCCCAGGTCTTGTGCAGCATCACGCCTCCACGCAGTGGGCCGGAGACGTCCGGCCCGATCGCGGGATACCTACCCAGCGGTCGGCGGGGCGAAACGCCCGGGAGAAGTCAGAAGCAGCCCTCGATCACGTCGACGCGGCCCCCGAGCACGGCGACGACGTCGAAGCGCAGGACGGGTGCGCGCTCGCCGGACTCCGCGAGGTAGCGCTGGGCGAGCCGCCGGATGCGGCGCTGCTTGGCGGGCGTGACGGCCTCGGCCGGGTGACCGAAGCGGTCGCTCGTGCGGGTCTTGACCTCGGCGAAGACGAGCGTGTCGGCGCGGCGCAAGACGAGGTCGAGCTCGCCGTCGCGGCACCGCCAGTTGCGGGCGACGACCCGGTAGCCGTCGGCGGCGTAGTGCCGGGCGGCGAGGTCCTCGCCCCGGGCGCCGAGGCGCTGACGACCGACGGTCACGCGCCGCCGGGCCTCATCCCGGGCCCTTGCGGAACTGCTCGAGGTCGATGTCGGCCTTGGGGAGCTCCTCGATGTTCACGTCCTTGAAGGTCACGATCTGGACCTTGGACACGAAGCGGCTGGCCCGGTACATGTCCCAGACCCAGGCGTCGCGCAGCTCGAGCTCGACGAAGGGCAGGCCGCCGTCGTCGCGCACGGTGCGGGTGACCTCGTTGGCCAGGTAGAAGCGACGCTCGGTCTCGACCACGTACGCGAACGTGGGGCTGACGTCCTTGTACTCGCGGTACAGCTGGAGCTCGATGTCGGCTTCGTAGGCCTCGAGGTCGTCGGCGCTCATCGGGGGCAACCGTAACCGCGGGCTCTGACAGCGTCGTGGTGGAAGCGCCGGTCGGGCGCGACGCCGCCCAGGATCAGAGCCAGGCGGCCCGGCCGGGCGGCCAGATGACGGCGATGGCCCGGCCGACGACGAGGTCGCGCTCGATCGGCCCGAAGACGCGACTGTCCTTGGAGTTGGTGCGGTTGTCGCCCATGACGAAGAGGTGGCCCTCGGGCACCTGCACGGGCCCGAAGTCGACGATCACGGTGCCCTCGGGCAGGTACGGCTCGATCAGCCGGCGGCCGTCGACGACGACGGTCCCGCGCTCGGCCGAGACCGTCTCGCCGGGCAGGGCGATCACCCGCTTGATGAGCTCCTTGTCGTCGGGACGCACGACGCCGAGGGCTTCGAGCGCCTCTCGACCCCAACGGAGCGGCGGAAGCAGGTCGTCGTCGCCCGAGGGCACCGCCGTCGGGTCGTCGAAGACGATGACGTCGCCACGCCGTGGGTCGTGGAGCCGGTACGAGAGCCGGGACACGACCACGCGGTCGCCGGCGACCAGTTGGCTCTCCATCGACGCGGACGGGATGAAGAACGCCTGGGCGAGGAACGCCTTGACGACGAGCGCGATCACCGCCGCCACGACGAGCAGCAGCGGGATCTCGAGGAGCTGCTTCGCCCGGGGCGACAGCGTGGGGCGTGCGGGTCCGGCGGTCATGCCCGGGCGTCGTGGAGTCGCCAGGCGCCGCCGTGCCTGCGAATCAGAACTCGCGCTTCTCGCGGACCTTGGCGCGCTTCCCGACGCGATCGCGCAGGTAGTACAGCTTGGCCCGGCGGACGTCGCCGCGGGTGACGACCTCGACCTTGGCCACGGTCGGGCTGTGCAGCGGGAAGGTCCGCTCGACGCCGACGCCGTTGGAGAGCTTGCGGACCGTGTAGGTCTCACGGACGCCCGAGCCCTGGCGCTTGATCACGACGCCCTTGTACTGCTGGACCCGCTCCTTGTTGCCCTCGACCACGCGGACGTGGACGTTGACCGTGTCGCCCGGCGCGAAGTCGGGGATGTCGTCGCGCAGGTTGGCGAGGTCGACGAGATCGGTGGAGTGCATGATCGTGTCCTGGTTCGAATCGAGGCGGTTCGGGCGCGCAGGGCCCGTCGGCGAACGAGCCAGTGTAGGACGGACCGCCGCTCAGCCACCAAGCGCGCCGCCGTCGACGGCTGCCCGGCACTCGTCGAGCAGGTCGAACTCGACCAGCACCTTCTCGTCGTCCGGCGTGAGGGACCGGCGCCGGAGCAGGTCGGGACGGGCCCGGGCCGTGCGCAGCAGGGCCTGGGCGTGGCGCCACCGGGCGACCCGGCCGTGGTCGCCGGAGCGGAGCACGTCGGGGACGTCCATCCCCCGGAACGAGGCAGGTCGGGTGTACTGCGGGTACTCGAGCAGCCCGGCGGAGAACGACTCCTCGCCCGCGCTCTCGTCGTTGCCCATGACCCCGGGCACGAGGCGACCGACCGCCTCGAGCACGACCATCGCCGCGACCTCGCCGCCGGACAGGACGACGTCGCCGACCGAGAGCTCGCCGTCGCACCACCCGTCGACGACCCGCTGGTCGACGCCCTCGTAGCGGCCACAGAGCAGCGAGAACCCGTCGAGGGCCGCGAGCTCGCGGGCCATGCCCTGGTCGAAGGTCCGCCCACCCGGACCGAGCAGGAGGAGGGGGCGGGGCGGGTCGACGGCCTCGATCGTGGCGACGAGGGGCTCGGGCATCAGGACCATGCCGGCGCCGCCGCCGAAGGGGGAGTCGTCGACGCTGCGGTGCACGTCGTCGGTGGCCTGGCGCAGGTCGTGGGTGCGGACGTCGAGCAGGCCGGCGTCACGGGCCCGGCCGAGCAGCGACCGGCCGGCGAAGTCCTCGACCATGTCGGGGAAGATCGTGAGGACGTCGATGCGCATCGGCGGTCGTGTCTAGCCCGCCTGACGGACTAGAGGTCGAACAGGC
>JBHIXO010000320.1:0-5184 GCA_041984725.1 Acidimicrobiales bacterium | reverse complement strand
CTCGATCAGGACGGCCCCAACCCGGCCGAGCTGTTCCAGATCTGGGTCAACCTCCCGGCCGAGGACAAGTTCGTCGTGCCGAGCTACACCATGCTCTGGGACCACCAGATCCCGCGCGTGCCGGTCCACGGCGACGGCGAGATCACCGTCGTCGCCGGGACGCTCGGCTCGGCCGTGCCGCCGTCACCCGCGCCCGACTCGTGGGCGGCCCGGTCCGACACCGACGTCGCCCTGTGGCACGTGCACCTCGGGCCCGGCGCGTCGGTCACGCTGCCCCCGACCCGGTACGAGGACACGATCCGCACGCTGTACGTCTTCGAGGGTGAAGGCGTGTCCGTCGACGGCGCGACGCATCCGGTGGGGACGGGCATCGTCGTGCGGCCCGGCGCCGAGGTGCCGCTCGCCGCGACCGGCGCCGGCGTCGACGTGCTGGTCATGCAGGGCCGGCCCATCGGTGAGCCCGTCGCGCAGTACGGGCCCTTCGTGATGAACACCAAGGCCGAGATCCAGCAGGCCTTCGACGACTACCAGCGGACGCAGTTCGGCGGCTGGCCCCACGACCGCGACGACCCCGTCCACGGGCGCGACCCGGCGCGCTTCGCCCGCCACGCCGACGGCCGCGAGGAGCGGGCCGCCGGGTAGCGAGCGAGACTCGGGGTCAGACGCTCCGGCCGAGGAACGCGGCGAGGCGGTCGGCCTCGGTGGCGCCGTCGGGCGCCGGCTGCTCGGGTCCGAACGGCGCACCCTCGGGGCCGCGGAAGCTGTCCTGGATCGCCATCTTCGACTGTTCGAGCAACTGGGCGGCGAGGGCGGGGTCGAGGTCGGTCGACTGCCCGGTCGCCCGGGCCAGGTCCCATGCGTGCGCGAACGTGTCGGTCGTGGCCAGGCCCATGAACGCGAAGCCGGGCATCTCGCCGAAGGGCAGCGAGTAGGTCTGCTGGAGGGCGCCGTCGGCCGCGAAGCCGGCGATGCAGTCCGCGGACGCCGCGTCGAAGTCGGCGAGGAAGTCGCCCGCCGCGTGGTCCTGCTCGCCGTCGGGCGGCTCGCGGCGGATGCCCTTGGCGAAGAACCGCTGGCCGCCGACGATGTGGTTGATCAGGTCGCGGACCGTCCACGACGCGCACGGCGTCTCGTCGTCGAGCTGGTCGGCGCGCACGTTGGCCAGCACGCCGCGGGTGGCGGCGACGGCCTGCTCGAGGGGTGCGGTGCTCATCAGGCGGCCGCCTCGAACTCGCGACGGACCCGGTCGGCCTCGGGGTGTTCGGCGATCCGCGCCTCGAGCACGGTGCGCTGTTCCTCCGCGGCGAGCTTCGGCTGTTCGACCGTGGCCCAGCGGACGAGATCGTCCCAGAAGCGGTCGATGACGGTGGCGCCGCTGATCGTCGACCCGTCCTCGCTCCGGAACGTGCAGCTCCGGATCTCGCCGAGGTACAGGCGCAGCGAGCTGACGTGGATCTCCTCGTCGGTCCGGATCCGGCCGATGATGTCGGCGGCCTCGGCCGCCTCGGTGGCGCGGTCGCCCCACAGGTCGGCCGTGCGCAGGATCGCCTGGTTCTCCGAGAAACCGAGCTCGGCCCGGAACTCGATCAGCAGCAGGTTGGCGAGGAACGAGATCAGGCCCTCGATGGGCTGCGGCAGCTCGGGGATGCGGCGCACGGCGCCGTCGGGGCGGGCGATGTTCTCGGGCGGCTCGACGTCGGGGTACGCGCCGGCGCCGAACGTGATGTCGCGGGCGACGAACCACATCTCGTCGTGACCGCCGATGCCCTCCTGGGGAAGGCCGCCCTCGTCGAGACCGTGGGCCACGAGCAGCCCCTCGTTGAGATGGCCGATCGCCATCTCGGAGATGTCCTCGACGATGACGTCCTGCAGGTCGGGGAAGGTGATGTCGGCGAGGAGCCGACCCTTCGCCTCGATCTTGCCGATGATCGTGAGGCTGTTCCAGAGCGTCTGGCCGAGGCCGTTGCGGACCAGCACGCACGACTGCTCGACGTTGGGGAGGCGGACGCCGTCGAGCAGGGACGCGTCGGCGTCGAACAGTTCGCCGCCACGGGCGCGCAGCGCCTCGGTCCAGGCCTCGATGGCCGGACCGCGGACCTTGGTCCGCGGCGGTGCGTAGGTGCCGTCGGCCAGCCAGCCGCCATGCATCCGCCGGCCGGCGATCACGTGCGGCTCGGCGTAGTCGTGCTCCGCCATGAGTTCGTCGCGGGTGTAGCGCAGCTGCGATCCGGTGTCTGTCGTCGCGGTCATCGGTGCCCCCTCGGAATCGATCTTGACCCGCGGGTCAAGGTAGTGCAGTTCCGGTGCGGGTGGCGAGCAGCGTGAACGTCAGGGGGAAGCGCGGCCGGTCCGCAGGGAGGCTCCAGACGTGGGGCTCGGTCTCCTCGAGCCAGTCGAAGCGGCGGTAGACGGTCCAGTCGTGCTCGTCGAGACGGTCGATGCGCAGCCCGGCACCGATCACGGCGTTGACGATCTCGCCGATCGAGTGGTTCCACTCATAGGTCACCGTGTTGGTGATGGCAGGCGCGGTCCCTGCGAGATCGGAGCCCGGGAGATCGGCGCCTGTCTGATCGCTGCCGAGGTCGGTGTACGTCTCGGCCTCGTCGCTCACGAAGGGCTCGGCCTCCTCGTAGTAGGTGTGCTCGACGACGGTGTCGTCGTCGGCCATCGCCCACTGCAGCGGGTGACCGTCGTGCAGGTAGAGGCGGCCGCCCGGTCGGAGGAGCTCGCCGACCTGTCGGGCCCACCGTTCGACGCTGGGGAGCCAGCACAGCGCGCCGAGGCTCACGTAGACGACGTCGAACGCCGGGAGTTCGAACCCGGCGTCGCGGAGGACGGCGGCGGCGTCGAGCACGTCGCCCTCGACGAAGCGGGCGCGGTCGTCGAGTCCGGCGCGCGCCGCGATCGCTCGCGCCTCGGCGACGGCGGCGCCCGAGACGTCGAGCCCGGTGACCGTGGCGCCCGCGACGGCGAACGTCAGCGTGTCGAGCCCGAAGTGGCACTGGAGGTGCACGAGATCGAGCCCGGCGACGTCGCCGAGCGCGTCGACCTCCCGGGCCCTCGGGCCCGGCGGGTCGGCGAGCCAGCCCTCGACGTCGTAGAACGCCGAGCCCACGTGGATGGCGGTCCGGTCGTCCCAGTTGGCGCGGTTGGCGGCGATGCGTTCGTCCACGGCGGCAGCGTGGCACGGGACGGCGGCGCGGCGCGCCTCGATCACCCGACGTCCGGAGCTGGAGACGTCCTGCGCCCGCCGCCCGCTCCGGGCGACACGATTCGAGGCGGCGATGCGCGACGTGTGACGGCATGCTGGACCGTCGCCCATGGACTCGCCCGCACTCGACATCCGCTACCCGCCCGAGCTGCCGATCGTGGCGCGCCGGGACGAGGTCCTCGACGTGCTGCGCGAGCACCAGGTCGTCATCGTCGCCGGCGAGACCGGGTCCGGGAAGTCGACGCAGCTGCCCAAGTTCTGCCTCGAGCTCGGTCGCGGCGCCCGGGGCGACGGCGGTGGCCTGATCGGCCACACCCAGCCACGCCGGATCGCGGCCCGGTCGGTCGCCGAGCGCGTGGCCGAGGAGCTCGGCGTCGCGGTCGGCGAGGAGGTCGGCTACGCGGTGCGCTTCACCGACCAGGTCGGCGCGCGCACCCGGGTCAAGGTGATGACCGACGGCATCCTGCTCAACGAGCTCCAGCGCGACCGCCAGCTGCGCGCCTACGACACGCTCATCGTCGACGAGGCGCACGAGCGCAGCCTCAACATCGACTTCATCCTCGGCTACCTCAAGCAACTGCTCCCGCAGCGGCCCGACCTGAAGCTGGTGGTCACCTCGGCGACGATCGACACCGAACGCTTCGCCGAGCACTTCGCGGGGGCCGACGGCGTCCCGGCGCCGGTGGTCGAGGTGTCGGGCCGCACCTACCCCGTCGACGTCCGGTACCTCGACGACGAACCGTCCGACATCGTCGACGGCGTCTGCGACGTGCTGCCGGGCCTGCTGCGTGAGACCCCCGGCGACGTGCTCGTGTTCGCGTCCGGCGAGCGCGAGATCCGCGACATCGCCGACGGCGTCGACGGGCTGAAGCTGCCGAACACCGAGACGTTGCCGCTCTTCGCCCGCCTCTCCGCCGCCGAGCAGCACCGGGTGTTCGAGCGGCACTCCGCTCGGCGCGTCGTCATCGCCACGAACATCGCGGAGACGTCGCTCACCGTCCCGGGCATCACCTCGGTCATCGACCCCGGCACCGCCCGCATCTCGCGGTTCAACAAGCGGACCAAGGTGCAGCGCCTCCCGATCGAGAAGGTCAGCCAGGCGAGCGCCGACCAGCGGGCCGGCCGCTGCGGTCGCGTGGCACCGGGCATCTGCATCCGCCTCTACCCCGAGGACGACTACGACGCCCGTCCGGAGTTCACCGAGCCCGAGATCCTGCGGACGAACCTGGCCAGCGTCATCCTCCAGATGACCGCGATCGGATTGCCCGACGTCGAGCGGTTCCCGTTCGTCGAGGCGCCCGATCGGCGCCAGATCGCCGACGGCGTCACGCTCCTCGAGGAACTGGGTGCGCTGGAGCCCGGACGGTCGCCGGCGAAGCGACGGCTGACCCCGCTCGGTCGACGGCTCGCCCGGCTCCCCCTCGACCCGACCCTCGGTCGCATGGTGCTGGAGGCCGAGCGCAACGGCTGCGTGCACGAGGTGATGGTCATCGCGGCGCGGCCGGTCTGGATCCAGTTGTTCACCTCCTCGTCGGAGATCGCCGCCCAGTTGGACGGCATCACGCCCTCCTCGTAGAAGTCGTGCAGCAGGTTGACGGCATTGGTCATGCCCTCGCCGGTGGTCGCGACCTTGTAGTCGAGCGTGATGAAGTCGCCGTCCCAGGCGCGGGCGAGGTCGACGACGTTGGCGTAGCCCTGCCCGTTGATCATGAAGCCGTAGACCTTGGAGCCGTCGTCACGCGTCCCGGTGAGCTGGCGCGCCGCATCGATCAGCGCCTCCATCGACTTGGGCGGCTCGATGCCTTTCTCCGACAAGAGGCGCTCGTTGTAGTGGAAGCACGAGGAGGCGTGGCGGAAGGGGATGCCGTAGAGCTTCCCGTTGAACGTCATCGCGTCGCGCAGGCCCGGGAAGATGCCGCCGATGTTCTCGACCGGGTTCGCCGCCATGTGCTCGTCGAGCGGCTCGAGCAGCT
>JBHIXO010000319.1:0-5186 GCA_041984725.1 Acidimicrobiales bacterium | reverse complement strand
GCGCCGCCCCTCGCCGACATGGAGGAGCCGCTCACGCTCCTCGAGCCGCCGGACGACGAGGCGCAGCGCATGGCCCTGCCGATGGGGGTGTTCACCGGCTTGACCGTCGGGGACGGCCGCACGCGCCTCGATCAGCTCGAGGAGGACCCGATCGGCGTCCTCGTCGTCGCCGGGCACGCGCCCCGACGCGTCGGCCCACCCGGGGAGGTACGTCCCGACGGCGATGATCGCACTGGTGACCGGCGTTCCCCTCGCTCCTGACGTCATGCGATAATTAGGACACAGAACTAGCGATATCGCAAACCGTCCGGAGGCTCCGATGCTCCTGCCCGATCCGACCGCCGCCGAGGCCGCCGACATCGTCGCCATCCACCGGTTGGCGGTCAGCTACAGCGACGCCATCTGCCGCGGCGACGTCGACGAGGCCGTGCTCGTCTACGCCCCCGACGGCGTCCTCGCCTCGGCCACGACCCCCGACGCCGTCGGCCGCGCCGCGATCGCCGAGACCATCACGACCGCGACGGCAGCCTTCGAGTTCGTGTTCCAGACGACCCATGCCGGCCTCGTCGACGTGCAGGGCGACCGGGCCCGGGCCCGGGCCCGCTTCCCGACGACCGAGTGGGCCAAGCGGGCCGATGGCAGCGCCCTGCAGTTCCTCGGGACCTACGAGGACGAGGTCGTGCGTACCGACGTCGGATGGCGGTTCGCACGCCGGACGCTGCACGGGCTCACCCTCGGACGCACGGACGCCTTCGCCCGCTCCGGCACCCATCCGCTCGGCATCGAACCGTGGGAGCGGGCACAACCGTCGTGACCGACGCCCCGGGCCCGGACCGTCCATGACGGTCAGGCCGGCACCGCCGCACCGCGCCCGTGGAACTGCTCGCCCCAACGCCGGAGCGCCTGGAAGCCGCGGACCTCGCTGGCGGTGAAGGCGGGCCGCTCGACGTAGCGCTGCTTCTCCCAGATGTCGATGTCATGGGGCAGTTGCTCGCTCGCCTGGGCGATCCGTCGCGCGACCTGCTCGTCGTCGTCCCCGGGGAGGCGCTGGAGCCAGATCGTCTGGAACATCGCCGACCGGGTGTCGTCGACCGGCGTGACCCCGAGCATGATCAGGAGCCACGGCACCCCGCCGCCCCCGAAGGCGGTGAACGACATGCCGACGCCGGCGAGGTGGATGTCGAGGCGCATGCCGCGCCCGTCGTCGTCCTCCCGGGCCCACCGGTCGCCGAAACCGAGGCGCACCCGGTAGAGGTGTTCGTCGGGCTCGGCGTGCACCACGGCGGGGACCTCGGGTGCGCCGTGGACGAACGTGAAGTGGGCGGCGTCGGCCGCGTTGTCCATCACGACGTAGGGGTTGAGGTCGCGCACGCCGTGGTCGAGTTGCCCGTGGGGGTGGCACGGATGGAAGTCGTTGCCGTCGCGCACGTCGGCGCCGAACGTCCCGATCGCGTCGGGGACCTCCCAGTCCGGCGGTCCGCCGGCGAGGTCGTGCCACAGGTAGACGACGCCGTTGCGCTCGACCACCGGGAAGGTGTCGAGCCGGACCGCACGGTTGGGACGGTCGGCGTACGGGATCGCCACGTTCGCCCCGTCCACGTCCCACGCCCAGCCGTGGAACGGACAGACGAGGGCGTCGTCGCAGACGCGGCCGTCGCCCAGATGTGCGCCCATGTGTCCGCAGTAGGCGTCCATCGCCCGGAGCCCGCCCTCGGCGTCGCGCCGCAGCACGAGATCGCGACCGAAGAATCTCCGGCTCTCGATCCGGTCGGGGGCGAAGTCCGACGACCAGCCCACCTGGAACCAGCCCGTCGGTCTCATCATCGTCGCTGGCACGTGTCCCATCGCTGCTCCGTCCGGTGGCCGTCACGCTCTATTTGTTGTGACTGTAATGTATCCTGCCGGACCATGCCGAAGATCGTCGACCACGAGCGCCGTCGCCGGGATCTCGCCCGTGCGACCATCCGCGTGATCGGACGCGACGGTCTCGACAAGGCGTCGTTCCGCGCGATCGCCACCGAGGCGGGCTGGTCGACCGGCGTGCTGCAGCACTACTTCGCGACCAAGGCCGATCTGCTCGACGCCGCGCTGGACGAGATCGAAGTGCTGATCCTCGAACCGTTCGTCGCAGCCCAGTCCGCCCCATCCGGCCGGGCGGCGATCGTCGCGTCGATCGACGCGATGCTGGCCGTCGACGACGACGCGGCCCGGGTCTGGCTCGCCTTCGCGGCGCAGGCCGCCACCGACCCGGTGGCCGCCAGGCGTTGGCGGCGGGCCGAGCGGCTCTGGCGGGACCGCTGGTCGTCCCTGGTGCGCCGCGGCATCGACGACGGCTCGCTCGACCGTGACGTGGACCCGGCTGCGGCGGGCGCGATGCTCCACTCGCTGATCAGCGGTGCCCGTATCGGCACGCTCCTCGGCAGCCCCGTCGACGCCACGCTCGCGATCGCCGGCCTGGCACCGGCACCGACGTCACGTCGCTGACGGATCGCCTCCGTCGCCGTCGCCCCGCATGCGACGGAGACGGGCCGCGGTGCGCGACAACCAGTGGTCGTAGTCGCTGGCCTTGCGGGCGAACGACTCCCCGACCCGGGGGTGGGGCAGGGCCAGGAAGCGGCCCTCGTCGAGCGCCCGGAGCGCCTCGGCGGCGCAGTCCTCGGGCTCCACCACGTCGCCGAGCGCGGCCAGGAGGTCGGGATCGACCGTGCCGCCGCCGCTCGCCTCGTCGTCCTCGTCCCGACCCAGCATCCCGGTGTTCACCGCGTTCGGACAGAGGCACACCACGCGGAGACCGTGATGGGCGTGGTTGAGCGCCAGCCACTCGGCGAACCCGAGCGCGCCGTGCTTCGTCAGCGTGTAGCCCATGCCCGACGGTCCCGTGATGAGCGCGGCCGACGAGATGGTCTGGATGATCACGCCGTCGCGCCGCTCGACCATCCCGGGAACGACCGCCTGCGCGAGCCACACATGGGCGAGCAGGTTGACGTCGACGATGCGACGCACCTGGTCCGGGGTGCTCGCGAGATCCGGCCCGAGGTCACCGATGCCGGCGTTCGAGACCGCGACCGAGATCGCGCCGAGCGCCCCCGTCACCTCGCCCACCACCCGGCCGACGGCGTCGGGGTCACCGACGTCACATCCGAACGCCACTCCCCCCACCCGATCGGCGACCTTCCCCGCCCGCCGTTCGTCCAGGTCGACGACAGCGACCCGGGCACCGCGGGCCGCCAGGGCCTCGACGAGCGCGCGCCCGATCCCGTGACCGCCTCCGGTGACCAGCGCGACCCGACCCTCCAGATCGACGGGTTCGACGAGGCGCGCCGTGACATCGGCCATCAGAAGAGGTCTCCCCCGGCCGCCGCGGCCGTGGTGCCGTCGCGCTCGAACGCCTTGACGACGTTGCGCCCGACCATCCATCGGTGCACCTCGTCGGGGCCGTCGACGATGCGGTTCGCCCGGGCCTCGTTGGCCCAGGCGGCGAGCGGGAGGTCATGGGTCATGCCCAGCGAGCCGTGGAGCTGGCTCGCGACGTCGATCACGTCACACAGCATGTGGGCGATGTAGGTCTTCGCGATCGAGTTCTCGTGTCGGATGTCCGCGCCCTGCTCGATCTTGTGGACGATGTGGAGCAGGAGCAGCTTCGAGAGGTAGAGGCGCTCGGCGCAGTCGGCGAGCATCCACTGCACTCCCTGGCGGTCGGCGACCCGCTCGCCGAAGGTGGTCCGCTCGCAGACCCGGGCTGTCGCCATGTCGAGCGCCGCCTGCGCCTTGGCGATCGACCACATGCCGTGGCGCAGCCGGCCGTACCCGAGCCGGTGCTGGCCCATGGCGAAGCCGCCGCCGAGCCCGCCCACGATGTTCGCGTCCGGCACCACCAGGTTCTCGATCCGGACCTCGGCGTGCCCCATCGTCACCTCGTCCCCGAAGCGGCCGCCGTCGTACTCGCCCACCACCGGGATGTCCCGCACGATGCGGTAGCCGGGGTCGGGCAGTTCGACGAGGAAGGTCGTGAACTGCTGGTGTCGTGGCGCGTCGGGGTCGGTGCGGGCCATCACGAGGGCGAGCTGGGAGATGCTGGCTCCCGAGGTGAACCACTTCTCGCCGTCGAGGACCCAGTTCGTCCCGTCACGCACCGCCGTCGTCTGCATGGCGGTGGCGTCGGCCCCGGCGGCTCGCTCGGTCATCGAGAAGCAGACGCGGATCTCCCCGGCGACGAGCGGCACGAGGTAGCGCTCCTTCTGCTCGTCGGTCCCGTGCTCCAACAGCGTGAGCATCGTGGCGTCCTGGGGCCCCATGCAGTTCATCGCCCATGCGGCGAGGTGCGTGAACGACCGTCCGACCTCGATCTGCACGATCGCGTTCTCGAGGTGCCCGAGGCCCATGCCCCCGTAGTCCGTCGGCACGAACGGGCACCACAGCCCGGCGGCGCGGGCGTCGGCCTGGCACTCGCCGACGATGTCGAAGAACGGGCGCGTCCCGATCTCGGTCTCCTTCGGGAGGATGACGTCGTCGATGAAGGCGGCGACGCGGGCGCGCAGCGCTCGGACGTCCTCGGGGAGTTCGAGGTCGATCATGCGACAGAGCATGGTGTACTTGTCAGTCACTGTCAATCCTGTATGGTCACGCCAATGACCGGTGATGTCTCCTCGGCGCCCGTCGAGCTGGACCTCGGGGCGCTCGACGACTGGCTCGGCGACCGTCTCCCCGGTCGCGGCGAGCCCGTCCGCGCCGAGCGCATCGGCGCGACGACCGGCATCGCCAACGCCCTGTTCCTCGTGCAGCGCGGCGGCCACCGCTGGGTCGTCCGGCGTCCGCCGGCGGTGAAGAACGACAAGAGCGCGGGCGACACCGTGCGCGTGGGTGTGCGCGTCGTCGAAGGCGATCGCACCCGCGTCCAGGCTTACGAAGGCGTGTGCATCGCGCGCTCGAACCGTGGCCTCGGCTCGAACTTCACCGTGCGCAAGATCTCGTTCGGCGAAGGCGTGGAGCGCGTGTTCCCGCTCTACTCGCCCAACATTGATTCGATTACCGTGGTGCGCCGTGGTGTCGTGCGTCGTGCGAAGCTCTACTATCTTCGTGGCCGCACCGGCAAATCGGCGCGTATTGCCGAGCGCAAGGTCGTCAAGACCGGCCAGGAGGGCTGAAAGCCCAACGCCCAAGACACGGAAATTGTGTAGAAAGGCGTC
>JBHIXO010000318.1:0-5190 GCA_041984725.1 Acidimicrobiales bacterium | reverse complement strand
GCTGGAGGCGGCCGGCGCCGGCGCCGACGTCGTCCGGCTCTCGATCGGCATCGAGGACGCCGCCGACCTGCGCGCCGACCTCGACCGCGCCCTCGCCGCCGCCCACTGACGGCGCGGGCTACTCGAGCGACAGGGCGAGCGCGGCGCGGCGGGCGCGGCGCTCGGTCCCGACCGCGTCGGACGCGAGGACCAGGAGCGCGAGCCAGACGAGGACGAAGCCGGCGAGGCGCTCGGGTGGGAGCGCCTCGCCGAGGACGAGCACGCCGCACAGCAGCTGCAGCGTCGGCGCGAGGTACTGGAGCAGGCCCAGCGTCGTGAGCGGCACGCGGTTCGCCGCGTTGGCGAACAGCAGCAGCGGCGTCGCCGTCACGACGCCGAGCCCGAGGAGGAGGACGTCGCGGCCGAGGTCACCAGCGCCGAGGGCGAGGTCGTCCGCCGCCACGAGCACGCCGATCCCGACGAGCGCGAACGGGGCGAGCACGGCCGTCTCGAACGCCAGCGACGGCAGCGGCAGGACCCCGGCCGACTTCTTGCACAGGCCGTAGACGGCGAAGGTCGTCGCCAGCGTCAGCCCGATCCAGGGCACGGATCCGTAGGCGACGGTGAGGACGACGACGGCGGCGGCGCCGAGCGCGAGCGCCACGACCTGGGCCCGTCGCAGCCGCTCGCCGAGGACCGCGACGCCGATCGCCACCGTGATCAGCGGGTTGATGTAGTACCCGAGCGCGGCGTCGAGCACGTGGTCGTTGTTGACCGCCCAGATGTAGGTCAGCCAGTTCGCCGAGATGAGGACGGCGGCGAGCGCCAGCAGCCGGGCCCGCCGCCCGTCGCGTCGCACCTCGCCGACCTCCCGCCAGCGACGGCGCAGCGTGAGGATGGCGCCGACGACGACGAGCGACCAGACGATGCGGTGGAGCAGGATCTCGGCCGGCTCCACGTCGTCGACGAGGCGGAAGTAGAGGGGCAGGACGCCCCACAGCCCGTAGGCGCCGACCCCGGAGAGGAAGCCGCGCCGGTCGTCGCCCACGCCGGACTCAGTCGTCGAGCCGGAGGGCGGAGACGAAGGCCTCCTGGGGCACCTCGACCCGCCCGATGCTCTTCGCCTTCTTCTTGCCCTCCTTCTGCTTCTCGAGCAGCTTGCGCTTGCGGCTGATGTCGCCGCCGTAGCACTTGGCGAGCACGTCCTTGCGCTTGGCCTTCACGGTCTCGCGGGCGATGATCTTGCCGCCGATGGCGGCCTGGATCGGCACGTCGAACATCTGCCGGGGGATGAGCTCCTTGAGCTTCTCGGCCATCTTCGAGCCGTAGTCGTAGGCCTTGTCGCGGTGGACGATCGAGCTGAACGCGTCGGCGGCGACGCCGTTGAGCAGGACGTCGACCCGCACGAGGTTGGCGCGCTCGTAGCCGACGAGCTCGTAGTCGAGCGATGCGTAGCCCTGCGTGCGCGACTTCAGCTGGTCGAAGAAGTCGCGCACGACCTCGGCGAGCGGGATCGTGTAGGTGACCTCGACGCGCTCGGGCGACAGGTACTCGATGCGGGTCTGGACCCCGCGACGGGTCTCGCACAGCTCGATGACCGGCCCCAGGTACTCGGCCGGGGTGAGGATCGAGATCTGGAACATGGGTTCCTCGATCCAGTCCAGCTCCGTCGGCTCGGGCAGGTCGGAGGGGTTGTCGACCTCGATCCGCTCGCCGCTCGTGGTGACGACCTCGTAGGCCACGGAGGGGGCGGTGATGATGAGGTTGAGGTCGAACTCCCGGGCGAGCCGCTCGCGGATGATCTCCATGTGGAGCATGCCGAGGAAGCCGCACCGGAAGCCGAAGCCGAGCGCCTGTGACGTCTCGGGCTCGTAGGTGAACGACCCGTCGTTGAGGCGGAGCTTCTCGAGGCTGTCGCGCAGGTCGGCGTATTCGTCGCCGTCGACCGGGTAGAGGCCGGCGAACACCATCGGCTTGGGGTCCTGGTAGCCCGACAGCGGGTCGTCGGCGCCGTTCGAGGCGGTGGTGACCGTCTCGCCGGACCGGGCCTCGGCCACGTCCTTGATGCCGGCGATGAGGTAGCCCGTCTCCCCCGGGCCGAGCGACTCGACCGGCGTGTTCAGCGGTGTGCGGCAACCGATCTCGTCGGCGTCGTGGGTCGCCCGGGCCTGCATGAACCGGAGCTTCTCGCCCGTGCGGAGCGTGCCGTCCATCACCCGCACCGACGAGACGACGCCGCGGTAGGTGTCGTAGTGGGAGTCGAAGATCAGGGCCCGCAGCGGTGCGGTCGGGTCGCCCTGGGGGGCGGGGATCCGCTCGATCACGGCGTCGAGCAACTCGGTGACGCCGGTGCCCGTCTTCCCCGAGACGTGGAGGATCTCCTCGGCCGGCAGGCCCAGGACCGACTCGATCTCCTCGGCGACCCGGTCCGGCTCGGCGGCCGGGAGGTCGATCTTGTTGAGCACGGCGACGATCTCGAGGTCGTGCTCGAGCGCCTGGTAGCAGTTCGCCAGCGTCTGGGCCTCGATGCCCTGCGAGGCGTCGACGAGCAGGACGACGCCCTCGCACGCGGCCAGCGACCGGGACACCTCGTACCCGAAGTCGACGTGACCGGGCGTGTCGATGAGGTTGATGACGTGGTCGCGGTAGCCGAGACGGACCGACTGGAGCTTGATCGTGATGCCCCGCTCGCGCTCGATGTCCATCGAGTCGAGGTACTGCTCCTTCATCTCCCGCGCCTCGACCGCGCCGGTGACCTCGAGGAGCCGATCGGAGAGCGTGGTCTTGCCGTGATCGATGTGGGCGATGATCGCGATGTTGCGGATGCGATCGAGCGGGATCTTGCCGCCGCGGGAGGTCGGAGCCATGGGAGCCCCCGACGCTACCGAGCCTCCGCCGTCACGAGCCAAGCCCCTCCACGAAGCCGGCGACGAGCGATGCGACCACGTCGGGCACCTGCTCGTGCGCGGCGTGACCCACGCCGTCGAGCAGGTGGAGTTCGGCGCCGAGCCGGGCGGCGACGTCCTCGTGGGCGGCGACCGACCCGATGCGGTCCTCGCGCCCGCCGATCACGATCGCCGGCCGGTCGACGTCGCCCAACCAGCCCTCCACGTCGGGCGGCTGCCAGGTGCTCGTCAGGTGCCAGAGGGCCGCGGCGGTCCCGGGCCGGTTCAGCGCGCGGCCGGTCTCGGCCGCCGTCGCGTCGAGCAGCGGGGTGCGGTGCCGTCCGACCAGGCGGACGACCGGCGTCGCGCCCCGGAGCGCCAGCCGGAGGGCCACCGGGCCGACGGCCGAGGCGCCGGGCGCGGACGCGAGGCGTCGGACGAGGTCCGGGGGCGCGCCGTCGAGCGCCGGGGCCACGAGCACGAGCCCGCGCACGGCAACCACGCCCGCGAGGGCCGCCTGCACGGCGAGCAGGGTGCCGGCCGAGTGACCGAGCAGCACGACCTCGTGCCGGCCGACGAGCTCGTCGGTGAGCGCTCGCGTGCGGGCGAGCTCGGCGGGCAGGGCGTAGGGATCGTCGGGCCCGGTCGTCGGGCGGGGACGGTCGCTGCGGCCGAACGGCGGGCGGTCCCACGCCACGAGGCGGTGGCGGTCGGTGAGCAGCGGGGCGATGCCGGCCCACGTGAAGGTCCCCGACGCGAAGCCGTGCAGACCGACCAGGACCGGCCCATCGACCGGGCCGGCGACCTCGACGTGGACCGACGTGCCCCCGACGTCGACGAAGTCCCGTGCACCCCAGACCAGCTCCATGGACGAGAGTCTGGCTGCGCCGACCGCCTGTGCGACGGTGGACGGCGGCACCGAGTTGTCGCCCCGCCGGCATCCGACGCTACGATCTCCCCTTCGTGCCCGCTGGACGGGCGCGCCCCGATCCGCCCGCCAATCGGTCCGGAACCAGCAGCCCGGACGCCAGCAACCCCGAGGTCCCCACGTGGCCAACATCAAGAGCCAGATCAAGCGCAACCGCCAGAACGAGAAGCGCCGGCTCCGCAACCGCTCGGTGCGGGCCGAGATCCACACGCGCACCAAGGCCGCCGTCGCCGCCGCCGAGGCGGGCGAGGACAGCGCCGAAGCCCTCCAGGCCGCCATCCGCCGCATCGACACCGCGGTGTCGAAGGGCGTGCTCCACAAGAACACGGCCGCCCGGAAGAAGTCGCGCCTCGTGCAGCGGCTCCGGCGCATCGAGGCCGCCGAACAGGACTGAGCGCCCGGGCCTCCGGCCCCGGCCGATCCTCAGCGGGCCGTCTTCGCCAACCGGGCGAGACGGGCCACCAGCACCTCCATCGCCAGCGCGTCGGGCCAGTCGACGGTCCCCCGCAACTCGAGGTCGGTCGTCGCCAGCAGGCGCATCGACTCGGCGACCCGGTCGTGACCCAGCGACCGCGCCTGCGTGAGTGCCTTGCGCGCCGGGAACGTCGAGCCCTTCAGACCGAGGATCGCCGCCGCCTCGGCCTCGCCGCGGACGGTCGTGCCCTCGAGTCGGAGGATGCGCTGGAAGTGCGTGTGCAGCGTCGCCATCAGCTGCATCGGGTGGCGACCGGCGCCGAGCATGCGGGACAGCGCGGTCAGCGCGCCGGCGATGTCGCCCTTGTCGATGGCGTCGGTGAGGTCCCACGGAGGGACGCCGCCGGCCTCGCCGAGGAACGGCTCGACGTCGTCGACCGAGAGGCGCACGCCCTCGCCGTAGGCCGACGCCAGGACGGCGAGCAGACCCGGGAGCTTGCCGGCGTCGTCGCCGAGCCAGTCGACCACCCGGGCGCTGGTCTCGCGGTCGGGCCGGAGCCCGGCCGACGCGAACGCCTGACCGACGAAGTCGCCGAGCTTGCGCCCGGGGCTCGTGTCGACGGTGTCGCCCTTGGCGGCCTTCACCGCGTCGGCGAGTGCCTTGGGGACGCGACCCGAGCCGCCCCACTCGACGACGAGGACCGTGGTGTCGAGCGGCTCGGCCAGGTAGCCGAGCAGTCCGGCGAGGTCCTCCTTCGCCTTGAAGCGCTCGGCGTCGCGGGCGACGACGATCCGGCGGTCGGTGAGGAACGGTGCGGTCTGGGCGGCGTCGACCACCTCGCGGATCTCGTAGTCGTCGCCGTGGAACTCGGTCACGAGCAGGGTGGCGTCGCCGTCGCCGACCAGCTCCCGGACGAGCGCAGTGGTGCGCTCGCCGCGGAGGACGTCGTCACCGCCCTTGACCACGATCACGGGCGCGGCGGT
>JBHIXO010000317.1:0-5221 GCA_041984725.1 Acidimicrobiales bacterium | reverse complement strand
CCGAGCTCGACCGGGTCACCGCCGTCGAACTGGTCACCCGCGACCTCCCGCTCCTCGAGGGCGGCAACGGCGCGGCGCTGCTCGGTGGCCTCGGCGTCGACGCCGCGACGCCCGTCCGGGAGTCGCTGGGCGGCGCCCCCGAGGCCCTGTCGGCAGTGCTGTCCGCGAGCCCGGGCACGTTGGTCGTGGGTGCCGACCTCCGGCCGGCCGGCGCCGCGGCCGTGCTGGTCGGCGACGAGGGGGTCTCGCTCGCCCGCCACGGCGGGGTGACGCGGAGCCTCCCGGTCGCGACCCGTGACGCCACCGGCCGATCGACCGACTACGCCGACCCGAGATTGCTGCGGGAGCGGGGCCTCGCCGTCTCGCTGGAGCGTGCCGGCCTCGACCGGAAGGCGGCGGTCGTCGCCGGGCTCGCCGCCAAGGCCGCGGCCGCGTACACCGAAGGTGACGCACCGTCCCTCCCGACGCTCGGCGCCGGCGCTGCGGGCTTCGCGCTCGCCGCCCTCGCCGAACGGGGCGACGGCGGGCTCGTGGCGGCGGTCGAGCAGGCGACGGTCACGCTGGCCCAGCTCGACGCCGGGACGGTCCGGGTCACCCGCGACGAACGCGTCGCCGCGCCGCGCCCGTCGGTCACGACCACCCCCGGTGCCGACATCTCGATCGCGCTCGCCGCCTACGAGCGGGCCTTCGACGTGAAGCTGCGGCTCGAGGCCGCCGCCTGCGCATCGTGCGGCACCCTGTCGCTGCCGCCCCGTCACCGTTGCCTCGGGTGCGGTTCCGAGGCGCCGACGTCGACGGTCGCGTTGCCCCGGACCGCGACGGTGCACTCGCACACGACGATCCACGTACCGGTCCCCGGGAAGCTGACGCCTTACACGCTGGTCATCGCCCAGGTCGGCGACACCGACGTCCGGCTGCTCGTCCACGTCACCGGCGCGCCGGCCGGCACGGTGCGCATCGACGACCCGGGCGCGTTGGTGTTCCGACGGGTCGCCGTCCGCTCGGGCATCCCCGACTACGGGTACGCATTCCTGCCCGCCGCGGCAGGAGACGACGGAGAGGTGGCGGCATGAGGCGCGTCGCGATGGTCGGAGCCGGGATGACGAAGTTCGGCGAGCTCTTCGACCTGGGGATGAAGGACATGGTGCCGATGGCGGTCACCGAGGCCGTCGAGAGCGTCGACAAGGGCTTCGACCGTGACGACATCGACGCCGCGTGGTTCGGCGAGCTCGTGACCACCGACGGCTTCGCCACCGGCATCCTCGCCGACACCTGTGGCCTCCTCGACATCCCCGTGTCGCGGCTCGAGAACGCCTGCGCGACGGGCAACGACGCGATCCGTCACGGCGCGATGGCCGTGGCATCGGGCATGTACGACGTCGTGCTCGTCGTGGGCGCCGACAAGGTGCGCGAGACGTCGAGCCGCACGACGTTCTGGGACTGGATGGGCATGACCCGCGACATGGCCTGGGACTTCCCGCTCGGCCTCGTCGCCCCGGCGAACTTCGCTCTGCACGTCAACCGCTACCTGCACGAGTCGGGTGCGACCAAGGAGCACATGGCGATGGTGGCGGTGAAGAACCACCGGCACGGCGTCTCCAATCCCAAGGCGCAGCTCCGCTTCGAGATCACGATCGAGCAGGTCCTGAACGCCCCGATGGTCGTCGAGCCCTTCGGGTTGTTCGACTGCACGCCCCAGTCCGATGGTGCATCGGCGTGCATCCTCGTCGCAGAGGACCTCGCCGACCGCTACACCGACCGGCCCGTGTGGGTGCGGGGGACCGGGCTCGGTCTCGACCGTGTCATGCACCAGCACAAGGCCGATCTCACGACCTTCCCACCCACGGTGAAGGCGGCGAAGCAGGCGTACGCCATGGCGGGTATCGGACCCGACGACATCGACGTCGCCGAGGTCCACGACTGCTTCACCGGCGTCGAGCTGATCGACTACGAGGATCTCGGGTTCTGCGACCGGTTCGGAGCCGCGAAGCTCGTCGAGGCCGGCGAGACCAGCGTCGGCGGGCGCATCCCGGTGAACCCGTCCGGTGGGCTCAAGGCCAAGGGTCATCCACCCGGGGCGACCGGCGTGGCGCAGTGCTACGAGCTGTGGGAGCAGCTCCGCGGTGATGCGTGCAACCAGGTCGACGGCGCCCGCTGGGCGCTGGCCCACAACGTGGGCGGCCCGACGGCGGTGAGCGCCGTCACGATCCTGTCGACCGAGAAGGGTTGACCGCGTGGACCTGACGCTCGGGCCCGACGCCGAGGCGTTCCGCACCGAGGTCCGCGCCTTCCTCGACGGCGTCCTCCCCGACGACTGGCCGGGCATCGGGGCGATGGATCGCGACGAGGCGCGCGACTTCGCGGTCACGTGGCGCAAGACCCTCCACGAGGGCGGCTACCTCGGGCTCACCTGGCCGGTGGCGTACGGGGGCGCCGGCCGCTCGAAGGTCGACCAGATCGTCCTCGCCCAGGAACTGGTGCGCGCCCGCGTCCCCTTCGGGGTCCTCGCCGACACGACGAGCCTGAAGATGATGGGCAACACGCTCGTGCACTTCGGGACCGAGGAGCAGAAGCGGACCCACCTGCCCCGCATCATGTCGGGCGAGGAGGTGTGGGTGCAGGGTTACTCCGAGCCGGGTTCGGGTTCCGACCTGGCGTCGCTGTCGCTCCGCGCCCGCCGCGACGGCGACGAATGGGTCCTCGACGGTCAGAAGATCTGGACCTCCAGCGCGACGGCCGGGACGCACATCTTCGTCCTCGCTCGCACGAACCCGGAGGCATCGAAGAACCGGGGCATCAGCTTCCTGCTCTGTCCCCTCGACACGCCGGGCGTCGAGGTGCGGCCGATCATGACCCTCACGGGCGTCGAGGAGTTCTGCGAGGTCTTCTTCACCGACGTCCGGATCCCGGTCGACGCGATCATCGGCGACGTCGACGACGGCTGGACCGTCGCCACGTCGCTCCTGGGTTTCGAGCGCGGCGAGGAGGCCGCCACGAACCCGATCTGGTTCCGGGCCGAGCTCGACCGCATCGTCGACCTCGCCCGCGAGCGGGGCGCCCTGGACGACCCGCTCGTCCGCGACCGGCTGGCGTGGTGCCACGGCAAGGTCGAGATCATGCGCTTCCTCGGCTACCGGATCCTGACCCAGTACCTGCGCGAGGGTCGCCTCGGCCCGGAGGCGTCGATCTCCAAGCTGTTCTGGAGCGAGTACCACCAGGAGGCGCTCGACCTCGCCATGGGGCTGCTCGGTGCGGACGCGCTCGTGCACGAGGGCCGCCACCCGGTCCGCTTCTTCCGCACCGACGAGCCGGGGGCGCCGAACAACTCGAGCTCCTGGATCGACATCTTCCTGCTCAACGGGCGGTCCGGCACGGTGTACGCGGGCACCTCCGAGATCCAGCGCAACATCCTCGGGGAGAAGATCCTCGGCCTGCCCCGGGAGCCGATGCCGACAGAATCGGCGCGATGACGCTGCTCGCCTACGCCGACGGGGCGGACTCACCCCGGACGTCCCCCTTCGCGATCGCCGACGACCTCGGCCTCGACGACCCGGAGGTGCTGCTCGGCTGGATCCCCGAGCCGCGCGCGTGGCTCGCCGACGATCGTCTGCGGGGCGCGACGTACATGGCGGGGTACCAGTTGGTCGACGCCGTGGCCGCGGGCCGGCTCCGCTACCTCCCGATCCGCCTGTCGTCGATGCCGCGCCACGTCGCCCACCTCCGTCCCGCCGTCGGCGTCGTCACCGGGATTCCCCGCGGCGACGGCTACGCCTTCGGGTCGACGGCCGGGTGGGGCCCGGCGCTGGCGCGCTCGGCCGAGCGCCTCGTCGTCGAGGTCGACGACGAGGGTCCGGACCTGGGCGGTCCGATGATCGAGGGGAACGTCGTGCGGACCGTGCCCCGCCCGCCGGCCGACGGTCCGATCAGCTGGCCGCGACCGCCCCGCGACGCCGACCTCGCCGTGGCGCGCAACGTCGTCGCGATCCTGCCCGACGAGCCGACGATCCAGGTCGGGCCCGGAGGCATCGCCGAGGCGGTGATCGCCTCCGTCGACCGCCCGCTCGACGTCTGGGCCGGACTGGTCACCGACGCGATGGCCGGTCTCCACGGGCGCGGCTTCCTCCGCGCACCGCTGCGCGCCGCCTACGCGTGGGGCGGCGAACCGGTCGTCGACCTGCACCGGGCCGGGATGCTGGAGCTGCTACCGCTGGAGCGGTCGCACGACCTCACCGCCCTGGCCGCCGAACGCTTCGTCGCCGTGAACACCGCCCTCCAGATCGGCCTCGACGGGGCCTGCAACGTGGAGACCGTGCGGGGTCGGGCCATCGCCGGCATCGGGGGCAACGCCGACTTCGCCGCGGCCGCGGCGCGTGCGACCGGCGGGCTCTCCGTGATGGCGCTCTGCTCCACGACGCCCGGTGGCCGCTCGGCCATCGTGCCCGCGGTCGAGCACGTCTCGACACCCCGCTGCGACGTCGACGTCGTCGTCACCGAGCAGGGTGTCGCCGACCTGCGCGGCCTCGACGACGCCGGCCGGGCCGAGCGCATCGCCGCCGTCGCCCACCCCGACCATCGCGACGCGCTGCGCGCCGGGACCGGTGGCTGATGGGCGTGTTCCGCTTCAGCGTGCTGGACGACGGGGAACGCCGCCTGCGCGACGACGTGCGGACCTTCCTCGCCGCCGACCTGCCGCGTGGGAGCTACGCGCCCGGGCTCGGCATCGCCGCGGCGAAGGACCCCGAGTTCTCGGCCCGGCTCGGTGCCCGGGGGTGGCTCGGCATGGCGCTCCCGCAGGCCTACGGCGGCCACGACCGCTCGGCCGTCGATCGGTTCGTCGTCACCGAGGAACTCCTCCGGTGGGGTGCGCCGATCGGGCACCACTGGGTCGCCGACCGCCAGACCGGGCCGATGCTCGCCGCCCACGGCACCGAGGAGCAGAAGCGTCGGTTCCTGCCCGACATCGCGGCCGGCGCGATCTGCTTCTGCATCGGCATGAGCGAGCCCGACAGCGGGAGCGACCTCGCCTCGCTCGTCACCCGCGCCGCCCGGACGGAGGGCGGGTGGCGGCTCACCGGCACCAAGATCTGGACCACCTGGGGCGACCGTGCCGACTGGATCGTCGTGCTGTGCCGGACCACCCCCGTCGACGAGGCGGGCGACAAGCGGGCCGGGCTGACCCAACTCCTCGTCGACCTCACCGCCCCGGGGGTGACCCGGACGC
>JBHIXO010000316.1:0-5236 GCA_041984725.1 Acidimicrobiales bacterium | reverse complement strand
CGACCGGGTCCGCATCACCCCGTCGGAGGCCCCGGCATGATCCTCGACTGCGACCGCATCTGGACCTGGCTCGTCGGCGTCACCTACCGACTCCGCCGCCGACCCCGCGTCACCAACGAACCCCCGCCCCTGCCCCGACGGTAGATCGGCGCCGGGAACGCGGGTCCCGCGACGCCGAAACGGTGCAACTGATCACGGTTTCCGTTGCACCGTCGAGGAGTTCGACGTACGCTGGCGGCATGACCGTCACCGACATCCGCGTGCGCCGCCTGGCCGTCGACCTCGCCGAGTCCGAGTTCGACAAGTGGACCGTGGCCGGCGACCCGATCTTCAGCCACTTCCTGAACTCGCTGTCGGCGGCGTTCCCCAACGGGGAGGACTTCTTCGTGCAGTCGGTGCGGAACTTCCGGGACCGCCTCGACGGCGATCCCGAGCTCGCGGCGCGCGTCAAGGGCTTCATCGGTCAGGAGGCGATGCACGGCCGGGAGCACCGGACGATCAACGAGCGGTTCGCCGCCATGGGCTACCCGACCCGACGTCAGGACGCCGACCTGGCCCGCGCCGCCGAGCGGCTCACTCGCCTGCCGAAGACGCTGCAGCTCGCCACGACCGCAGCGTCCGAGCACTTCACGGCCGTCATCGCCCTCCCGGTGCTGACCGACGAACGGACCCGCGAGACGTTGTTCTCGCATCCGGACCTCGCCCTCCTCATCGAGTGGCACGCCATGGAGGAGCTCGAGCACAAGGACGTCGCCTTCGACGTCTTCGAGGCGGTGAGCGGCAGCTACGTCACCCGCGTCGCCGGGCTCGGGTGCGCCGCCCTGTACTTCGGCGTGCCGATCCTCGCCGGCTACGTCCGAGCCCTCGCCGGCGACCGTCGCGAGATCGGCGTGCGCGAGCTGCGTCGCAACCGCCGGAACTACCGCCGCCAGCGCATGATCCGCCTGCGGACCCTGGTCGAGGTCCTGGAGTACCTGCGGCCCGGCTTCCACCCGAACGACATCGAGACCGAGTCGGTCGTGCTGGAGTGGCGCGAGCGACTCGCCGACCAGATGCGGGCGCCGGCCGCCTCCCGGCGCGAGGCCGTGGCGGCGTCGGCGTCGGTCTGACGGCGTCGCGCCGGCCCCGCACGGGGCTGGCACACTTGGCCACCGTGGCCGACACCGTCGATCCCGCCGTCCTCGAGCGGGCCACCACCGAGCTCGGGACCCTGCTCGCCGGCGGACTGGCGTCGCTGGTTCGCCCCGACCCGGCCCTCGATCCCTACCTCGACGCGTTCGCCGTCGCGGTGCAACGGTTCGGCGTCGGCCGCACGCGGATGCAGGACATCGCGGCCGAGGTCGGGGTGGACCGCACCACCGTGTTCCGCAACGCCGGCTCGATGGACAGACTCGTCGAGACCTACCTGGCGCGGGAGGTCCACCGGTTCTTCGACGCACTGCTCGACGACGTCCCCGTCGGCGCGGCCGGGGTCGAGCTGGTCGTCGAGGTCGTGGTCCGCGCCGTCGAGCGTGCCAGGGCGCACCCGGTGCTGGCGAAGGCGATCGCCGACGAACCCGATCTGCTCGCCCGGCTCGCCTACGCCAACCTCGGCATGCTCATCGCCCACGTCCGCACCGTCGTGAGCACCGGGTTGTCGCTGCTCGCCGGGCTCGGCCTGGTGCCGCCGGTCGACGGCGACGTGATCGGCGACTGGGTGGCCCGGGTCGGGATCACGGCCATCGTCGAACCGCCCGCGGACCTGCGCGCCACGCTGCACGCCGTGCTGGCGCCGATGTTCGCCGCGGCCGAGGAGGTTCCATCGAATGGAACCTGACGGGTTCCATCGAATGGGGTATCACCGGTAGCCTGGCGGGGTGGACCGCAGTCCGTTCCCGTTCCAGGGGCCGCTCGCCCCCGACGAGGTCACCGGACGCGACGCGCTGCGTCGCGAACTCGCGGAGCGCATCACCGAACGCCGCGTGACCGCGCTCCTCGGCCCGCGGCGCTACGGCAAGACGAGCCTGCTGCGGCGGGTGACGGCCGACCTCGCCGAGGTCGGCCCCGAGACGGTCTGGATCGACCTCTACGAGCTGAACTCGATGGCGGACCTCGCCGGTGCGATCGACGTCGCCGCCGGGCGGCTCGAGGGTCGGGTGCGCCGCCTGCTCGACGCCGTCACCGGCGACCTGTCGTTCCGGGTGGGCGCGCTCGGCCTCGAGCTCACCAAGTCGGCCCGGGAGCGACCCGACCCCGTCCTCGCCGTCCGCGCCCTGCTGCAGCGCCTCGTCGAGGTCGGTCGCAGCCACGACCTCGTCCTCGTCTTCGACGAGTTCTCGGGCATCGACAACGTGCCGCGTGCCGCCGGTCTGCTCCGCACGGAGCTGCAGCACCACTACCGCGACCTCGCCATCGTCTTCGCCGGCTCGGAGCCGTCGACCATGCGGACCCTGTTCACCGACCAGGCCCAGCCCTTCTTCGCCCAGGCCGACCTGGTCGAGCTCGGTCCGCTGACCGACGACGAGATCCGCGACATCGTCGGGTCCGGGTTCGCTCGCACCGGGCGCGACGCCGGCGACGCCGTCGAACGCATCGTCCGCTTCGCCCGGGGCCACCCGCAGCGCATGATGCAGCTCGCCGACGCCGTGTGGCGGGAGACCGACGCGGGCGCGGTCGCCGACCTCGACGCGTGGGAGCGCGGCCTCGCCGCCGTGCGGGCCAGCGTCGACAGCGGCTCGGAACGGCTCTACGCGCTCCTGCCCACCGGCCACCAGAAGACGCTGCGGGCGATCGTCGGTGGCGGGAGCCCCTACGGCACGGCGGCCGACGTGCTCGACCTGCCGGCGGGGACGGCGACCGGTGCCATCGAGGCGCTCACCGACCTCGGCTATCTCCTGCGCACCGAGCAGGGGAAGCTGCTGGTCGTCGACCCGCTGTTCGCCGACTGGATCCGGCGCCGCTTCCCGGTCTGAGTCCGGCGCCGGCGATCACCGGTCGAGGCGGGCGACCAGGACGGCGATGTCGTCGCGGCGCGCGACGGGCGGTGCGATGTCGGCGGCGAGCAGTGCGTCGGCGACGTCGTCGGGCGCCGCCGTGTGGAGGCCCGCGGCCGCCCGGACCAGGCGGTCGAAGCCGAGGTCGATGCTCTCGCCGCGCCGCTCGACGAGCCCGTCCGTATACAGGACGAGGACGTCGCCCGGCGAGAAGTCGAGCACGTGGGCGGGCGGGTCCGGGTTGGCGATGACGCCCAGCGGTGGGCCGCCGTCATGTTCGAGCATCCGCGGCCCGTCGGCGGTGATGACGAGCGGCGGGAGGTGACCGCTGCGGCTCCACGTCACGGTGCTGGCGCCGGGGTCGACGACGGCACAGACGATGGTCGAGCAGGTCGAACCGGGGATCGTGCCGGCGTGGCGGTCGAGGGCGGCGAGCATCGCCGACGGGTCCGAGGACATCGGCGCGAGCGCCCGGAACACGGTGCGCAGCCGGCCCATCGTCGCCGCCGCGGTGATGCCGTGGCCGACGACGTCGCCGACGGCGAGGATGATCTGACCGTCGGCGAGCGGGAAGACGTCGTACCAGTCGCCGCCGACCATGGCGTGCTCCTCGGCGGGTTGGTAACGAGCCGCCACCGAGAGGCCGGCCACCTCGGGCAGGTCGTCGGGCAGCGCCGACCGCTGGAACTCGAACGCCGCGTGGTGCTCGGCGTCGTACTGCCGTCCCCGGGCGAGCGCGCGGCCGGCGAGGACGGCGACGGTGCCCATCAGCTCCTGCTCGTCCTCGGAGAAGATGTGGTAGCGGTCGTAGGCGACGGCGAGCAGACCTCGGAGCTTGCGCTCGCGCAGGGCGAGCAGCGCGACGGCCGAGGCGTCGCCGGCGAGGGTCACGGTCGTGGCGTCGTCACGCCAGTCGAAGGGCGACCGCAACCACTGGGCCTCGCCGGTCTGCAGCGTGTGCCGGGCCAGGCCGGCGCCACGGGCGAGCTCGGCCCGCTCGGTCGTGCCGTCGCCGCGGTAGAGCGTCAGCGAACCGTCGGCCTGCTGCACGGCGAGGACGGCCGAGTGGGCGCCGACGGCGGCGGGCAGGTGGTCGAGCAGTGCTTGGATCACCTCCTCGCCGGTGAGGGCGTGGGCGAGCTGGGACGCCACGCCCTGGACGGCCCGGGTGCGGCGTTCGCTGATCTCGAGCTGCGCACCGCTGCGCTCGAGGTTGCGTTGGTTGCGTTCGGTGACGAGCAGGAGGGCGGCGACCGCGATGATGCCCACGCCGCCCGCGGAGCCCACCAGCAACGCCAGCGTCCGGTCGGCCCCGCCCGGGTCGTGCACGGCGACGGTCCAGAGGGCACCCGGGAGCGGGACGGGCGACTCCGAGCTGATCTCCCGTCGAATCAGCTCGTCGCCGACGAGGAGCTGCCGGTCGCCGTCGGCGTCCTCGGCCACGACCGCGACGTCGACGCCCGCACCGACAGAACGACGCGCGCTTTCGAGGACGGTGCCGAGGTCGACGCCCGAGACCGTGAACCCGACGATCCCCGTCGACTCCTCACCGGTGGCGTACAGCGGGCGCACCACGAGCACGCCGGGCCGGCCATCGAGGAACTCGGTCTGTTCCGAGATGACCGCTCGCCGTTCCGTCGCCGCCTGGGTCAACGCTCCTTCGCGCGCCGGGTCGGCGGCGAAGTCGTAGCCCAGTGCCTCAGGGGCGACGGCGTCACCCGGTTCGACGGCGAGGAGGGGGTAGTGGACGCGGGCGCGTGGGGCCGGCACCAACTCGCCGTCGACCACCGCCGTGAACGGCCGGCCCCAAGCGGTCTCGGCCGCCGCCCGTTCGGAACCGGGGACCACGCCGACGAGCCCGATGCCAGTCACGGCGCCCGACCCGATCACGTCCTCGGCGAACGTGCGGAACACCTCGAGGTCGAGAGCACCGGTTGCGTCGACCGTCGCCGCCGCCCCGCCCAGGCTCGTGGTCACGTCGTCGAACAACGCCATGATCCCGGCTGCCGCCCGACGCGACGTCAGCTCTGCCCGTCGCTCCAGCGTCTGGTCGGCCTCTCGCAGCGCGACGACCACGCCCGAGACGGTGACGATGGCGAGGAACGCGAGCGTGCCGGCGAACAGCGTGCGTTGCGCGCTCCTCCGCCATTCGTCGAGGTGCCGCAGTCGGGCGGCGTCCGACCGGGCGCGCATCGGCGGTCACGGTAGAGCGTGCGACCTCACCGCCGAGTCTCCCGGGTTACCCGTTCGGGTGATCCTCCGTG
>JBHIXO010000315.1:0-5241 GCA_041984725.1 Acidimicrobiales bacterium | reverse complement strand
GAGTAGTCGTAGGTGAGGGTGGCGACGGGCGACCGTCGGCACCCCGGACGACAGCAGTGCGCGCTCACCGCGCGGACGGTACCGACGCCGCGACGGCGGGCGGTGGATCCCGGACCGCAGGCCGGTGGCCGACCGCACGACGGTGCACCCCGCAGCGCAGGAACGGGGCGCCCTGCAGCGCAGGAACGCGCCGGTGGACCGTAGGCTTGTCGCCATGCAACCCCAGTCGCCGCCGCCACCGCCGCCGCCCCCGGGCCGCGCGTCGGGCCGCGGCCAGGGCGACGGTTCCGGTCAGCGCCCCGGGACGCCCGCCCGCCTCGGCGGGATGCCCCGCTGGTCGCTGTGGGTGCTGCTCGGCATCCTGGCGCTGGGTTTCGTGCTCGCCGGGTTCTTCCCGGGCGAGGATCGCGAGGACCTGACCTACAGCCAGTTCCGCGAGCAGGTCATCGCCGGCAACGTCGCCGAGGTCGAGATCAACAACAACGACGGCGACATCGACGGCGAACTCGACGACGGCACGCTGTTCACCTCGACCGGCCCGGTCGACGGCGGCATCCCCGAAGACGACCTGCGCCTGCTCCGCGAGTCGGGCGTCGAGGTCTCCTACAGCACACCCCAGCCGGGTCTGCTCGCCTCGATCCTGCCCTACATCATCATCTTCGGCCTGTTCATCGGCTTCTTCGTGTGGATGCAGCGCCGGGCCCAGGGCCAGATGTCCGGCGTCATGAACATCGGGCGCTCCAAGGCCAAGACCTACGACACCGAGCGGCCCGGCACCACCTTCGCCGACGTCGCCGGGTACCAGGGCGTGAAGCAGGAGATCACCGAGGTCGTCGACTTCCTGCGCCACCCCGAGAAGTTCGCCGAGATCGGCGCCCGCATCCCGAAGGGCATCCTGCTCGTGGGCCCGCCGGGCACCGGCAAGACCCTCATCGCCCGGGCCGTGGCCGGCGAGGCCGGCGTGCCGTTCATGTCGGTGACCGGCTCGGACTTCATGGAGATGTTCGTCGGCGTCGGCGCCAGCCGGGTCCGCGACCTGTTCCAGACGGCCAAGAAGGCCGGCAAGGCCATCATCTTCATCGACGAGATCGACTCGATCGGCCGCAAGCGCGGCGCCGGCCTCGGCGGCGGGCACGACGAGCGTGAGCAGACCCTCAACCAGATGCTCTCCGAGATGGACGGCTTCGAGGCCACCGAGGGCATCGTGATGATGGCGGCCACCAATCGGCCCGACATCCTCGACCCCGCCCTGCTGCGGCCCGGCCGCTTCGACCGCCAGGTCGTCGTGCCCCTCCCCGAGCTGGAGGAGCGGCTCTCGATCCTGAAGGTGCACTGCAAGTCGAAGCGCCTGGGCGGCGACGTCGACCTCGAGACCGTGGCCCGGGGCACGCCCGGCATGAGCGGCGCCGACCTCGCCAACCTGGTGAACGAGGCCGCCCTGTACGCCGTGCGGGCGGGCGACGACCAGATCCACGCCCGCCACTTCGAGCAGGCCCGCGACCGCGTCCTCATGGGCCAGCGGCGAGACTCGATGGCCCTCTCCGACCAGGAGAAGGAGGTCATCGCCTACCACGAGGCCGGCCACGCCGTCTGCGCCGCGGTGCTGACCCACGCCGACCCGGTCCACAAGGTGACGATCCTGCCCACGGGCATGGCGCTCGGCGTGACCCAGCAGCTCCCGGCCGAGGAGCGCCACATCCACCGCCAGGACTACATCGAGGACTCCCTCGTCGTCCGCATGGGCGGCCGGATCGCCGAGGAGCTCGTCTACGGCGTGTACTCCACCGGCGCGAACAACGACCTCGTGGGCTCCACCGAGATGGCCACGAAGATGGTCCGCGAGTGGGGCATGTCGAGCCGGATCGGGCCGCAGGCCTGGGGCTCCAACAACCAGGTCTTCCTCGGCGAGTCGCTCATGAGCAACCGCGAGTACTCCGACGACACCGCCCGGGTGATCGACGAGGAGGTCGAGCGGATCCTGCGCGAGCAGGAGCAGCGCTGCCGCGACACGCTCAACGAGAACCGCAACGGCCTCGACCTCGTCGCCCGGGCGCTGCTCGAGCGCGAGACGATCGACGGCGCCGAGGTCGGCCGCCTCATCCAGGTCGGGCGGGGCGGCGGGTCGCCGACGCACGAGCCGGCCACCACCGCGACCGACTGATCGCCAGCGGTCCGGCGTCAGCCGTCGGCGGGCGGGGTCAGGTGGTCGTGGCTGTGGCATCCGTCCGGGACGCTGCCCGGTTCGCGCAGTTCGGCGACCGCGGCCCACAGGTCGGTCGCGGTGACCGGCCCGAGGAACGACGCCCGCACGACCCCCTGGGCGTCGGCGACGACCGTGGTCGGGACGCCGTCGATGCCGTAGCGGTCGTGGAGGTCCTTGCGCTCGCTGACCTCGACCTCCATGACGGCGACCGAGTCCGACTCGAGCGCCTGCACCTTCGCCCACACCCCGGCGCAGGTGTCGCACGTCGCCGAACTGAACGTCGCCACCAGCCACGGCACGCCGACGCCGGCGAAGTCCGGGCGGTGCAGTTGGGCGGGCACGTTGTAGCCGGTGCGCACGGGCTCGGCGGGCGGCTGGCGCCGCTGCACCACGACCGCGACCACGACGGCCACGGCGGCGATCACGGCCATCACCACGAAGCGCTCCATCCCCGTCAACGGTAGCGACCCCCGACCGGGACGCCGATGGCGTCAGGGGCTGGTGTCGGGCACCCCGCCCGTGGTCGACGACGACTCGCCGCCGGTCGTGGGCGCCGTGTCCGGCGCGGCCGTCGTGGTCGTCGTGGTGGCGTCGGGGTCCTCAGCCTCGGCGTCGGGGTCGTCGATCACGATCGTCTCGTCCGGTCCGGGCAGCTCGACGTCGTCGGGCGCGGTCGGCGGGGCGTCGGGGTCGGTGGGGGCGTCGAGATCGAGGTCGTCGTCGCCCAGGTCGGCGTCGACCTCGACCTCGAGCGGGTCGCCCGGGAAGCGCACGCCGTCGGGGTCGGGCACGCCGACGGCGTTGGACATGCCCCGCTCCTCCTCCCCCGACCGGTAGAGCCCGCGCTCGGCGACGAGGGGCTCCGACGCCCGGACGAGCAGCGGCAGGTCGGGCCGCTGCACGTACTCGCCGATGCGGATGCTCAGGCGCTGACCGGCCTCGACGGTGACGCCCTGCAGCTGCGACACGGGCAGCAACTGGCCGCCGACGAGGGCGAACACGTCGACGGTGACGACGATCTCGGGGTCGAGGTTCAGCAGGTACAGCCACTCGTCGACGAGCGGACCCGACGCGGCGTCGGCATTGGCCGACCCGGCGGCGAAGCTCCACGTGGTCGCCTCGAGGGGCGATCCGGTCGTGACGGTGACGCCGCGCCGGCTCGACCGCGAGGCGGTCAGGACCCGCTCGGCGACGATCGGGACGTCGTTGGCCGAGCGCACGATCGCCGAGTGGCCGACCTCGGCGGGCACCCGACCGTCGGCGTTGAGATCGACGGTCGCCTGGGTGCCCGGTGCGAGCGTGACGTCGATCGGCTGCGGGATGCCGTTCTCGTCGGGGCGGTCGAGGACGAACTCGATCGACACCTCGGCGACCTCCTCCCCCGGGTTGTAGAGGACGAACCGCTCGGTGACGTCGTCGGCCACGAAGCCGTCGGGGAACACCCACGTGCCCTGGGGACGCGGCACGCCGAGCTGCACCGTCAGGCCGCGGGCGCCGTCGCTCTCGTCGAGGCGCAGGATGCGGTCGACGACGATGCGTCCGGTGCGGGCGGTGATCGACGCCGCCACCTCGGCCCGGCGGGTGACGTCGTCGCCGAGGTCGAGGGCGATCGTGCTGCGGGCGGGGACGACCAGGCCGTCGAAGCGGGCCGGCTCGCGGATGCCGTCCTCGGTGCTGAAGATGCCGTCGACGATGGCGTCGTCGGGGAACGGGTTGAACAGGACGAGCAGCTCCCGGGCCTCCCGTTCGGTCGTGCCCCAGGCGAAGTGCCACTGGTCGCTGGCCGCGGTGGCGCACGGCTTGGCGTCGTGGCCGTGGATGCTCGTGACCTCGTGCTCGACGACCACGCCGCCGACGGGCGCCTCGACCAGTGCCGAGGCGATGGGCGCCGCCAGGACATCGGACAGCGCGACGCGGCGGCGGGCGAGGGCCGGGATCTCGATCTCGCGCACGACGGGGTCGGGCGCGGTCCCGGTGGCGGCCGTGGTCGTCGAGGTGGTCTCGCCGTCGGCCTCGTCGTCGCCGGACTCACCGTCGGTCCCGGTGTCCTCGTCGCCGGATTCCTCGCCGGATTCCTCGTCGCCGGCGTCCTCGTTCTCGGTGTCGTCCCCCTCCTCGGCGTCGGGGTCGAGCTCGTCGAGCTCCGCGTTCTCGGCCGGCGGGAGGACGGTGCCGCCGTAGGCGGTCAGCCGCACGGTGACGGTGGCGTCGGTGCGGTTCAGGATGGCGACGACGTGGTCGGCGAAGGCCTCCTCGTCGGCGGTGCCGCCGGCGCAGTACCAGGTCGACGACAGGGCGTCGGCCGCGCTGGCGATCGGGAAGACCTCGGGGTCGGCGACCCCGCTCGTGGCGACGTCCTCGGCCTCGTCGTCACCGGCGGTGTCGAGCACCAGCCCGCCGGCGACGAGCGCGAGGAGCAGCACGAGGACGGCGGCCCGGCGGGTCACGACGTCACCTCGACCGGATCGGCCTCGTCCAGCACGGGAGAGATGTAGTGCGTGACCTCGGCGCAGTCGCGCGCCTGGATGCCCCGCGGCCCGTCGATGCTGACCCGCAGGATGGGGCCGCGCGTGTCGCCCAGCCACTCGACCGCCACCAGATCGAAGCCCAGCCGCTCGACGGAGGGCTGGATGAGCTCGCGCACGCGCTTTCTCAGATCGGAGGGGGTCATTCTGGAGACACAAAAAAAGGGACCGGTCCGGAAGACCGCTCCCCCACGGGTGGGATTGCGTTGGTCGGCCACCATAATGCGCCCTGCCGACCGGGGCAACCTACCGGTTGAGCTTCTTCTTGGCTTCCTTGGCAGCTTCCGACTTCGGATACCGCTGGATGACACCATCGAAGAACAACCGCGCGTTGTCGGGCTGATCGAGCTCGTCGAAGCACTCGCCCTGACGCAGCAGCGACCAGCTCGCCCAGTCGGACTTCGGGTGGTCGTCGATCACCTTGCGGAACGCCAGGGCGGCCTTGCGGTAGTCGTTCTCGTTGAAGTACGTCTCGGCGATGCGGTAGCGGATCTCGTCGATCTCGGGCGCATC
>JBHIXO010000314.1:0-5251 GCA_041984725.1 Acidimicrobiales bacterium | reverse complement strand
ACCTCGGCGGCGCCCCGCCGCTCCATCTCGTACGCGTAGAAGCCGTCCCAGGTCCCGATGTCGAGACAGCGCTTCCCGGTCACGTCGGGGAACGGCACGTGCGGGAGCGCGTGGCGCAGGTCGAACCAGCCCTTCGTGGCGAGATCCGGCGTGACCTGGATCGTGTGGTACCACCTCAGCGTCTCGATGCGCGTTCGATCGTCGTCCGAGAGGGACGAGACCAATCCGACCCCGGTTTTCATGGCGGAAGAGTAGGCCTGCCGTGACTGCGCCCGCCGCGTCGAACAGCCGATGCGATCGAGGATCCGTCAGCAGTCCGACGGCGGGGCCGCACCGGCCAGACGGTCGGCGAACCAGGCGTGCATGTCCTCGATCGACGCCTCGCGCACGGAGCGATGGTTGGCGTCGGCGTACGTGAGCGCCCGCGTCGTCACGCCAGCGGCGCACAAATCGTCGAACAGCGTCTCGGTGAGCGCGGCGGGGATGACGACGTCGTCGGCCCCCTGGATGAGCAGGACGGGCAGGTCGATCGCCGTCGGATCGATGTCGTTCTCGGCGATGCGGGCGGTCCAGGTGTCGAACTCGGTCGGACGGGCCCGCAACGAGCCGGCGATGACCTCGGGATCGGCCAGCGCGCCGAGGCCCCACGTGCAGGTCTCGGCCGCGGTCGCGACGAGCTCCACGCCCGCGTCGTCGAAGAGATCGGCGGCCTGCAGCTCGGGGTGGGCGTCGGGCCAGCCGGCGGCGACGTAGAGGCCGAGCCCACCGCCCTGACCGAGCCCGAAGAACACGGGGACGAGGACGCGCAGGTCGGCGGCCGGGGCGAGCGAGGCGACGCCGACGACGTCGAGGTCCGGCGCGAGGTCCGGCGCGAGCTCGGCGGCGGCCAGCGCGGCGTGGCCGCCCTGGGAGTGCCCGGCGATCACGACGCGATCGCTCACGACGTCGGCGCCGTGGAGCTCGCGCGCCGACCGCACGATGTCGAGCACGCTGCGGGCCTCGCTGCCCTTGACGAGGTAGGGGTGCACGCCCGGCGAGCCCAGGCCCTCGTAGTCGGTGGCGACGACGGCGTAGCCGGCGTCGAGGTGCTGGTCGAGGAGGCGGAGGTTGGCGCCGCCGAACCGCGACGGGGCGCAGTCGTCGCCGACCCCGATCGTGCCGTGCGCCCAGGTCAGCACCGGGAAGCCTCCCGCCGGCGGGTCGCCCTCGGGGAGGAAGACGAGCCCGGTGACCTCGATGGGCGCTCCCTCGACGTCGGTCGAGCGGTAGATGATCGAGTGGGCGACGGCGCCGGGGCGGTCGATGGCCGTCGCGACGAGCACCGCCCCGGGTTCGTCGGTACCGGGCCCGGTGACGGGCGCGGTCGTGCTCGTGGTGGTCGTCGACGGCCACGGCGGCGCAGCCGGGGGCGGACCGGCGTCGTCGACGGGCTGGCCGGCCCGGCATCCGCCGATCGTGAGGACGGCGAGGACCGCGGCCAGGACGACGCGACGACGGCGGTTCACGAGTCGCGCGGGCCCGGACGGCGCACGACGGCGGACCCGTGGTGGTGGACGAGTCGCCACCGGCCGTCGAGGCGGGCGAAGACGTTGGTGGCCGCGACCGCCTGCGTCTCGGCGCCCTCGAGCAGGTTCTCGTTGCACGTCACCCACGCGAGGTCACCGACGACGTCGACCCGCTCGTCGGTCACGATGAACTGGAGCCGCTGGGGGCCGTCGAACAGCGCGTACCAACTGGCGGCGACCTTGGCCCACCCCGTGAGCACCGGCCAGCCCGGGTGGACGCAGGACACCCGGTCGGCGTGCTCCCAGACCTCGGACATCGCGTCCAGGTCCCGCTGCTCGAAGGCCGCGTAGAAGGCCGCGTTGGCGGCGCGCACGTCGTCGGCGGGATCGGGAGCCGTCATCGCGCCCCCGACCGTAGAGGCCGGTGCGCCCGTTGTCAGGACCGGCTGCCAGGATGAGCGGATGCCGACCGAGTCCGTCGTGATCGACTCCACCGACGGGGTCCGCCTGCACGTCCACGTTCTCGGCGACGCCCCGGCCGGCGCCCCGATGCTGCTGCTGTGCCACGCCACCGGCTTCCACGGCCGCGTCTGGGACGCCGTCGCCGCCGAGCTCCCCGGGTACCGGTGCCTGGCGCCCGACTTCCGGGGCTTCGGCGACTCGTCCGAGCAGACGAGCGGCGAACTGTCGTGGCACGGGTTCGCCGACGACCTCTTGGCGACCATCGACCACTTCGGTCTCGACGACGTCCGGGCCATCGGGCACTCGAAGGGTGCGGCCGCGATGCTGCTCGCCGAACAGCGCCGGCCCGGCACCTTCGCCCGCATGGTGGGCTTCGAGCCGATCGTGTTCCCGCCGCTGCCGGCCGAGCGCGGGGCGGGTGCCGAGAAGCCGCCGCTCGCGGAGGGCGCCCGGCGCCGCCGTGAGCGGTTCGACTCCTTCGAGGAGGCCGTCGAACGCTTCGCGGCCAAGCCGCCGCTCGGCCGCCTGCGCCGCGACGTGCTCGAGAGCTACGTGCACCACGGGTTCCAACCCGACGGCGACGGCATCGTGCTGAAGGCCCGGCGCGACCACGAGGCCCAGACCTACGAGACCGGCGTCGGGCACGGTGGCTTCGCCCACCTGGGCGAGGTGACGTGTCCGGTGCTGGTGTGCGCGAGCGGCGACGGCGGTGCACCCGCCACGATCGCGCCGATGATCGCCGACGCCCTGCCCGACGCCCGGCTCCATCGCTTCCCCGACCTCGCCCACTTCGGCCCCCTCGAGGACCCCGTCGCCTTCGCGGCGGTCGCCCGCTCGTTCCTGGACGAGGGGTGACCACACCCGGGGGCGCGCCCGCGCCCGACGACGGCCACCTCGAGCCGCCCCACCAGGCGACGCCCGTCGCCCGCTTCGACGCCGCCGTCGACCGGGCCTTCGACCGGTTGCGAGCCAACGCCGCCGCCGACCGCGTCTTCTACACCGCGTCCGAGCTCGGCGACTTCAGCCTGATCTGGCACCTCCTGGCGACGGCCCGGGGCCTGCGCCGGGGCGACGACCTCGCCGGCACCGCCCGCATCGTCGCCATCATGGGGATCGAGTCGGTCGTCGTGAACGGCGCCGTCAAGTCCCTGTTCCGGCGGTCACGGCCGGTGGCCGACGAACCCCGGCCGCGCCACCTGCGCCAGCCCCGGACGTCGAGCTTCCCGTCCGGCCACGCCTCGGCGGCCACCGTGTTCGCCATCGTCGCCGGCGAGGACGACCCGTGGGCTCCCGCCTACCGGGCCGTGGCCGCGGTCGTCGCCGCGTCGCGCATCCACGTGCGCATCCACCACCCGTCCGACGTGGTCGGCGGCGTGGTCGTGGGCTGGGTGCTGGGCCGGACCCTGCGCCGGGTGTGGCCGGCGCCGCGCTGATCGCCGCTCGGGCGAACGCTCAGGGCAGGACCGGCTCCCCGACCCGCTCGGTGCCCGCCTCGACGAGCAGGAGGCGCAGGTCGAGCAGGAGGTCGCCGATCTCCGCGGCGGGGATGAGGTCGCGCTTGACGACCGAGGGCAGCTCGGCGTCGAGTCGGGCGATCGCACGGTCGAGGGCGCTGGACTCGAGGGGGTTGGTCGGGGCGGTCACCACCACGACGATACTCACGCGGCGGCGCCCGGCGTTCGTCGCTCCGGTGACGACCCCGGCGGCGGACCGACCTACCATGCGGACGAGGGCGGGCGGAAGGGACGGCCGTCCTGGTCGAGGAGCAGCAGTGATCCGCGAGGAACCGGGGTCGAGTGGAGCGTCGCGAACCGGCGCACGCGTCCTGTTGATCGAGGACGACCCGGACTTCGCGTTCCTCACCAGCGAGAACCTGCGCGATGCGCACCATTCGGTCGTCGCGACATCGAGCATGCACGAGGCCCTCACCACCATCGCCCGGCAGGACGACTTCGACGTCGTCCTCCTCGACCTCGGCCTGCCCGACATCGACGGTCTCGGCAGCATCCGCGCCGCGGTCGACGACGGCCGCCTCCCGATCGTCGTCTTCACCGGCGACGCCCGGGAGTCCACCCGTGACGACGCGGTGAAGCTCGGCGCCGTCGAGTACCTGGTCAAGGGGGAGGTCACGCCCGAACGCCTCGACGAGGTCATCCGGTCCGTGGTCGAGCAGGCCCGGCAGGCCGGCCCGCGTCCGATGCCGGGGACGGCGCCCTTCAGCGGACCCCAGGAGGCGATCACCTCGTCGTTCGACGTGCTCGCCGCCGTGACCGGCCTGCCCCGGTGGGCCTACATCCGCATCGTCGGCTCGACCGACATCGTCCTGGTCCGCACGGGCGGCGGCGACGAGCTCGGCCCCGGGGCCCAGGTCGAGCTGGCCCCGGCCCTGCTGACCGGGAGCGGGCCCCGGCCCTCGGTCACCCACCACGTCGAGCTGCTCGCCGCCGGCGAGCGTCCGTTCGCGCCCCCGGCGGCGGTCCACCAGGTCGTCTCCGCCGACCGTGAACGGGTCGGCGTCGTCGTCGGGTGGAGTCCCGAGCCGATCGAGCCGTCGCTGGTGACCGGCCCCGCGGTGCTGCACGCGGCGCGCCAGATCGTGACCGACCACGACCTCGAGGTGCGGCGCTCCCGCGCCATCCGCCGCGCCGACATCGCCGGGAACGCCGCCGCGGTGGACCCGCTCACCGGCCTCGGGAACCGGCGGGCCTACGACCAGTTCCTGCGCTCGGAGGAGAACCGGGCCGAGCGCCTCGGCTACCAGGGGGTCGTGTTCTCGCTCGACCTCGACGAGCTGAAGGTCATCAACGACACGATGGGTCACGCCGCCGGCGACCGCTACATCCGCTCGGCGGCCACCGGGCTGATGGCCGCCACCCGGGCGGGCGACACCGTCTTCCGCGTCGGCGGCGACGAGTTCACCGTGGTCGCGTCGGGGTGCACGGTCGAGGAGGCCCCGACCGTCGAGCAGCGCATGCGCGACTGCCTCCGCGAACAGGGGGTCGAGGCGTCGATCGGGTGGGCGCCCCGACTCGAGACCGCCGGCGGCCTGGTCGACGCCGCCCACCTCGCCGATGCCCGCATGTACGAGGAGAAGGCGGCCCGGCGCCGGAGCCGGCCCGAGTCGAGCTCGCGCTGACGATCTCGCGCTGACGGCCCGCCGCTGCCGGACACCCCCGCCGGCTTCCTACGCTGCACGCCGTGGCCTACGAGCACATCCGGCGACTCGCCCGGGGCGGCATGGGCGTCGTCGATCTCGCCCGGGCCGACGACGGGTCCCTCGTCGC
>JBHIXO010000313.1:0-5256 GCA_041984725.1 Acidimicrobiales bacterium | reverse complement strand
GCATCGTCCTCGAGACCCCGATCGGCACCTGCACCTACGAGGTCGAGGTGTTCCCGGAGTGCGTCGGGGCACGCACCGCCGAGGGCGCCCACTGCATCGTGGCCCCGACCGACGTGGCCGTCGTCGACAACACCCCCGACGAGGCCCGCCTGACCCTCACGACGTGCCACCCCAAGGGAAGCGCCCGCCAACGGCTCGTCGTCACCGCCACCATGGTGAGCGCGGAGAGCTTCGATGCCTGAGACCCGGACCCGCCGCCGCACCCTGACCGCCGTCGCCGCCCTGGCGCTGGCCGTCGGGTTCGCCGCGCCCGTCGCCGCCCAGCTCGGCGAGGAGCAGCCCGGTCAGTGGGCCGGCTCCTCGTGGTCGCAGCCCCAGCGCAACGGCACCACCACGTCGAACCCCGACATCGGCGTCGCCGGCGAGTTCGTGCTCCGGCGCGACGGTCGGGCCGTGTCGATCGCCGGGGCCTCGGTCGTCATCGTCGACGACCAGACCGACGGCTTCGATCCGCCGAGCGCATGCGCCGAGAGCGACACCCTCCAGGTCCCGGGCGACGGCGGCAGCACCCTCGAGGTGTACGACACCCAGCGCTTCGCCGGCCGCATCCCCGTCCCGTGCAACGGCCGCTACGTCATCGAGGCGACGGCCCACGTCGACGGCGAGGGCGTCGAGGACCACACCATGCGGCGCGTGATCACCGTCGAGGCACCGGCACCCCCGGTCGCCGGCGTCGAGGCGGCTGCCACCGGCGATCGCCAGGTGCGCGTCTCGTGGTCGCCCCTCACCGAGTCCGAGCTCCCGCCCGACTTCGAGGGCTACGTCGTCGAGCGGGCGCGCGCCGCGGGCGGGCCGTCGTCGGCCGCCCAGACCGACGACGAGACCTCCGACGAGACGTCCGACCTCACCGACGTCGACCCCGACGAGACCAGCGCTCGGCGGGCTCCCGCCCAGGAGTTCGGCTCGTACGAGACCGTCGCCACGGTCGGCCGCTTCGACGACCCCCGGATCACCGACCGGGTGGACGCCGCGGGCACCTACGGCTACCGCGTCCGCGCCGCCCGGAGCGGCGTCGACGGTTCGGTGCTGACCCCGACCGCGCTCGCCCCGACGACCTCGGTCCAGGTCGGCGGCGGCTCCACGACCACCACGACGACGCCGGACGACACGACCCCGACCACCGGTTCCGACGGCTCGCCGGGCACGACCGCGGGCGGCGGCTCCCGCCCCCAGATCGGGACCGGCACCGTGCGCCCGACGAGCCCGGGACGCACGCTGCCCACCTTCGGGACCCCGACCACGCTCGACACCGGCTTCGAGGAGACCCTCGACTACAGCGACGTCCTCGGGGACCGCGACGAGGACGACTCGGACGACGGCCTCGGCGGCGAGGAACTGGCCGGGCAGTCGATCGTGCAGGACGAGGGCGAGGGCGTCGGGGTGCTCGTCCCGGCCGCCGGTGCGCTCGTGCTCCTCATCTGGGCCGGCCACGTCGTCTACCTGAACCGGCTCGCCAAGGAGCTCTGACCCGGCTCAGGACGCCCGGCGGCTCCCGGCCCGGGGTCGCGTCGTCCCGACCAGCGCGTCGAGCAGGAGACCCGCCCCCGCCTTGTCGAGGGGCTCGTTGCCGTTGCCGCACTTCGGCGACTGCACGCTGCCCGGGCACCCCGTCCCGCAGTCGCAGGCGGCGACGACCTCGGCGGTGAGGGCCACGTGGGCGTCGGCCGCCTCGTAGGCCAGCTCGGCGATGCCGGCGCCGCCCGGGTAGCCGTCGTAGATCACGATCGTCGGCGCCCCGGTGTCGGCGTGGCGCGCCGTGGAGATCCCGCCGACGTCCCAGCGGTCGCACACGGCGAACAGCGGGAGCACCCCGATGGCCGCGTGCTCGGCGGCGTGGAGGGTGCCGGGCCACGCGTCGGGGACGAGGCCGAGGCCGGCGAGCAGGTCCTCGGGGACGACGCGCCACACACCCCGGGTGTCGAGGTGCGAGGGCGGGAGGTCGAGGCCGACCGTCTCGATCCGCTCGCCGGTGAGGGCGTCCTTGCGCTCGTAGCCCGTGACCCGGGTCGTGACCACGACCCGCCCGAGCCCGAGGTGCACCGGGCCCGACGGCGTGCGCTGGTCGCGCCCGGCGTCCTCGTCCAGGATGCGCAGGTCCATCCGGGTGATCGCCGTGGTGACCGTGGCGCCGTCGTCGGGGTCGACCACGGCCTGCCCGCGGTCGAGGTCGAGGCGGCGGACCCGGTACGGCACGCCCCGGTGGAGGTAGACGGCGCCGTCGTGGACGACCTGCCCGGCCCGGCTGCGGTCGACGGTGCCGACCGGGGTCCCGTCGGGCCGCACGATCTTCACCTGCCCGGGCGAGCCGCTGCGCAGGCCGACGCCGTCGACCGGCCACCCCCGCCCGTTCCACACGGCGACGGGCGAGTGGACCGTGCGGCGCCGCCGACGACCCTTGCCGCCCGCCGTCCCCACCCCCGGCGGCCGCACGACCAGCTCGTCGTCGACGGCCAGGCGACAGATCGCCTCGTCGAGGAGCCCCGGCCAGTAGCGCTCGTCGTCGTGGGTCAACGGCAGCTCGAACGCCGCGCACCGCAGGTGCGGGTCGACGACGAAGGGGTTCGCCGGGTTGATGACCGCGGGCTCGGGGGGTCGGGCGAGCAGCGCCTCGGGATGGGCGGCGGCCCACTGGTCGAGCTGGTCGGCGCCGCACACGAGGACGGCGAGCGACGCCTGCTGGCGCCGGCCGACCCGGCCCGCCCGCTGCCAGAACGACGCCACCGTGCCCGGGAAGCCGTCGAGCACGCAGGCGTCGAGGCCCTGGATGTCGACGCCCAGCTCGAGCGCCGACGTGGTGATCACGGCGTCGAGCTCGCCCGCCGCCAGGGCCTCCTCGATCTCGGTGCGCTCCTCGGCCAGGAACCCGCCCCGGTAGGCGGCCACGCCGCGGCGCCGGCGGGCGGGCAGCTGGCGCCGCACCCGCTCGGCGACGACCTCGGTCGTGCGTCGGCTCGGACAGAAGCCGATCGTGCGGGCGCCCGCCGCCACCAGGTCGGCGACGAGGCCGGCGGCCTCCCCGTGGGCCGACGCCCGGACCCCGTCCTCGGCGTCGAGCAGCGGCGGGTTCCACAGCGCGACGACCCGCTCCCCCGTGGGCGAGCCGTCGTCGGTCACCGCGGTGACGGGGACGCCGGTGAGGCGGGTCGCCAGCTCGGCCGGCGCGCCCACGGTCGCCGACGCGCAGATGAACACCGGGTCGGCGCCGTAGTGGGCGGCGATCCGGCGCAGTCGCCGCAGCAGGTGGGCGACGTGGGACCCGAAGATCCCGCGGAACTGGTGGAGCTCGTCGACGACGACATAGCGCAGCCGGCTGAAGAACCGCATCCAGCCGGCGTGGTGCGGGAGGATCCCGCAGTGGAGCATCTCGGGGTTGGTGAGCAGCACGGTGGCGTTCCGGCGGGCGTCGGCCCGCTCGTCGCGCCCGGTGTCGCCGTCGTAGGCCGCCGGCACGACGCCGGGGAGGTCCATCGAGGCCAGCGCCCGGAGCTGGTCGCGGGCGAGCGCCTTGGTCGGGAACAGGCACAGCGCGGTGCCCGGACGCACCCGCTCCTGCGCGGCCTCGCCGATCGCCGCCTGGTGGACCAGGGACTTGCCCGACGACGTCGACGTCGCGACCACGACCGACGTGCCCGTCCGCACCAGGTCGAGCGCCTCGGCCTGGTGGGTGTAGAGGCGATCGACCCCGATCCGGGCCGCCACCTCGGGATGCAGCGGGACGGCGAGGTCGGCGTGGCGGGCGACGGTGGCCGGCAGCCGGGTCAGGTGGACCAGCCGCCCGGCGTCGGCGACGTGGGGCTCGTCGCGCGCCGCCAGCCGTTCGGCGCGCACGCGCACGAGGTGCTCGAGCGCCGGGACCCCGAGGTCCCCCGGGCCCGGCGTGGGCGGCGACCCTGCCACGCCCGCAGGGTACGCATCCCGACCCCCGGGACGACAAGGGTGTAGTTCCACGCGTGTCACCGCTCCGGGCCCCGGGGCCGGGACCGACCGGGCGGTAGCCTGGCGGCCGCATGGAACTGGAGATCCCCGACCTCGACCTCGACGGCTGGGCGGTGGTCGCGCCGTCGGGCGAGATCGACGTCGCCGCCGCCCCCGCGCTGCGCGACGCGCTCGGCCGCCTGGTCGACGAGGGCACGACCCGCGTGGTCGTCGACCTCGACGATGTCGACTTCATCGACTCGACCGGGCTCGGGGTCCTGGTCGGCGCCGTGCGCCGGGCCCGTAGCGCCGAGGGCGACCTGCGGCTCGTCTGCACCAACCCCCGGATCCTCAAGGTGTTCGACGTCACCGGCCTCGACGACGTCTTCGTCATCGGCGAGTCGGTCGACGACACGATCGCGGCGGACGGCTGACGAGGTGGCGGACGCGGATGCCGGGGCGCGTGCCGACGACACGGCCGCCGACCCTCGCGTGATCCGCCTCGAGATCCCGCCGCGCCTCGACTACCTCGCCGTCGTCCGACTCGTCGTCGCGACGGCCGCCGCCCTCGACCCGCCGCTGCCCGACTCGCGGCTCGACGACCTGCGGTTGGCCGTCACCGAGGCGTGCTCCAACGCCATCAAGGCCCACCGGGAGGAGGCCGAGGAGCCCGTCGTCGTGTCGTGCCACCTCGACGACGACCGGTTCCGGGTCGACATCCGCGACCGCGGTCCCGGCTTCGACCCCGACGCGCTCGCCGAACTGCCCGACCCGACCGACCCCAAGCGACTCCAGCACGAATCGGGCCTCGGCATCCCGCTCATCAAGGTGCTCACCGACGAGGTCACGTTCGAGGCCGCCGAGGGGGGCACCATCGTGTCGATGACGCTCAAGCGGCCCCCCGCCCCTCCGATCTGATCCCCGGGCCACCGCCACCCGACGGCGGTCCCGCTCGTTACGCATCGCCGACATCGCTCGGCAAGGATGGATCCATGGCTGATTCCCAGTCGAAGACGATCACGCGCCGCCCCACCTGGAGCGAGACCGATCGCTTCGTCCCGCGGCGCTTCGTGCAGCCGTTCCAGCGCTTCATGCATGCCGAGGCCGGCGGTGCGATCGTCATGCTGATCGCCGCCGTCGGCGCGCTCGCCTGGGCCAACTCGCCCTGGAGCGCCTCCTACCATCATCTGTGGGAAGAGACCTACCTGGCCGTCGATCTCGGCTTTCTCGAGATCCGCGAGAACCTACGCCATTGGATCAACGACGGGTTGATGGCGATCT
>JBHIXO010000312.1:0-5264 GCA_041984725.1 Acidimicrobiales bacterium | reverse complement strand
GCCTGATCAACACCGACTTCACCGACGTGAAGATGATCATGTCGAACGCCGGCTCGGCGCTCATGGGCATCGGCTACGCCTCCGGCGAGGGCCGGGCGCTCCAGGCGTCGCGCAACGCGATCTCGTCGCCGCTGCTCGAGGCCTCGATCGAGGGCGCCCGCGGCATCCTGCTCACCATCTCGGGGGGCAGCGACCTCGGCCTGTTCGAGGTCAACGAGGCCGCCGAGGTCATCCACGGGGTCGCCCACCCCGAGGCCAACATCATCTTCGGCACCGTGGTCGACGACGACCTCGGCGACGAGGTCCGCGTCACGGTCATCGCCGCCGGCTTCGACCGCTTCGACGGCGACAGGTCGACGCCGTCCGCGCCGGTCCGCGAGCCGCTCTCGCCGCGGCGCGACGACGGCCTCGGCGACGTCCTCGCCGGTGGCGACGACGATCTCTTCGGTGACGACGGGGACGACGACTTCGACGTCCCGTCGTTCCTGAAGTAGCCCGGACCGAGCGCGCCACGGTGCCCCTCGTCGTCCAGCGCCGGTCCTCGGTCCGCGGCGACGGCGACTTCCACGTCGGCGGCGACCCCGTCGCCCTCGGCGCGCGCCGCGCCGCGCTCCACCCCGGGGACTGGACGTGGCTGCGCCAGGTGCACGGCGCCACCGTCGTCGACGTGCGCACGCCCGGCGAGCACGCCGGGGTCGAGGCCGACGCGGCCGTGACCGCGGTCCCCGGGGCCGTCCTCGCCGTCCACACGGCCGACTGCGTGCCGATCCTGCTCGCCGACGAGGCCCACGGCGTCGTCGGCGCCGCCCACGCCGGCTGGAAGGGCCTGGTCGCCGGCGTGCTCGAGGCCACGGTCGGGGCCATGGGGCGCCTCGGCGCTGCCTCGATCGTCGCCCACGTCGGCCCGCACATCCGCGCCCGCTGCTACGAGTTCGGCACCGCCGACCTGGACCTCGTCGCCGACCGCTACGGCGACGTCGTCCGCGGCCGCACGGCCTGGGACACCCCGGCACTCGACCTGCTCGCCGCCGTCCGTCGGGCGCTCGAACCCCTGGGCGTGCAGGTCGTCGACGACGGCGGCTGCACCGCCTGTGAACCGGCGCGCTGCTGGTCGCACCGCGCCCGGGCCGACGAGGGCCGGGCTGCGGCCACGATCAGTCTGGTCGCCGGGCCCGACCCCGACGCCGGAGACGCGTCGTGAACGTCGCCGACGTGCGCACGGGCCTCGACCGCGTCCACGCCCGCGTCGCCGACGCCGGGGGTGACCCCGCCGCGGTCACCGTGCTCGCCGTGACGAAGGGGTTCGGCCCCGAGGCCGTGGCCGCGGCCCGAGCGGTCGGACTCACCGACGTGGGCGAGAACTACGCCCAGGAGCTCACGGCCAAGCACGCCTCCGCCCGCAGCGACGGCGCCGACCCGAGCGGCCTGCGCTGGCACTTCATCGGTCGCCTGCAGTCGAACAAGGTGCGCCAGCTCGCCGACCTGGTCGACTGCTGGCAGAGCGTCGACCGCCCGAGCCTCGTCCGAGAGATCGCCCGGCGGGCACCCGGCGCCCGGGTGATGGTGCAGGTGAACGCGACCGCCGAGGAGCACAAGGGGGGCGCCCCGCCCGCCGAGGTGCCCGATCTCGTCGGCCGGGCCGTCGACGCCGGCCTCGACGTCGTGGGCCTGATGGGGGTGGGCCGCGACGGCGACGACGACGCCACCCGCGCCGCGTTCGCCCGGATCGCCGGCATCGCCGACGACCTCGGCCTGCACCACCGGTCGATGGGCATGAGCGGCGACCTCGAACTGGCCGTCGAGGCCGGGACGACGATGATCCGGGTCGGGACGGCGCTCTTCGGCGCGCGACCCCCCGCCGGGGGTGCGCGATGAGCTCCCGGCGTCCGCGGCCGGCGGCCGTCGCCGTGCGAGACTACGAACAGGAACGAGGAGGCTGTTGATGGCAGGCGTGTTCCGCAAGGCCATGGTCTGGCTGGGGTTGGCCCCCGACGACGAGTACGACGACTACGGATACGACGACGCCATGCGCCGCCTCGGCGGCCCGGGCGCCGGTCCGCAGGGTCGCGCCCCCGGCCCCGATCCCTACGGCGACCAGGGGTACGACGAGCCCCCGGCGCGCACCGCCCGTCCGGCACCCCGCGGCCCGGTCGACCCCGACGAGGGCGTCGCCGTCCAGGCCCGTCCCGCCGGCCGTGCGCCCGGCCAAACCGGGACCGTCCGCCCGCTGCCCGCCCGACCCGGCAGCGGGGGCGGTGGTCGCCCCTCGGGTCGCCCGGAGCCCCAGGGGCGTGCTACGACCCCGACCGTGCGTCCCATGCGTCCCTCCGCCGCCAAGCCGACCGTCGTCGAGCCCGAGTCCTTCGACGACGCCAAGGCCGTCGCCGACCGGTTCAAGGCCGAGCAGCCCGTCGTGATGGACCTCAGCGGGTCCGACCGCGACCTCGCCCGGCGGCTCATCGACTTCGCCTCGGGCATCTGCTACGCCCTGTCGGGGCACATGGAACGGCTCGCCCCGGGCGTCTACCTGCTGACCCCGCCGGGCGTCGAGGTGTCCGACGAGGAGCGTCGCCGCCTGAGCAACGCCCGCTGAGCCGTGGCCGAGCTCGTCTGTTCGATCATCCAGCTCTACGTGGTGGTCATCATCGCGGGCGCGCTGCTGTCGTGGTTCCCGACCCAGCCCGGGAGCGGTCTCGCCCAGGTGCGCGACCTGATCCGGCGGGTGACCGACCCCGTGATGCTGCCCGTGCGGCGGGCGGTCGGGGCGAGCTTCGGCGGGATCGACTTCTCGCCGATCATCGTGATCATCGGCCTCCAGCTCCTCGCCGGCATCATCTGCTGAGCCCCCGTGGGCCCGGTCGGCCCATCACCGATCCCCGCCGGGGGCTCCAATATCCTCGGCGGTCATGGACCTGACTCCGGAGCTCCTGCTCGAGGCGAAGTTCGGCGCGGCGCGCCGCGGCTACGACATGCGCGAGGTCGACGACTTCCTCGAGCGCTGCGCCGAGGGGCTCGACGTGCTCCTGAGCCGGCTGAAGTCGGAGTTCGAGCGGGCCGAGCGGGCCGAGGACGCCCTGCGCGAGGCCCGGGCGGCTGCCGAGCAGGCCCCGGCCCCCGCCGCCCCGACCTCGCCCGAGGCGCCGCCGGCCCCGGCCCCGGCGCCCGCCCCGGAGGCGCCGCGGACCGTCGACGCCGAAGAGCCGATGCGGATCCTGATCGCCGCCGAACGCACCGCGGAGCAGGCGGTCGCCGACGCCCGCGAGGAGGCCGAGCGCATCCGCGCCGACGCCGAGACCTCGTCGTCGACGATGCGCGAGGAGGCCGAGCAGCTGCTGTCGCGGGCCCGGACCGAGGCCGAGGCCGAGGCCCGGCGCGCCGGCGAGGAGGCCCGTCGCGAGATCGAGGTCGAGGTGCTCGAGCTGCGGCGCGACCGCGACACCCTCGCCACCGACGTGCGGACGCTCGGCCGCTGGCTCGACGACCAGCGCGGCCGGCTGCGCACGGCCGCCCGCGACCTGCAGCGGATCATCGAGGACCCGGCCGCGCTGCGGGAGCTGCCCGTGCCCGACCTGCGGGCCGAGCCCGACGCCGCCGCCGCCGATGCCCCGCTCGACCCGGGCGACGCCGACGGTCCGCTCGATCCGGGCGACGACCCGGCGGCCGGCGCCGACGACGGCGAGCCCACCCGTGCGGTCGACGTCCTCGACCTCGACGGCCCCGACGACCCCGGCCCGGCCGACGCCGGCGACCCGGCCGCCGGGCAGTCCTGACCGGGCCCCGCCCCGGTCCCGGGACGACCCGACCCCCGATCACCCGATCCCGGTTGATCGATCGCGACGTCGACGCGTCGATGCGTGTCCGCTTCGCGGCCCCTCCCGGCCATCTGTCTAGGATGACCGCCCGCCGAACGGCTTTTCGGAAGGTGAATACATCGTGCTGGTCCTCGTGAGCTTCGGCCTCGTCCTGTTGGCGACGATCCTCTTGGTCGTCGGCCTCCTCAGTGACGACGGGCTCAACCTCATCTACCTGTCGATCGCGGCGAGCGTCACCGCCGCCATCGTGCTCTTCGTGGCGTTCCGCAAGGCCAAGCCGAAGGGTGAGACGAGCTCGACCGCGCCGGCGCCGCTCGACGACGACGTCGCCCCGGCCCCGCTGCCCGAGGAGACCCCGGCACCGGCCACCGCCGCCGTGCCCGCCGCCACCGCCCCGCGGTCACGCCCGGCCCGCGTGGTCGCCGAGCCCGAGCCGGAGCCCGAGCCCGAGCCGGTCGCCGAGGACGACGAGTGGTCGGCCGCCGACGACGACTGGGCCGACGAGCCGGTCGTCGCCGCCGACGAGGACGACGACATCGAGTTCCCGATCGCCGACTACGACGACCTCAAGGTCGGCGAGATCATGCCGCTGCTGCCCCAGCTCTACTCCGACGAGCTCGACGTCGTGATCGAACGAGAGCGTGCCGGGAAGGACCGGGCGACGATCATCGCCCGCCTCGAGGAGCTCAAGATCACCGGCACCGAGGCCGACGCCGCCGAGGCCGAGGCCGAGGCGCCCGTCACCGCCGCGCCGGCGACGACGTCGATCGACCTGGCCGACGACGACGCCGACGACGGGTGGGCCGACGAGCCGCTGTTCCCGATCGCCGACTACGACGAGCTCAGCGTCTCCCAGATCCTCCCGCTGCTGCCCCAGCTCGAGCCCGACGAGCTCGAAGAGGTCAAGGAGCGCGAGGTCGCCGGCGCGGCCCGCAAGAGCCTGGTCACCGAGATCGACCGCTACCTCGGCGGCGAGGTCGACGAGGACGACGACGTCGACGAGGCCCCCGCCGCGGCGGCGGCCGCGCTGCCGATCGCCGGGTACGCCGACCTGACGGTCGCCCAGATCCGGCCCCAGCTGTCCGACCTGTCGGGCGCCGAGCTGCGTGCCGTCCTCGACTACGAGCAGGCCCGGGACAACCGGGCGACGATCATCAACGAGATCGAGCGCCGGCTCGAGAGCGACGCCCGCCCGGCCCGCACGACCACCACCAAGCGGCGCACCGCCACGAAGGCGACCAAGAAGCGGGCCACGAAGAAGAAGGCCGCCGCGAAGAAGGCGGCCACGCGCACCCGTTTCCCGATCGCCAACTACGACGACCTCAGGGTCGCCGAGATCCGCCCGCGGCTCACCGACCTGAGCGACCGTCAACTCGAGCAGGTCCGCGAGCGCGAGCTCACCGGCGCCGGGCGCAAGACGATCCTCAAGGACATCGACAGCAAGCTGTCCTG
>JBHIXO010000311.1:0-5291 GCA_041984725.1 Acidimicrobiales bacterium | reverse complement strand
CCCATCCGCAACAGCCTCGACACCGTCCTCGCCCGCCTCGACGACCAGACCGCCACCACCGACCAACGCCTCACCGAACTCCGCGACCACGTCGACGCAACCGTCGACACCGCCCGGCCCGACCTCACGCCCATCGGCGCCGCCATCGAAGAGCTCCACACGCTCATCGCCACCGCCGACGTCGACCTCACCCCGGTCACCAGCGTCCTGGCCGAGCTGCGCAGCCGGCTCGACGAGCACCAGCCCGACCTCACCCCCGTCACGGCGGCGCTCGCCGATCTGCGCACCCACCTCGACGACACTCGTCCCGCGCTCGCACCGCTCACCGACACCGTCGAGTCGCTGCAACGCGAGATCGACGCCATCCGCCAGCGGGTCGAGCAACCGATCGTCGACCTCTCGCCGCTGGAGGGAGGCCTGGCATCGATCCACTCGAGCCTCGCCTCGGTCCACGACGGCTTGGGTCGCCATGGTGGGGACACCCGCCAGGCGATCGCCGATCTCCGCGTCCACGTCGACGAGAGCCGGCCGGACCTCGACAGCGTGCGCGACGCGCTCGCCACGCTGCTCGACGGCGTTGCCCACCAGTCCGAGGAGTTCCGCCGGTCCGACGAGGCGCTGCGCGAGTTCATCGAGGACGTGCTGGCCGCGAACGCTCCCGACCTCGAACCCGTCGCCAGCGCCCTCGACGCCGTCCGCGACTCGCTCCACAGCACGAGGGACGAGATCGCACCGCGCCACGACGAGCTGCGGATCGTCCTCGACGACCTCGCCACCCGCGTCGACCGCAACCGCGTGGACGTGACGCCGGTGCTCGACGAGATCGCCCGGGTCGGTGCGCGAGTCGTCGACCATGCACCGGACCTGTCCGGCGTGCACGACGCGCTCGCCCAGGTGCTCGGCCGACTCGGCGATGCAGCCGAGGGCTCGGAGACGCGGGACGAGGCGCTGCGCGCCCACCTCGACGCGAACCGGGTCGACCTCGGCCCGGTCATCGACGCGCTCGCCGCGCTCGGTCGCCAGGTCGACGGCCACCAGCCCGACCTGACCGTCGTCACCGACGCGCTCGCCGAGCACTCCCGCATGATCGACGAGACGCGGGTCGATCTCGCCCCGATCACGGGCGCACTCGCCGACCTCGAGACGAACCTGGGCGAGGCGATCCGTGCTGCCGGCGACCCCACACCGGTCGTCGAGGCCGCCGACGCCCTCCGCCGTCACGTGAGCGAGGTCGCCGCCCTCCACCAGCCCGATCTCGGACCCGTGATCGCCGCACTCGACGCGCTGCACGGCACGGTCCTCGACCAGCGCGTGGACCTGGATCCGGTGTCCGACGCGCTCGGTCGCCTCGCCACGCAGCTCCACGAGAAGGACGTCGATCTCGGTCCCGCGCTCGACGCGATCACCGAGCTCCGGACGCGCCTCGGCGAGCAGATCGACGCGGCGGGCGACGCCGGCCCGGTCCTCGACGCGCTCACCGATCTCCGCGCCCACCTCGACGCACGGATCGTGGACCCGGTCCCCGTCGCCGACGCCCTGCGCGACGCCCTGGTCGAATCGATCGACCGGTCGACGGCAGCACTGCGGGACGACGTCGCGGAGTCGACCACGGCGATCGCTCGCGACCTCGCCGGAACGGACGGCGGTATCGCCGACGTGCGAGCGCTCCTCGTCGCACTCGCCGAGGAGGTCCGCGAGACGCGACCCGACCTCGCACCGGTGGCCGATCGCATCGAACGCGTCGAGCGGGCGGTCGCCGACACCAGAGGCGAGATCGTCCGCTCGTCGGATGCGCTGCGTGCCGATCTGGACGTGGCCACGACCGAACTCACCGCGGTGGAGCGGGCGGTCGACGCCGTGCGCGTCGGTCTCGGCGAGGACGTGGGCCGCCTCGAGCCCGCGTTGTCGGAGCTGCAGCGCGCCGTCGACGACGTCGCCTCGCGAGTCGACGACGCCGCTCGCGCCGCCGCGCCGCTGCACGATCAGATCGAGTCGAGTGTGCACCGGATCATCGAGGCGCTGCCGGCGCTGGGACCCGTCCTCGACGCCGTGGCCGGCGTCGACTCCCGGGTCGACGGCGTGGACGCCACGCTGCGCGACCACCGTCCCGCGCTCGACCGACTCGCCCAGGACCTCGCGGCCCTGAGTGGTGAGGTGACGGCGCTCGCCGAACTCGCCGCGGCAACCACACCGGCGATCGAGGCGCTCGGCTCCGGCCTGCGCACGGACATGGGGACGGTCGCCGACGCCGTGGACGGCGTGGCCTCCGAGGGTCGGGCGGCCCGCTCCTCGCTCGCCGACCTGCGGGGCGACCTCGCCGACCTGGCCGAGCGGGTCGACGCCCACCAACCCGACCTGACCCCGGTGCTCGGCGCACTCGACGACCTCCGCGGTGCGGTGAGCTCGGGCAACGACGGCGTCGCCGACGTGGCCGGTCAACTCCGGGCCGTCTCCGACCAGCAGCTCCGCGCCGTCGCCGACGCACTGGAGGACGCCCGGCGGGCGATGGCGACGTCGGACTCGGTCGCCGACCTGGTGGCCCGTCTGGCCGAGACCGAGGCCGCCATCGGCGGTCGGACGGCCGAGATGCTGCGAGGCAGCGAGGAGCGCCTCCGCCGCCAGGTCGACGTCACCGGCGAGTCGCTGCGGGCCAAGGTCGACGACCAGCGGGTGCTGGCCGACGGGCTCGCCGCCCAGGTCTCGGCGCTCAACGCCGCCCTGACCCGGGCGTCGGAGGAACCCCAGCAACTGCGCCGCGACCTCGACCGGATCCTCGAGGGGCTCGCCGAGCGGATGGGAACCGCCATGCGCGAACTGCGCGACGACGTCCGCAACAGCGACCAACCGCTGGAGCTGCGCTCGTCGGTCGAGTCGGGCCTCGATCGGCTGTCGGGCCGGATGCAGGCGGACGCGGCGCGGATCATCGAGGCGATGGCTTCGGCCCAGGACGACACCGACGACCGCCTCCGCCGCATCGACGCCCGTGTCACCGAGCTGCGTCGGGAGGTCGAACTGGCCCGGCGTAGCGGCCCCGACCTCGCCGTCGTCGGTGACGACTGAGCGAACGGGTCGCCCGGCCCCGGCTCAGGTCGAGAGCCGGTCGACGGCGAGCGCGATGCGCTCGTCCGACTGCACTGCGGCGATCCGGATGTGACCGGCGCCGTCGGGGCCGTAGAACTCCCCGGGGCTGACCACCACACCCGCGCGCTCGGCGAGTCGCTCGGTGAGGCCCCACGCATCGCCGTCGGGGGCCGCGACCCAGAGGTAGAAGCCGCCGCGGGGCAGGTCGACGTCGAGACCGAGATGGTCCCGGAGGGCGGCGGCGAGGACCTCGAGGCGGTGGTGGTAGCGGGCGCGCTGGTCGTCGACGTGGGCCTCGTCGCCGAGCGCCGCGGCCCCGGCGGCCTGGACCGGAGCGGGCACCATGAAGCCGGCGTGCTTGCGGACCTCGCGTAGGAAGTCGACGAGATCGGGATCGCCGGCGTAGAAGCCGATCCGGGCGCCCGCGAGATTGCTGCGCTTCGACAGCGAGTGGACGGCGAGGACGCCGTCGAGTCCGGACGTCACGATCGTGCGGGGCGCGCCGTCCCACGTGAACGCGACGTAGCACTCGTCGGACAGCACCGGGACGTCGCGACGACGACCCCAGTCCGCAGCGGCCGCCAGGTCGTCGAGGCCTCCCGCCGGGTTCCCCGGGGTGTTGACCCAGAGGCACGCGGCCCGGGCGGCGTCGCCCTCGTCGACGGCGTCGAGGTCGAGGCTCCAGTCGGGGCGGACCGGTACGGGGACGGCCCGACAGCCGGCGAGCGTCGCCCCCATGGCGTAGGTCGGGTAACTGACCGCCGGGTAGAGGACGGTGTCCCGGTCGGGGCGGCGCAGGCGGAGCCAGTGCGGCAGCCCGGCGACCAGTTCCTTCGTGCCCACGCAGGCGGCGACGGCGTCGCCGGGCAGGGCGACGTCGAGCGTGCGGTCGAACCACCCGACGACGGCGGCGCGGAACGCGGCGGTGCCGATCGAGGGCGGGTAGCCGCGGGCGTCGGCGGCGGCGAGCGCGTCGACGGCGACGGCGGGCGGCGGATCGCACGGTGTCCCGATGCTGAGGTCGACGGCGCCGCCGTCGTGGGCCTCGGCCCGCGCCCGGATCGGGTCGAGCCGGTCGTAGGGGTAGGGCGGCGGGACGAAGCCCGTCGGGGTCACGCCGGCACCTCGAACTCGCGGAACTGGGCGCGACTGGCGTCATCGAGCCGAGCCCGGACCACCGTGCCGGTCTCGCCGTGCGTCTCGACGAGGACCTCGCCCTCCCGGTGGACGGCGGCGAGCGCGTCGGCGCGGCTGTAGGGGATGGCGAGCTCGACGACCGGCTGCATGGCCCGCAGCTGCGTCGACAGCGCCTGGAGGAGACCGTCGACGCCCTCGCCCGTCCGGGCCGAGAACGCGACCGATCCCGGGTGGCGCTTCGTGAGGATGCGGGCGGTCTCGGGGTCGAGGTCGGCCTTGTTGAACGCCAGCAGCTGGGGGACGTCGCCTGCGTCGATCTCGCGCAGCACGGTGTGGACGGCGTCGATGTTGCCAGCGACGTCGGGCGCGGTGGCGTCGACGACGTGGACGAGGAGATGCGCGTCGGCGGCGACCTGGAGCGTGGACTTGAACGCCTCGACGAGCTGGTGCGGCAGCTTGCGGACGAAGCCGACGGTGTCGGTGGCGAGCACAGCCTCGCCGCCGGGCAGGTCGAGGCGGCGGGTGGTGGCGTCGAGCGTGGCGAAGAGGCGGTCCTCGACGAGCACGCCCGCGTCGGTGAGCCGGTTCAGCAGGGTCGACTTGCCGGCGTTGGTGTACCCGACGATGGCGACCCGCTGGGTGCGGCTCGACCGGCGGCGCTTGCGCTGGGTGTCGCGGTGGCGCTGGATGTCCTCGAGCTCGGACTGCAGCCGGTGGATGCGCCGGACCAGTCGCCGCCGGTCGGTCTCGAGCTGGGTCTCGCCGGGACCGCGGGACCCGATGCGCGCGCCACCCGCGGCGGACATGCCGCCGGCCTGCTGGGAGAAGGACTTGCCCGAGCGGCGTAGGCGGGGCAGCCGGTAGCGGAGCAGGGCGAGCTCGACCTGGGCCTTGCCCTCCACGCTGGCGGCGTTCTGGGCGAAGATGTCGAGGATCACGGCCGTGCGGTCGATGGCGGTACGGCCGAGCATCTTCTCGAGGTTGAACTGCTGGGCGGGCGTGAGCTCGTTGTCGAACACGACCGTGTCGCAGTCGGTGGCGAGCGCGATCTCCTTGAGCTGCTCGGCCTTGCC
>JBHIXO010000310.1:0-5291 GCA_041984725.1 Acidimicrobiales bacterium | reverse complement strand
TGCACGGGCCAGCCCCGGTCGGCGCACAGGTCGACGAGGACTCGCCGGTACATGACCGCGTCGGCGCGGCTCTCCCACGGCGGGCGGCGGATCGTGGCGATGTCGTCGGGGAACCGGTCCGGGAGCGACCGCAGCGACACCGAGTCGACCGGTGCGCCGAGGTCGGCGGCGAGGGCGTCGAGCGCGTGGCCGGCGGTGGCGACGACCGACGCCCGCACCTCGTCGACCAGGGCTGCGAGGTCGGCGTCGTCGAGGCCGGCGGCGTCGTAGTGCACCGGCGCCGCCGTCAGGTCGGCACCGACCAATTCGATCCGGCGCCGGTCGACGACCTCGTGGTCGGCGGTCGCCGTGACGACGACGGCCCAACCCAGGTGGTCGGCAATACCCACGCGCACCGACCGAGTCTGCCGGAGCCGGAGCCGGTCGTCGCGGGGCGGGGGTGATCAGGCACGAGTGGCGGTCACCGCGAGGAGGTTGCCACGGCGCCGTCCGGGGTGGTCGGAGACGGCCGCGCCGGTCAGGCCGGCGCGGGTGCAGCACACGGCGAAGGCGGCCGCCTGTCCGGGGAGCCAGCCGTGGCGGGCGACGCCGGTGGCGCCCGCCGCGACCTGCCGCTCGACCGCGAGGAACCGTCCGCCGGGCTCCAGCACGCGCCGGACCTCGGCCAGCCCGGCGTCGAGGTCGGGCCAGTGGTGCACGGTGGCGAGCGACCAGACGACGGTGGCCTCGCCGTCGCCGACCGGGATCGCCTCGGCCGACCCCGTGCGGAACGTCACGTCGTGGCGTGTGGGCACGGCGCGGGCCACGGCGAGCATCACGCCGGCCGGGTCGATGCCCGTCACCCGAGCACCACGCGATGCCGCCCCCCGGGCCGCGACGCCGGGGCCGCAGCCGATGTCGACGAGTCGGTCGTCACTGCGGAGGCCGACCAGTTCGGCGGCGAGGTCGGCGTCGTCGTCGTGACCGATCAGGAACGAGACGGCGGCGAGCAGTCCGCTCGGCCCCGAGAAGCCGGGGTGGTCGCCGTGGTGGTTGGGGACGGGACGGGCCGGAGCGGTCCCGGGATGGGTGCGATCTGTCATGCTCGGAGACGATGACGGTTGAACCCGACTTCAAGTCAAGCGATCTCGTCACGATCGGCGAGGCGGCCGCCCGCGCCGGGGTCGCGACCTCGACCGTTCGGTACTACGAGCGCATCGGCCTCCTCGCCGCCGACGGGCGCGTCTCGGGCCAGCGCCGGTTCCGCGAGACGACCGTGCGCCGCCTCGTCTTCATCGGGATGCTGCAGGACGCCGGGCTCTCGCTCGACGACATCGCGGGCGTGCTCGACGCCGCGACGGTCGAGGACTGGAAGGTGATCGCCCGCGACCGCCTCGCCGCCCTCGAGGCCGAGATCCAACGCCTGCAGCACGCACGCGACCTGTTGCAGGCGACCCTGTTCTGCCGGTTCGACCACCCGATGACCGACTGCCGGGTCATGGGCGACGAGATCGACCGACGGCTCAGTTGCCGTTGACGCTCCAGTGCCAGGGCTCGCTCGGCAGGTTGTAGAAGCCGTAGCGGGCGCCGTTGGCGGCCAACCACTGGAAGGCGGGCGACGACCGCGACCGGATGGCACGCCCGCCGTAGGTGAAGTCGATGGCCAGGCCGCGCTCGTGCATCGACTGCCCGGGGCGGGCCGTCGGCGGGCTGCACTGGCTCGGCGGCATCTGGTACACGGCGTAGTTGCTCGTGCCGCAGTGGGCCCGGCGCAGGGCGATCTGGCTCGACGGGTCGCGGTAGCCGCCGCCGCCGAGGGTGATGCCGGCGGACTCGGCCGCGCTGAGCAGGGCGGCGGTCTGGTCGGCGATGCTGCGGTGCACACGGATGCCCCGCACGGAGACGATGCTGCCCGAGCCCGTGATGCTCACGGTCCCGCCGCCGCCTCCACCGCCACCGCCGCTGCTGCTGGCGGTCTGGGCGGCCAGGGCGGCGATGCGGGCCTGCTCGGCGGCGTACTGGTCGGCGAGCTGCTTGTCGAGGGCGGCGAGGCTGGCGGCCTCGGAGAGCTTGCGGTCGAGGCGGCCCTGCACCTCGGCGGCCACGGAGGCCTGCTGGTTGCGGGCCTCGGTCACCGAGTCGAGCTGGGCGTCGGCCTCGGCGCGGTGGTTCTCGGCCGCCGATGCGGCGGCGTCGGCCGCGGCCCGGGCGAGCTCGAGGTCCTCGCGGGCCCGTTCCAGGAGGTCGAGGGCGTCGAGCTGGGCCTGGGAGCGGGCCTCGAGCAGCGACTGCTTCAGCTCGGCCTCACCGATCGAGTCGGACTCGAGGGCGTCGACCAGGCCGTTGGAGCCCGGGGGCCGGATGTAGGCCTCGACGGCGAGCTCCTTGACCGCCTCGTCGAGGGCGACGATCTCGGCCTCCTTCTCGGCGACGAGGGCGGTGGCCCGGGCGAGCTCGGCCTCGGCCTCGGCCACCTTGCGTTCGGCGTCGCGCAGGGCGGCGGTCTGGGTGGCGACGTTGTCGTTGAGGGCCCGCAGCGCGGCCTCGACCTGCTCGTCGGTGGCCCGGAGCGTGTCGATCTCGGCGGCGACGGCGGCCTTCTTGCGCTGCACCTCGGCCCGCTCGGACGCCGTGTCGGCACCGGCCATGGCGGGGAGGACGAGCGCGACGGCCATGACGGCCGCGGCGACGGCGGAGAGGAGGGAGGGGCGGCGAGGGGTCATGAGGCGGTGCAGGCGAGGGGCGGACGTCTGTCGCGTTGCGATCGCGGGTGGTCGGCCCGCGCCAGCGAACCGACAGCATATTGCGAACCCGTGACGAAATCACGTCAGGTCGTCATACTTCGCCGCACCGTACCGGTCGACCTGCCCCCGGTCGTGGATCCACCGCCGGGTTCCGGGCCGCGCTACCCGAGGATGTGCGGCCGCTACTCGAGGATGTCGACGAACCGCTCGAGTTGGCGCAGGTTGCGCACCTCGAAGACGCCGTCGCAGTACCCGGAGTACTCACCGATGATGGAGTCGCCCGTGTCCCAGTACGACTTCGGCTCCGGGTTCAGCCAGTAGACGTGGCGGGCCCGGTGCTCCATCTCCTTCACGACCCACGACTGGGAGGCGTGGTAGTTGTTCCGGGCGTCGCCGAGGAGCAAAACGGTGGTCTTGGGGCCGACGTCCTTGCCGTAGTTCTGCCAGAACACCTCGAAGGCGTGGCCGTAGTCGGAGTGGCCGTCGACCCAGACCACGTCGGCCTCGGTGTTGACCCGGTGCACGGCCTCGGTGATGTCCTCGACGCCCTCGAAGAGGTGGGTGACCTCGTCGATGCCGTCGATGAACACGAATGCCCGGACCTTCGAGAACTGGCCCTGGATCGCGTAGACGAGGTGGAGCGTGAAGCGGGCGAAGCTGGCCACCGAGCCCGAGATGTCGGCGACGACGAAGATCTCGGGCTTGGCCGGGCGGGGGTACTTGAACTTCGGCTCCGCCGGCACGCCGCCGTAGCTGAGCGAGTGGCGGATCGTGTTGCGGAAGTCGAGCGGGCCCTTGCGGCCGTGCCGGCGCTTGCGGGCGAGGCGGACGGCGAGCTTGCGGGCCAGCGGCTGCAACGCCTTGCGGATGCTGAGCATCTCCTCTCGAGACGCGTGCATGAAGTCGATGTCCTCGGGCAGCGGCTTGCGCAGCGTCCGGGCCATGGCCTCGACCCCACGGTCGGCGACCAGCCGGCGACGGATCTCGCCCTCGATCTCCTGCTTGAGCTTCTCGATGCGGGTCTCGAACTCGTCGCGCTCGAGACGCTCCTCCAACGGCGACAGCGGCTCGGGCGACTCCTGGCGGGCGGCGTCCATCAACTGTTCGAGGACGCCGTCGAGGTCGAGGTGCCGCAGCGTGCGGTACAGGTAGTAGGTGCCACCGACGGGCCGGCCCGGCTCCATGCCGGCGAAGCGCTTGACCGACTGGCGGGCGACGGCGCGCATCATGCCCTGGTCGCCCTGCTGCAACGCCTTCATCAGCATCTGGGCGATCTCCTCGGGCGTCATGGCGTCCATGGCGCCACCGCCCCCGGCCTGCTGGCCGTCCTCGCCCTGGTCGCCCTGCAACTGCTCCATGAGCTCGTCGATGGCGTCGGCGAGGTCGCTGTCGGCGTCGATCGCGTACTCGGGACCGCGATAGGAGAAGTAGACCTCGAACACGGTCTCGAAGGCCCGCCAGTGGGCGGAGTTCTTCACGAGCGTGGCGGCGAGGGCGAACTTGAACGCCTCGCGATCCTCGAGGGGGATGTGCTTGACCGCCTCCATGGCGTCGAGGTTCTCGGTCAGGCTCACGGGCAGGCCCGCCTCGCGCAGCTCACGGATGAAGCCGGCGAGCAGGTCGTTGATGGCCTCGCCCGCCCCCGTCTCGACGTCGGTGCCGGTGTCAGTCACACTCCCACCGTACCGGCCGACTTGACCGCTCGGTCAATGCCGTATCCCGTAGCCTCCGGTCGTGCGGGCGCTGCTGGTGTCGGATCTCCACTACGACCTGCCCAAGCTCGACTGGGTCCTGGCCGAGGCGGCCGGCGTCGGCCTGTTGGTCGTGGCCGGCGACCTGCTCGACGTCGGCTCCGCCGTGCCCCTGGACGCCCAGATCACCGTGGTCCTCGAGTACCTGGCCCGGTGCGCGGCGCAGACGACCACGGCGGTCTGCTCGGGCAACCACGACCTCGACCACCGGACCGACGCGGGCGAGAAGGCGACCGCCTGGATCCTCGAGGCCCGGGCGAGCGGGTGCGTCGTCGACGGCGACACCGCGACCGTCGGCGACTGGCTGGTGACGTCGTGCGCCTGGTGGGAGGGCGCCGCGACGCTCGCCGCGCTGGAGACCGCGCTCGCCGCCGGCGCCGCGCGCCGCACGGGGCGGTGGCTGTGGGTGTGGCACGGCCCGCCGGACGGCCCGCTCGCCACGACCGGCACCAAGGTGTTCGGCGACCCCGAGCTCCCCCGCCTCCTCGACACCCATCGACCCGACGTCGTGCTCTGCGGCCACATCCACCAGGCGCCCTACGTCGACGGCGGCGCCTGGGTCGAGGAACGGTCGGGCACCTGGCTCTTCAACAGCGGCCACCAGCCCGGCCCGATCCCCGCCCACGTCTTCCTCGACCTCGACGCCGCGCCCGACGGTTCCGGCACGGCCGAGTGGTGGTCGTTCCAGGGCCAGGGCGAGCGGTCGCTCACGCTCCGCTGAGTCGCTCGGGCACGGGCCCACCGACGTCGGGGACGGGTCGCCGGCGCAGCACCCCCATCCGGCGCCCGGAGCCGGCGACGACCCCGGCACGTCTCC
>JBHIXO010000309.1:0-5302 GCA_041984725.1 Acidimicrobiales bacterium | reverse complement strand
GGTGGGAGGAGAAGCCCAACACCGACGCGGCGCTCACGGCCTTCCTCCCCAACCGCGTGGGCGACGACGGCCTCCTCGTCGGCAGGCTCACGCGGTTCTTCGCCGCCGGGCAGACCTTCGACATCGTCGAGATCAACACCCGGGCCAACGAAGGACTCATCTCCCACACCGCCCTCGTCGTGGCCAGCTGCTGCCTGATCGCCGCGGTCATGTCGAAGTCGGGCCAGTTCATCCTCCACACCTGGCTCCCCGACGCCATGGCCGGCCCCACGCCGGTGTCGGCGCTCATCCACGCCGCCACCATGGTCGTGGCCGGGGTGTTCATGGTCGCCCGCATGTACGGCGTGTTCTGGAACGGCCTGGTCATCGGCGGCTCCAGCATCAACCTGCTCGCCTGCGTCGGTGCGCTCACCGTCGTCGGCGGTGCCGGGCTCGCCTTCGTGCAGTCCGACATCAAGAAGGTGCTCGCCTACTCGACCGTGTCGCAGCTCGGCTACATGGTCATGGCCCTCGGGGTCGGCGCCTGGACCGCCGCCATGTTCCACCTGTTCACGCACGCCTTCTTCAAGGCGGGGCTGTTCCTCGGCTCGGGGTCGGTGGCCCACGCCGTGCACTCCTTCGACATGAAGAAGGACATGGGCGGCATGAAGCAGTTCATGCCGAAGACCCATCTCACCTTCATGATCTGCACGGGCGCGCTGATCGGCATCTTCCCGCTGGCCGGTTTCTGGTCGAAGGACGAGATCCTCGCCGGCGCCTCCCAGCTCGGCGGATCCGGCAACTACACGTTCTTCCTCGTGGTCGGCGCGCTCGGTGCGTTCATGACCGCCGCCTACATGACCCGCTGCGTGTACCTCACCTTCTACGGCGAGTTCCGCGGCGGCCACCACGACGACGAGCACGCCGCGGTCAGCCACGGCGAGGAGGACCATCCCGCCGACGAGGATCACGTCGCCGCCGACTCGGGGCACGACGCCCACCACGGCGACCCGCACGAGTCCGGGCCCCGCATCCTCGTCCCGCTCTACATCCTGGCCACCCTGGCCGTCGTCGCGGGCTTCACCAACATCCCGAACTCCGGCGTGCTCGACTGGTGGCCCGAGGACTTCGCGCTCGTGTTCGAGCACCTCTTCGAGCCCAAGGGCGGCTACTTCCCGTCGCTGACCGAGGTCGGCCCGACCGGCGTGGTGTTCGCCCATCCGAAGTTCGACATCGCGATCGCCGTCGTGTCGTCGCTGATCGGCTTCGCCGGCATCGGTCTGGCCTACGCCTGGTACTTCAAGGGCATGGGTCCGCACGGCATCACGCAGCGGTCGTCGCTGCTGCGGGCCGGGCACACCTTCCTGGTGAAAAAGTACTACTTCGACCACCTGTACACCGGGATCATCGCCGGCGGCTTCAAGGGCCCCATCGCCCGTGCCGCCAACTGGTTCAACAACAAGGGCCTCGACGGCGTCGTGAACGGCGCCGGTGCGGGGGCCGTCCGGGCCGGACGCTTCATCTACGACCAGGTCGACCAGAAGGTCGTCGACGGTCTCGTGAACGGCTCGGGTTCCGCCGCCGAGGGTGGCGGACAGGTCTTCCGGCAGATGCAGACGGGCAAGGTCCAGCAGTACGCGGCGATCCTGTTCACCGCGTCCGTGGTCCTCGCCGGCGTCTTCATCGTCGTCATCTAGGAGAGAGCAGAGACAGTGGACTTCATCCAGGACTGGGGCCTGACGGCCATGGTGTTCGCGCCGCTCGCCGGCGTGGCGCTCATGATGCTGTTCCCCAAGGACGCCGACGAGACCCACAAGTCGATCGCCCTGCTGGCCTCGCTGGTGACGGCGTTGATCGGCGTGTTGGTGCTCGCCGACTTCGACTACGACAACACGGGCCAGTTGCAGTTCCTGCGGGACAACGACTGGATCGAGGTGATCAATGCCCGGTACATCGTCGGCATCGACGGCCTGTCGGTGCCGCTGATCGCCCTGACGTTGCTGGTCGTGCCGCTGGTGATCATCTACTCGTGGAACCACTTCCCCGAGCCGCACAACCCGAAGGCGTTCCTCGCCCTCATCCTCGTGCTGCACACCGGCATGCTCGGGTCCTTCGTGGCCCAGGACCTGATCCTCTTCTTCGTCTTCTTCGAGGTCGTCCTGCTGCCGATGTACTTCATGATCGGCGTGTGGGGCGGGCCCGAGCGGCAGTACGCCTCGATCAAGTTCTTCCTCTACACGCTGTTCGGCTCGGCGCTCATGATCCTGAGCTTCCTCGCACTGTTCTTCCTGACCGGCGCCGAGACGTTCTCGATGGTCGAGCTCGCCGAGCTCGTCCCGGCCAGCGACATCGCCCGCACCACGCAGATCCTGGTGTTCGGCGGCATGTTCATGGGCTTCGGCATCAAGGTGCCGATGTTCCCGTTCCACACCTGGCTGCCCGACGCCCACACCCAGGCCCCCACGCAGGGCTCGGTGATCCTGGCCGCCGTGCTGCTGAAGCTCGGCACCTACGGGTTCATCCGCGTCGCCCTCCCGATCCTGCCCGAGGCCGCCGAGGCGTGGGCGCCCTGGATCGGCCTGCTCGCCGTCATCGGCATCATCTACGGAGCCCTCGGGTGCCTGGCCCAGACCGACATGAAGCGGCTCATCGCCTTCTCGTCGGTCGCCCACATGGGCTACGTGATGCTCGGCATCTCGACGCTCACCGACTTCGGCCTCAACGCCGCCGTGTTCGGCATGGTCGCCCACGGCCTCATCACCGGCATGCTCTTCTTCGTCGCCGGGTCGATGAAGGAGCGGTTCCACACCCTCGAGATCAAGCGGCTGGGCGGCCTGCTCATCCAGGCGCCCCGCATGGGCTGGATCCTCGGCTTCTGCACGATGGCCAGCCTCGGGCTCCCCGGCCTCGCCGGGTTCTGGGGTGAGTTCCCGGCCATCCTCGCCGCCTACCAGCCGGCCGAGGGACTGCCGGTCGAGACGTTCCGCACGTTCATGGTCATCGCCGCCATCGGCACGGTGTTCGCCGCCGGCTACCTGCTCTGGCTCTACCAGCGCACGGCCTTCGGCACGCCGACCGAGGAGTTCGAGGACGATCCGCACATCCACGACGTCGAGGCGCCCGAGTGGATCGCCTGGACGCCGCTGCTCGCCCTCATCCTCGTCCTCGGCGTCTACCCGAACCTGCTGTTCAAGGTGTCCGACGGGTCCATCGTCAACGTCGCCCAGATGATCGCGGCGGCCAACGGCGGTGGGTGACGTGCTCGGCGTGGTCTCCACGGTCTTCGCGCAGGCGCTCGAGCTCGGGTTCACCCGGCCCGAACTCGACTACCACGCGTTCGCGCCCGAGTTCGTCCTGACGGGCGCGCTCGTCCTCGTCCTGCTCGTCGACCTGGTCAAGCCCGAGGGCAACAACCCGTTGCTGTCGTCGGTCGCCGGCCTCGGCCTGCTCGGCTCGCTGATCCCGGTGATCACCCTCGCCGTCGACGGTGCCGACCGGGGCATGTTCGACGGCGCCTACGTCGTCGACGACTTCGCCCTCGTGCTCAAGGCCCTGTTCCTGCTGTCGGCCTACGTCGTGGTGCTGCTGTCCACGAACTACATCGCCGAGGGCGACTACGCCGAAGGCGAGTACTACTTCCTGCTGCTGTGCTCGACGCTCGGCATGGTGCTGATGGCCAGCGCCCGCGACCTGATCACGATCTTCGTGGCCCTCGAGCTGCTCTCCATCCCCGCCTACATGCTCGCCGGGTGGCGCAAGCGCGACCTCATGGGCAACGAGGCCGGCGTGAAGTACTACCTGATGGGTGTGTTCGCCTCGGCGATCCTGCTCTACGGCATGTCGCTGCTGTTCGGCGTCGCCGGCGACACCCGGCTCACCGAGATCGGCGTCTCGATCGCCGGGGCCGACGCCCCGCTCGTGACGCTCGCCATCGTGTTCGTCGTGGTCGGCTTCGCGTTCAAGGTGTCGGCGGTGCCGTTCCACACGTGGGCCCCCGACACCTACGAGGGCGCGCCGACACCGATCACCGCCTTCCTCGCCGTGGCGTCGAAGGCGGCCGGCTTCGTGGCCCTGCTCCAGGTCGTGTTCATCGCCTTCCCCGACAACGGCGACGTGGTCGAGCCGCTCATGTGGTTCCTGGCCGCGGCGACGATGACGGTCGGCAACATGATCGCCCTGCGCCAGACGAACATCATCCGCATGCTCGCCTACTCCGGCGTGGCCCAGGCCGGCTTCATGCTGGCGCCCCTCGCCGTCGACTCCGAGCTGTCGGCCCGCGCCGTCGTCACCTACCTGGTGATCTACGCGGCCATGAACCTCGGCGCCTTCGCGGTCGTGATCGGCATCGCCCGCAAGACCCGCTCGGCCGAGATCGAGTCCTTCGGTGGGCTGTTCGAGTACGCGCCCGGCCTCACCGTGATGCTGTCCATGTTCCTGTTCAGCCTCGCCGGCATCCCGCCGCTCGGCGGCTGGCTCGCCAAGTTCGTGGTGTTCCGGGCCCTGGCCGACGCCAACACGGCGTCGGGCTACGTCCTCGGCGTGTTCGTGGCCGTGAACTCGGTGATCGCGCTCTACTACTACGCCAACGTCGCCCGCGAGATGTGGATGAAGCCGGTGCCCGACGGCGACCGCACGCCGATCGTCATGCCGTTCGCCCTCACCGCCGCCGTCGGCCTCACCATCGTGGCCACCTTCGCCTTCGGCGTCTCCAACCTGGCGACCCGCCTCGGCGACTCGGCCAGCTTCCTCGTCGCCGGCCTCTGACCCCGACCGAACCTGCGGCCGCTGTGGCCAACCCCCCACCAGAACGGCCGCACGTTCCGGTGGACGTGGCGGTCGAGCGGGCGCTCTACGGGCCCGACGGCTTCTACGAGACCGGCGGTCGGGCCGGCCGACGAACTGGCTCGTTCCTGACGAGCCCCGAGGTCGGGCCGCTGTTCGGCGCGGTCGTGGCCCGGGCGCTCGACACGTGGTGGGCGGCCGCCGGCCGACCCGACGAGTTCCACGTCGTCGACGCCGGCGCGGGTCCGGGCACGCTCGCCCGGTCGATCCTCGCCGCCGAACCCGCCTGCGCCCCCGCGCTGCGTCTCACCTGCGTGGAACGATCGGCCGCCCAGCGAGCACTCCATCCGGACGGGGTCGAGTCGCGCCGCGACCTGCCGGCGCGCGCCGACGTGATCCTCGCCAACGAACTGCTCGACAACCTGGCGTTCGGGCTGCTCGAACGGACGCCGGAGGGATGGCAGCCCGTCCACGTGCTCCCCGACGGTGCCACGACGCCCGACACCGGTGGACCGCGCGTTCCCGTGGCCGCCGCAGCAGC
>JBHIXO010000308.1:0-5304 GCA_041984725.1 Acidimicrobiales bacterium | reverse complement strand
GCGCCGACCTCCCGTCCGGGCCGCTCGGCGTCGTGCTGTGCGGCGTCTGCTTCGCCTACCGCACCGGACCCCAGGTGCTGCACGGCATCGACGTCCACATCCCGGCCGGCACGAACGTGGCGATCGTCGGCGAGACCGGGTCGGGCAAGACGACGCTCGCCAAGCTCCTCTGTCGCCTGGCCGACCCGACCGAGGGTGCGGTGCGCATCGGCGGCGTCGACCTCCGGACCGTGTCGGCCGACGCCCGCCGGCGGGCGATCCGGATGGTCCCCCAGGACGGGTTCCTGTTCGACGACACCCTGGCCGCCAACGTGCGGCTCGGCCACGACGGCACCGTCGGCGGCATCGACGACGAGGACGTCGTCGCCGCGTTCGAGGCGCTCGGGCTCGCGCCGTGGGTCGAGGGTCTGCCCGCCGGGATCCACACGCCCGTCGGCGAGCGGGGCGGCAACCTGTCGGTCGGCGAGCGCCAGCTCGTCGCGCTCGCCCGCGCCCAACTCGCCGAGCCCGGGGTGCTCGTCCTCGACGAGGCCACCAGCGCCATCGACCCCGAGACCGAGCAGGCCCTCGCCGGGGCGCTGCAGCGGCTCTCCACGGGGCGCACCGTCGTGAGCATCGCCCACCGCCTCTCGACCGCCGAGGCCGCCGACGTCGTCCTCGTGTTCGACCGCGGCCGCCTCGTCGAGCAGGGCCACCACACGGACCTCGTCGCGCAGGGCGGTGTGTACGCCGGGCTCCACCGGAGCTGGATCGGTGCCACCCGCGAAGCCACCCCCGACGTGGTCCGGGTGCCCGACACCACCGCGTAGCCTCGCCCGGCGTGACCGAGCGCTTCACGACCCTGTCGTCCTTCGACGCCCTCCAGGTCCACCACGCCGCGATGGCCGGCCGCCACCTGCGGGAGCTGTTCGCGGACGACCCCGACCGGGGCGAACGCCTCGTCGTCGAGGCCGGGGACCTCCACGTCGACGTGTCGAAGCACCGCATCACCGACGAGACCGTGGCCCTGCTCGTGCGCCTCGCCGAGGACCGGGGCCTCGGCGAACGGCTGGCCGACCTCTTCGCCGGCGTCCACGTCAACACCACCGAGGACCGCCCCGCGCTCCACACGGCCCTGCGGCGCCGCCGGGGCGATTCGCTGATCGTCGACGGGATCGACGTGGTGGCCCAGGTGCACGACGTCCTCGACCGCATGCGCCCGTTCGCCGAGCGGGTCCGCAGCGGCGAGTGGGTCGGCACCACCGGGCGGCCGATCCGCCACGTCGTCAACATCGGCATCGGCGGCTCCGACCTCGGGCCCGCCATGGCGGCGACGGCGCTGCGCGGGTGGGTCCGCGACGACCTCGACCTGCGCTTCGTCTCCAACGTCGACGGCGACGACCTGGCGTGGGCGCTGCGCCACGTCGACCCCGAGGCGACGCTGTTCATCGTCGCCTCCAAGAGCTTCACCACCCTCGAGACGCTGACCAACGCCCGCCACGCCAAGGCCTGGCTGCTCGAACGCCTCGGCGACGATGCCCGCATCGACCGCCACTTCGTCGCCCTCTCCACCAACCGCGACGCCGTCGCCGGCTTCGGGATCGACCCCGAGAACATGTTCGGGTTCTGGGACTGGGTCGGCGGGCGCTACTCGGTCGACTCCGCCATCGGGCTCTCGCTGATGATCGGCATCGGCCCGGACGCCTTCGACGAGTTCCTCGCCGGCTTCCGCACGATCGACGAGCACACGGCGACCGCCCCCTTCGCGGCGAACGCCCCCGTACTCATGGCCCTCATCAACCTCTGGTACCGCAACTTCTTCCGGGCGTCGACCCAGGCGGTGCTGCCCTACAGCGACGCCCTGGCCCGCTTCCCGGCCTACCTCCAGCAGCTCGAGATGGAGTCGAACGGCAAGCGGGTCACCCTCGCCGGCACCCCGGTCGACCACGACACCGGCTCGATCGTGTGGGGCGAACCGGGCACCAACGGCCAGCACGCCTTCTACCAGCTGCTCCACCAGGGCACGTCGCTGGTGCCCTGCGACCTCATCGGCTTCGCCCGCCCCACCGACGACCTGCTCGGCGGCACCGAGCACCACGACCTGCTCACCGCCAACCTGCTCGCCCAGGCCGAGGCGCTCGCGTTCGGCCGCACCGCCGACGAGGTGGCCGCGGCCATCGACGACCCCGCCCTCGTCCCCCACCGCACGTTCCCCGGCAACGTGCCCACGACGACGATCCTCGCCCCCCGCCTCACCCCGTCGGTGCTCGGCCAGCTCATCGCGCTCTACGAGCACAAGGTCGCAGCCCAGGGGTTCATCTGGGGCATCAACAGCTTCGACCAGTGGGGGGTGGAACTGGGCAAGGCCCTGGCCACGACGATCGCCGACGAGCTCGCCGCCGGCCGCGACGGCGACCACGACTCGAGCACCATTGCCCTGATGCGCCGCTACCGCAGCTGGCGAGCCTGACCCCACCCGAACTTGCGTCCGTTCCGGTGGAGGGTCCGCCAGAACGGCCGCATGTTTCAGTCGGTGGGGGTCTCGGTCTCGGTGGCGACGGCGACGTCGCCGTTCAGGAACTCGAGGAGGACCTCGTTGAACGCGACGGGGTTCTCGAGGCTGGGGAGGTGGGACGTATCGGGCACGACCTCGAGGCGGCCGTCGGCGACGAGCCGGGAGATGAGCGTGGACTCGGCGAGCGGGGTCACCCGGTCGAGTTCGCCGGCGACGACGAGGGTCTTGCGGGGCATGCCGCGCAGCGCACCCATGGCGTCGGGGCGGTTCTTCATGGCCTCGAGGGCGGCGATCCAGCCCTCGGGGAGGTTGTGCTGCATGAGGGCGAGCACGTACTCGACGAGCTCGGGTCGGTCGAGCGAGCCCTGGCCGAGCAGGTTCTCGACCATGCCCTTGGCGAGCGTGGCGAGGTCCTCGCCGCCCTCGAGCGCCTCCTGCTGCTGGGTGCGGCGCTCCCAGGTGTCGACGTCGTCGGACTTGGGGCGGGTGGCGACGAGCACGAGCGGACCGAGCAGGTCGAGGTGCTCACGGAGCATGGCGAACACGAGGTAGCCGCCCATCGAGGCGGCGACCACGGTGGGCTGCTCGAGACCGAGCTCGGTGATGACGCCGGCGACGAGCTCACCCCACGACGCCATCGAGGCGCGGCGCGGGTCGGCCGGCGCCGGGCTGCTGCCGAAGCCGGGCAGGTCGATGCCGATGACCCGGTGCGAGTCCTCGAGGGCCGCGTACTGGTACTCCCACATCGCGGCGTTGAAGGGGAAGGCGTGGAGGAAGACCACCGGATCGCCGCTGCCCCGGTCGATGACGTGCAGTTCCTGACCGGAGACGGTGACAGTGGCCAATTCGCTTCCCTTCCGACCGCGACGATTCCCCTCCGAGTTTCCCGCGCCCCCACGGCTCCACGCAAACCTGCAGGTCGCCGGGGTCCCAGGAGTCGCCCAGCGGCCAGTTCGGCGTCAGCCGGCGGCTGCCAGGTGTTCAGGAACCCACGTCGTCACACGCTCGCGGATGGTGTCGCGGGCCTCGGAGAGCAGGTGACCGGCGCCGGGGAGCAGGACCAGCTCGCCGTGGCCGCCGGCGAGGCCGTTGACGACCTCGCTGGCGAACGGCGGGAGCAGTTCGTCCCGGTCGCCGTGGAAGAGCAGGAGCGGCGTACCGGCCAGGCCCTCGGCGTCCTCGCATCCCGCGGACTGGGTGGCGAAGGTCACGACGCCGCCGCAGTGGTCGCCGAGGGCCATGCCGAGCTGCACGGCCACGGCGCCCCCGAAGGAGTGACCCATGGCGACGAAGCGGCGGGCACCCTGGCGGGCGGCGATGTCGGCGACGGCGAGGGCGTCGTGGACGCACCGGCCGAGGTCGTTCGGGCGCCGGTAGCCGACCCGGAAGGTGGCGATCCCCTGGTCGGCGAACGCCTCGCCCCAGTCGTGGTAGAGGCCCTCGGCCGGGCCGAGCAGCCCGCCCATGGCCCCGCCGAGTGCGATGACGGCCCGGTCGGCGTCGGGTGGACCGTGCCACAGGACGGTGAGGAGCCCCTCCATCGTGTACGCCTCGACGTGACGGAAGCCCGGGGCGACCTCCACCGACTGGCGGGCGATCACCCCGAGCCGCTCGTAGGGCGTGGCGGCGCTCACGGCTGCGTGCCGGCCGACCCGACCCGGACGCTCACCGGTCCGCTACTCGCTCCACGCCTTGACCTTCTCGATGATCTCGAGCGGCTTCTCGCCGACCGGGGTGATCGAGAGGTGGGTGACGCCGGCGGCCTTGTACGCCTGGATGCGCTCCTTGATCCAGCCCTCGTCGCCGACCAGCGCGGTGGCCTCGAGGAACTCCTCGGGCACGAGGGCGGCGGCCTCGTCCTTCTGGCCCGAGAGGTAGAGGTCCTGGATCTTCTCGGCCTCCTCCTCGTACCCGTAGCGCTGGAAGATGTTGTTGTAGAAGTTCTTGCCCTTCGCCCCCATGCCGCCGACGTAGAGGGCGGTCATCGGGCGCCCGAAGTCGCGGACGGCCTTGGCCTGGGCGGGGTCGTCGGTGATGCAGACGGTGCCGCCGGCCGCGATCTGCAGCGGGGGCAGGTCGGCGGGGCGCTTGGCCGCACCCTCCTCGAGGTCGGGGCCCCACACGTCGCCCGCCTTGTCCGGGTGGAAGAAGACGGGGAACCAGCCGTCGGCCAACTCCGCGGTCATCGCCACGTTCTTGTGACCGAGGCTGGCGACCCAGACGGGGATGTTCTCGCGCACGGGGTGGTTGATCAGCTTGAGCGGCTTGCCGAGCCCGGTGCCCTGGTCCTCGGGCAGCGGCAGCGTGTACGCCTTGCCCTCGTAGCTGAGCCGCTCGCGCTTCCAGACGATGCGGCAGATGTCGATCAGCTCACGGGTGCGGGTCAGGGGCTTGTCGTAAGGGACGCCGTGCCAGCCCTCGATCACCTGCGGGCCCGACGCGCCCAGCCCGAGCACGAAGCGACCGTTGGACACGGCATCGAGACCGGCGGCGGTCGACGCGATCGTGGCCGGGGTCCGGGAGTAGATGTTGACGATGTAGGACGCCAGCTCGATGCGCTCGGTCTTGGCCGCCAGGTAGCCGAGGATGCTGATCGAGTCGAAGCTGTACAGCTCGGCCACCCCGACCATGTCGACGCCGGCCCGCTCGTAGTCGGCGACGGTGGCGGCGGCCTGGGTGGGATCGCCCGAGTAGTTCAGGGTCATGGAGAGCTTCATGGCTCCCCTTGCTACACGATCGGCGGCGACGATCGCTCGTGCCGTCCGACATTCGTGTCGGGCCCCGGATCGGGTCAGGTGCTGCGGGCGAAG
>JBHIXO010000307.1:0-5313 GCA_041984725.1 Acidimicrobiales bacterium | reverse complement strand
GGTACGCCGGCGAGCGGGCCGACGTCGTCGCCCGCGGCGACGCGGTCGTCGACTGCCGCCGCCCGGCGACGGGCGTCGTCGGCCTGGACGTGGTTGAAGGCGTGGATCTCGTCGTCGCGCGCCGCGATGCGGGAGAGGTGCTCCTCGACGATCTCGGCCGCGGTGCGTTCGCCGGAGCGGACGGCGGCGGCGATGGCGCCGGCGGTCACGGGGCCTCCCCGAGCACGGGCGGCACCCGGAACATGCCGTCCTCCGACGACGGGGCCTCGGCGAGCACCTCGTCGCGGTCGAGCGACGGGCGCACCTCGTCGGCGCGGACGACGTTCTCGAGCGGGTACGGGTGCGACGTCGGCGGGATGTCGTCGAGGTCGAGGGCCTCGACGTCCTCGGCGTGCTCGAGGATCGAGGCGAGCTGCGCCGTGAACCGGTCGAGCTCGTCGTCCCCGATCGTCAGCCGGGCCAGGGACGCCACGTGGGCGACGTCGTCTCGGGAGATGTGTGCGGCCACGGCGGGCGAGCCTACGAGCCCCGCCCCGCCCGCCCCAGACGGATCAGGCGGTCACCCGGTCGACGAACGCGAGGAAGCGCTCGACGATGAGGTCGCGGTCGAGGTCGATCGTCGCGACGTGGTAGCTGCGGTCGAGCGTCACGACCTCGACGGGGCCGGCGAGCGTCCGCTCGAGGTGCTCGGCGTTCGACGGCGGCACGACGTGGTCCTGGGGACTGACCAGGACCAGCGCGGGGGTCTCGACCGATGCGAGCCCGTCCTGCAGGGCGATCACGGCGTCGAGCATCGACAGCAGCGGGGCGACCGGGACCGTGTCGTAGGCGGACTCGGTCACGTCCGGGTCGGCGACGTCGTTGCCGACGCCGTCCATGGTCGTCTGGCCCGCCTCGACGAGCTGGCCGATCATCTCGCGCATCTCGGGTGACGGCTCGACGGCGGCGTTGACGAACGCGACCCCGGCGAGCTCGGGGTGGCGGGTGGCGAGCCACGCGGTGAGCGTGCCGCCCATCGAGAGCCCGATGACGACGACCTGCTCGCTGCGGGCGGCGAGGCGCTGGTACGCCGCCTCGACCTCCGCCGACCAGTCGGCCCAGGCGGTCGTGAGCATGTCGTCGACGGTCGTGCCGTGGCCGGGCAGGCGGGGCAGCTCGACGCCGTGACCGGCGGCTGCGGCCGCCTCGGCGATGCCGCGCATCGACGACGGGTTGCCGGTGAACCCGTGGATCACCAGGACGCCGACGGGGCCGCCGTCGACGGACATGGGGTGGGCCTCGGGGAGGATCTCGACCGTCCCCGGACGCTACCCGGAGGTCGTCAGAAGCCGCCCGAGCCGGAGATGTTCACGGCCGCCGGGCCGAGGATCACGACGAACAGCGACGGCAGGATGCAGAACACCAGCGGGAACGTGATCTTCACCGGTACCTGCATCGCCCGCTCCTCGGCCCGGGCCCGGCGCCGGTCGCGCAGCTCGAGCGCCTGGAGGCGGAGGATGTTGGCGAGCGGGAAGCCGTGCTTCTCGGCCTGGCGGACGGCGGTGACGAACTGGCGGAGGTCGGGGACGTCGGTCCGCTCGGCCATCGCCTGGAGGGCCTCGCCCCGGGACAGGCCGAGCTGCATGTCGTGGACGGTCTTGAGCAGCTCGGTGGCGAGCAGGCCGCGGCCCTCCTGGCCGGCGCGGAGCACCGCCCCATCGAAGCTCATGCCGGCCTCGACCGTCACCGTGAGCTGGTCGAGCACGTCGGGCAACTCGTTGGTGATCTGCTTCTGGCGGTCCTCGGCCTGGCGCTTGATCTTGGCGTTCGGGCCCATGGTCAGGATCAGGACCAGGAGACCGGCGACGAGGAGGTTCGTGCGGCTCGCCCCGGCCCGGGACAGGTAGGCGGTGGCGAGGAAGCTGCCCAGCGCGAAGCCGGCGACCTGAGCGCCGACGATGATCTCCGGCGTCCACTTCTTGTCGAGGTCGGCGACGCGCAGGGTCTTGGCGGTGGCGTCGAGGACGCCGCTCGGCAGGAAGCGCCCGACCCGGTCGGAGATCGCCTTCCCGAGCGGTTGGGCGACGCGCTCGAGGAACGACTCCTGCAGCTCGAGCTCGCGGGACGTCGGGGCCAGGTCGTCGGGGTCGACGCCGATGGGCACGACGTCGGGCTCGGGCTTGAGCGCGTACAGCGCCAGCGCCAGGCCGGTGACGCAGAAGAGGGAGGCGAGGTAGACGATCAACATCTCAGAACTCCGGGTTCACGAGCTTCTTGAGCCAGAGGCCGCCGCACACGAGCATGAACACCGCGGCACCGAGCATCACCTGGCCGAGTCCCGACGAGAACATCGGCGAGATGTACCCCGGGTTCGAGCTGTAGATGAAGCCGAACAGCCCGAGCGGCAGGCAGAACAGGACGACCGCCGAGATCTTGCCCTCGGCCGTGAGCGCGTCGACCTGGCGGCGGATGCGGGTCCGGGCCCGGATCGTCTCGCCGACCTGGGCGATGATCTCGGAGAGGTTGCCGCCGACGCTCGACTGGATCTTGATGGCGTCGACGACCCAGTCGAAGTCCTGGGCGCCGATCCGGTGCGACATGGCGTCGAGCGCGTCCTCGAGGCTGCGACCGAGCCGGGTCTCCATCACGACGCGCTGGAACTCCTCGCACGTCGGTGACTCGGTCTCCCGGGCCACGGAGTCGAGCGTCTGGCCGAGGCCGTAGCCGGCGGTGAGCGAACCTGCCATCAGCTGCAGCGTGTCGCCGAGCTGGTTGCAGAAGGCCTTCCGCCGGCGGGCCTGCTTGAACTTGAGGAAGCCCGGGACGCCGGCGGCCGGCACCAGCAGCGTGATCACGAAGTACGGCACACCGAAGAGCAGGACGCCGACCATCATCGCCGCAAGGCTGATGGCGGCACACACGACGACGAACTCGTTGGAGCGCACGGCCAGGCCGGCGCGGTCGAGCTGCTCGTCCAGCGAGCGCCCGCGATCGTTCTTCTCGAGCACCTGGGCCGAGATGCCCTCGAGGGCCTGCTGGACGCCCGTGACGCTCTGCCCCTTCGCCGCCTTCGTCTGGTCGCGGCCGGCGCGCCGTTCGTCGCGCTCGGTGCGACGCTCCTCGCGGCGGGCGGTGGCCCCGTCGGAGCCGCGGAACTGGAACACCAGCGCGACCGCGCCGACGCTGATCGCCAGCGCCGCGGCGAGCGGGATCCAGTCGGCGGAGAACAGTCCGTCGCCGCCGCCGACGACGGTGATGTCGTCGGCGATGTCGGGGACGAACGCGGTCACCGTGTCGTGCACGAACGTCGTGCTCGCGGCGACGGCGCGGTCGGCGGCGAGGGCGACCGTGAGCGGGGCCTCGCCGGACTCCGACGCCGAACGCCAGCGGATCTCGAACAGGGTGCCGAGACCGGCGGCCACCTGGCCGAACGCCGTCCCGAAGTCGCTCGCCGCGTCGACGGTGACGATGGCGGCGCCGGCGGGAGCGGCGAGCGCCTCGACCGCGGCGACGTCGAGGTCCTCGGTCCGCAGCACGACGAAGCTGGCGTCGACCGTGCTCGCGGCGAGGCGGTCGGTGACGGCCTGGGGGACGGCGACGCTGGTGGAATCGGCGCCGTCGGCCAGCACCACCAGGGCGCCGGTCCCGCTCCGCGAGGAGAGCTGGGCGAGGCCGCGCTCGACGCCGTCGTAGAACGCGGTGCCGCCGGCGGCGATGAGCCCGTCGACCGCGGCGCGGATGGACGCGTGGTCGGTCGAGAACTCGTGGCTCACGATCGCGGTCTCGCCGAAGCTGACGACCGACACCGGCACCGTCTCGGGCAGGTTGTCGAGCAGGGCGCCGACGGCCGCCTTGGCCTGGACGAGGGGGTCGCCCTCCATCGAACCGGACACGTCGATCGCGACGACGACGCTGAGCTGGTCGGTGCGGAGCCGGACGACGTCGGCGTCGACCTCCTGCTCGCCCTCGAGGACCACGAACGCGTCGTCGGGCTCGCCGGTGACGAGGGGCCCGGACACCGTGGCGCGGACGAGTGGGAAGTCGCTGGCGTCGACGTCCTCGATCACGACGCCCCCGTCCGTCTGCGCCCCGGCGGGGACGGCGGCACCGAGCGACGCGACGGCGGCGACGAGCGCGACCAGCGCGGCGAGGAGGGTGCGGCGGGCGGGGGGCGTGGTCATGACGACTCCACCTCGAAGATGCGGTCCTCGAACTCGATGCCGAGCTCCTTGATGTGGTCGACGAAGCGCGGCCGGTAGCCCGTGGGCTTCAGTCGACCGAGCACACGACCGTCCTCGTCGAGCCCACCCGAGTAGTCGAAGTCGAAGATCGGCAGCACCTCGATCTCCTCGTCGACCACGCGGCCGATCTCGCAGATCTGCACGACTCGACGCGAACCGTCGCGGAGGCGCCCGATCTGCACCACGAGGTCGACGGCACCGGCGATCTGCTGGCGGATGGCGGCGATCGGGAACTCGATCCCGGCCATGAGCACCATCGTCTCGAGGCGCGTCATCGCGTCGCGCGGGGTGTTGGCGTGGAGCGTCGAGAGCGAGCCCGAGTGACCGGTGTTCATGGCCTGGAGCATGTCCAGCGCCTCGCCACCGCGACACTCGCCGACGACGATGCGGTCGGGTCGCATGCGCAGCGACGACCGCACGAGGTCCCGGATCGTGATCTCGCCACGGCCTTCGGCGTTGCCCGGCCGCGTCTCGAGGCGGACCACGTGGTTCTGCCGCAACTGGAGTTCGACGACGTCCTCGATCGTGAGGATCCGGTCGGTGTCGGGGATGAAGCTCGACAGCACGTTGAGCAACGTCGTCTTGCCCGAGCCGGTGCCGCCGCTCACCAGGATGTTCATGCGGGCGTGGACGCAGGCGGCGATCATGTACAGCGATTCGACCGAGGCGCTGCCCTTCTCGATCAGGTCCTCGGCCGTGAACTTCTTCGCGGCGAACTTCCGGATCGTGAGCGAGGAGCCGTCGACGGCCAGGGGTGGGATGACCGCACAGACGCGGGACCCGTCGGGCAGGCGGGCGTCGACCATCGGCGACGACTCGTCGATGCGGCGCCCGAGCGGGGCGACGATCCGGTTGATGACCTTCCGCAGCGTGGCCTCGTCGTTGAAGGTGATCGGCGCGGTCTGCAGGCGGCCGCTCTTCTCGATGTAGATCGACTTCGTGCCGTTGACCATGATCTCGCTCACGGCCGGGTCCGCGAGGAGCGGCTGGAGCGGCCCGTAGCCGAGGAGGTCGGCGGCGATGACGTCCACGTGACGCTCACGCTCGTCGGCCGACAGCGGCATGTCCTCGGCCTCGAGGACCTTCTGCATCT
>JBHIXO010000306.1:0-5338 GCA_041984725.1 Acidimicrobiales bacterium | reverse complement strand
GGGCGGCCGCGTCGGCGATCCGTCGGCGGTCCTCGGCCAGGCGGTCGTGGCGCGGGTGCCCGGCACCTGCGCGTCCACGGCGTCAGCCATGTCCTCGGGCACCTCGTAGCAGCACGCCCCGATGGCCGGGCCGATGACGGCGGTCGCCTCCTCGGCCGGGCGGCCGCTGTCGCCCGCCATGCGGGCGACGGTCGCGCCGACGACGTCCAGCTCGACGCCGCCGCGTCCGGCGTGGATCGCCCCGACCGTGTCGCCCAGCCCGATGAGGACCGGGACGCAGTCGGCGACCATCACCGCCACCCCGCGGTCCGGGGTGCTGGCGGTGATGCCGTCGGCCTCCGGCGCCTCGCCGGTGGCCGGGTGGTCCTCGGCGCACGCCACGGCGCGCCCGTGGACCTGGCGCATGAACGCCACGTCCTCCGGCGACAGCCCCACCCGGCGCAGCATCGCCGCGCGGTTCGCCGCGGCATCACCCGTCCCGACCATGGACGACATGGTGCCGTCGGCCCGGTCGGAGAAGGCGTAGCGCATGTCCGGGCGCCCCGGCATGACGCCGGCCAGCGGCGCCGGTGAGGGCGCGGCGCGGCCGACGGCGCCTGGGGAGGTGGACACGCCGGTGCGGGGCATCGCGTGGGTCAGCGGCGCAGGAAGGACGGGATGTCCAGGTCGTCCTCGCCGTCGTCGGCCTGGGGGGCGGCCGACGGGGCCTTGAAGACGTCCTCGTCGTCATCGTCGTCCTCGAGGATCGACGGCAGCGGCGGCGGGCTGTCCACGCGGACGGTGCGGCCGAAGTCGGGGCGCGGGGCCTCGCGGGTCGGGCGCAGCGGCGTGACGTTGGCGGCCGGGGTGGTCATCTGCGTCGGCGCCTTCTCCTGCGCCGAGGTCGGCGAGTCGTTGAAGCCGGCGGCGATGACGGTCACCTTGACCTCGTCACCCAGCGAGTCGTCGATGACGGTGCCGAAGATGATGTTGCCCTCGGGGTCGGCGTGCTCCTGGACCGCCGCGGCGGCCTCGTTGACCTCGTGCAGGCCGAGGTCGGAGCCACCGGCGATGGTGAGCAGCACCCCGCGGGCGCCGTCCATCGAGGCCTCCAGCAGCGGGGAGGAGATCGCCATCTCCGCGGCCTGGCGGGCACGACCCTCACCGCGGGCCTTGCCGACGCCCATGGTGGCCGACCCGGCGTCGCGCATGACGGTGGAGACGTCGGCGAAGTCGGTGTTGATCAGGCCGGGGGTGGTGATCAGGTCGGTGATGCCCTGGACGCCGTGCAGCAGCACGTCGTCGGCCAGGCGGAAGGCCTCCAGCATCGAGGTCTCGGTGTCGGAGATCTCCAGCAGGCGGTCGTTGGGGATCACGATGAGGGTGTCCACCGCGGCCGCGAGGCGGTCCACGCCGTGCTCGGCCTGCATCGCGCGGCGCTTGCCCTCGAAGGCGAACGGCCGGGTGACGACGCCGATGGTCAGCGCGCCCAGCGACTTGGCGATGTCGGCCACGATCGGCGCGCCACCGGTGCCGGTGCCGCCGCCCTCGCCGGCGGTCACGAAGACCATGTCGGCGCCCTTGAGGACCTCCTCGATCTCGTCGCGGTGCTCCTCGGCCGCCTGGCGGCCGACCTCGGGGTCGGAACCGGCGCCGAGGCCCCGGGTGAGCTCACGGCCGATGTCGAGCTTCACGTCGGCGTCGGACATCAGCAGCGCCTGCGCGTCGGTGTTGACCGCGATGAACTCGACGCCCTTCAGGCCGGCGTCGATCATGCGGTTGACCGCGTTGACGCCGCCACCGCCGATGCCGACCACCTTGATGACGGCGAGATAGTTCTGCGGGTTCGCAGCCATGGATCGTTGTGCTCCTCTCGAGGTCGACGTCAGTCGACACGTCGACGTGACGTCGACACGGGGTTCAGGGTACGTCGGACCAGTGCCCGTGGGGGGAATCCGCTGTCGGGGGCCGGGAACCTCGACCGGATGTCGAGGGCGGGTGCGGTGGGGGTCGACGGTCCCTCGACCGGACGTCGAGGGCGGGTCGAGCCGGGATCGAGACCCGTCACGGGCAGGCCGGCCGGCGGGTGACGACGGGGTGGGTCGGGACGGTGAGGTCGACGTGGCCGAGGCAGGCGAGGTCGACCCGGGCCGCGATCGTGCGGAACGCGGCCATCTTCTCGCCGAGGTCCTCGGCGTCGCCGAGCGTCGCGGTGGCGCCGTCGGCGAGCTGGAGGTGGAGCGCGGGCTCGGCCCGCACGGCGAGCACCAGGCCGGCGGCCTCGTCGTCGAGGCGATCGGCGACCGCGACGGCGTCCAGCAGGGTGTCGTCGATCCAGTCCCCCGGGGCCGGGGGCGCGTCGGGGGCGACCACCTGGACGAGCGGGGTCGGCCAGTCGGCGATCTCGGGGGGCACCGTCGGTCCGAGGACGCGGCCCGAGGGGTCGACGAGGAGGAGATCGCCGCCGTGGACGAGCACGGCGGCGGCGCGACGCTCGCGGATGCGCACGTCGACCGTGCCGGGCCAGGAGCGGCGGACCTCGGCCGTCTCGACCCACGGGAGGGCCTCGATGCGGGTCTCGGCGGCGCCGAGGTCGGCGAGGGCGAGCGCGGCGCCGGTCTCGATGCCGGCGGCCTCCTGCACGGTGCCCACGTCCAGTCGGGCGGCACCGCTCACCGCGATCTCGTCGACGTCGAGGATCGGGCTGCGCAGGACGATGACCGTGGCCAGGGCGATCGCGGCGACCACGACCAGCACGAGCAGGCGCTGGAGGCGGCGCAGTCCCTCGTCGCGGCGCACGGCGATGCGGCGCTGGCGGAACCGCGGGTCGACGACGACCGGCGCGATCTCGGGCGGGGCGGGGGTGGAGGTGGTCACGGTCGGGGCTCGTCGGGACGGGAGGCGTCGGGGGCGAAGGCGGCGGGGTCGAAGCCGACGAGGCGGGTCTCGGGGTGGAGGCGGACGCCGGTGCGGGCCTCGACGAGGTCGCGGACCTCGACCATGAGGGCGTGGACGTCGTCGGCCCGCCCGCCGGGGTCGGCCTGGATGAAGTTGGCGTGCTTGTCCGACACGGCGGCGGTGCCGTGGCGGCGGCCCTTGGCGCCGGCGACGTCGACCAGACGGCCGGCGCTGTCGCCCGCGGGGTTGGTGAAGACCGAGCCGGCGTTCTGGCCACCCGGCTGGTGCTCGCGTCGCCACCGCACGATCTCGGCGAGTGCGGCCCGGCCCTGGTCGGGGTCGCCCGGTTCCAGGGCGAGCGTCGCGGCGAGCACGACGTGCCCGGCGGTCAGGGACGAGCTCCGGTAACCGAGGTCGAGGGCGGTCGCGGGCACGGTCCCATCCTCCCCCGTCGTCGTGTCGAGGACGCGGACCCCGACGAGCGAGGAGGCCATGTCCGACCCGTGGCCGCCGGCGTTCATCCGTACGGCGCCGCCGATCGAGCCCGGCACACCGACGGCCCACTCGAAGCCGGCGAGCCCGGCCTGCACGGTGCGTCTCGCGACCACCGGCAACAGGGCGGCGCCGCCGGCCGTGACGGCGGTCCCGTCGATCTCGACGGCGGCGAACGCGTCGCCGAGCCGGATCGCCAGTCCGGGGAACCCCGCGTCGGCGACCAGCAGGTTGGACCCGTTGCCCACGACCAGGACGTCGATCCCGGTCGAGCGCACGCACGCCACGACGGCGGCGAGGGTCTCCTCGTCCTCGACGTCGACCCAGAGCGCGGCGGGGCCGCCCACCCGGTAGGTCGAGTACGGGCCGAGCGGCTCGTCGCGCCGGGCCCGGTCGCCGAGGAGGCGGGCGGCGTCGTCGAGCGCGCTCACCGGCCTGCCAGCGCCGCGAGGACGCGGTCGGGGACGGTGGTGAGGTCGCCGGCGTTGAGCGTGAGGCACAGGTCGCCGGGACGGAGGGTGGCGAGCAGCCACGTGACGACGGCGTCGAGGTCGGGGAGGTAGACGGGCCCCTCGCCCGGCCGGTGGGCGGCGTCGGCACCGGCGACGGCGTCGGCGACGAGGGCCCCGCTGACGCCGGCGATGGGTTGCTCGCCCGCGGCGTAGAGCCCGCACACGGCGAGGACGTCGGCGTCGCGGAACGCCTCGGCGAAGGTCGGAGCGAGGTCGCGGGTCCGCGTGTAGCGGTGGGGTTGGAACACGCACACGACCCGCTCGTAGGGGGCGGCCCGCGCCGCGGCGAGCGCGGCGGCGACCTCGGTCGGGAGGTGGTCGTAGGAGTCGACGAACGTCACGCCGGCGGCCTCGCCCCGGCGCTCGAACCGGCGGGCGACGCCCGCGAACGTGGCGAGGCGCTCGGCGGCGTCGGCGAGCGACACGTCGCGGAGGCCGGCGGCGAGCACGGCGGCGGCGGCGTTGCGGGCGTTGTGGACGCCCGGCGCGGCGGGGACCTCGACGGTGCCGCGCCAACGGCCGTGGTGGAGGTCGAAGCGGACGCCGAGCCCGGCCGGTGCGACGTCGCTGATCACCAGGTCGGCCCCGGGCGAGGTGCCGTAGGTCCGGGCCTGCGGGGCGTGGTCGAGCAGCGCGGCCGCGCCCGGGTCGTCGAGGCACAGGACCGCGGTGCCGGTGAGCCCGCCGACGAACGCCTGGTAGCCCTCGACCATGGCGTCGGCCGAGCCCCAGTAGGCGAGGTGGTCGGCCTCGACGTTCGTGACCACGGCGTCGTGGGCCCCCAGGCGCAGGAACGTGCCGTCGGACTCGTCGGCCTCGACGACGAAGTCGGCGCCCGCGCCCACCTCGGCGTTGGCGCCGAAGCCGGTGATCGTCGTGCCCACGAGGTACCCGGCGTCCTCGGGCGCCAGGATCGTGGCCAGCATCGCCGCGGTCGTCGACTTGCCGTGCGTCCCGGCGACGGCGAGCACCGACCGCGAGGCGCAGATGGCGGCGAGGGCGTCGCCCCGGTGGGCGACCGGGATGCCGAGCTCGCGGGCGGCGCGGACGTCGGGGTGGTCGTCGGGGGTCGCCGTCGAGGTGATGACGGCGTCCGGGGCGCGGAGACCGCCGCCGATGGTGGCGCCGGCGCGGGTGGCCACGGTGACCTCGACCCCGAGGGCCCGGAGACGGCCGAGGAACGGTGTCTCGTTGGTGTCGACGCCGCGGACGGTGTGCCCGGACTGGGCGAGCACCGTCGCGATCGCGCTCATGCCGGCGCCGCCGGCGTTGACCACCAGCAGGCGCCGGGGGGCGGACAGGTCGAGCTCGACGGGCCGGCGGTCAGCGGGCACGGCGGCCCCCACGTTCCCCGGCTCCGGCCGACACCGCCTCGACGAGCTCGGCGACCCGCTCGGCGGCGCGCGGCGCGGCGAGCGTCGCGATGCGTTCGGACATGTGGGCGAGGCGGGCCGGGT
>JBHIXO010000305.1:0-5350 GCA_041984725.1 Acidimicrobiales bacterium | reverse complement strand
CAGGCGGCCAGGTTGTCGGGGCTCACGCCGCCGGTGGGCATCAGCGGGGCGTCGGGGAAGGGACCGCGAAGGGCGCCGAGGTACGACGGACCGCCGAGCGATGCAGGGAAGATCTTCACGACGTCGACCCCGAGCTCGACCAGCTCACCCCGCGCGAGCAGGAGGTGCTGCGCCACATCGCCCGGGGCTACACCTACAAGGAGGCGGCCCGTCGCCTCGACATCTCGGTGAAAACGGTCGAGACGCACGTGTCGGCGGTGCTGCGGAAGCTGCAGCTGAGCTCGCGCCACGAGCTCACGAGGTGGGCGAGCGACCGGGGCCTGTCGTGAGCAGGTCGCGGTACGCGGCGCGGACCGCGGCGGCCTCACGCAGCTCGGTGGTCACCGCGCCCAGCACCTCCTCGCGGTAGGTGGCGTCGGTCGCGGCCTGCACCGTGAAGTAGAGCCCGGCGAACGCGGCGAGGAAGCCGGCGACGTGGAGCAGCGTCGGGCTGATCGCGAGTGTCCGGCCACCGACGTCGGCGGTGACGAGTGCGTCGGCCGCGCCACCGGTCCAGGCCGCCTCGACCTCCGGGGTCACGGTCAGGACCCCGAAGACGACGAAGAACACCCCGATCGCCGCGCTGACCGCGACGACCTGCACCCCCTGTGCGACGACGTACACCAACATCACGTTGCCCCGCTCCCGGCGGCGCAGCGGCGGCCCCGTCGCCGGCCGGGCCCGGCGGGCCAGGGGACTGTCGTGACACAGGTCGGGCACGTCGTCGGGATCGACGTCGGTCACGGCGGCGATCTCGCGGGGCGCCTGCACGACGACGAACGTGGTGCCGACGAGCAGCAGCACGGCGATCGTCGCGGCGAAGGTCCACGCACTGAAGCCGTCGGCGACCTGCCACATCTCGGCGTTGATGAACACGAACGTGGCGAACACCAGGAACAGCGGCAGCGTCCGGGCGAACAATCCCAGCACGTTGCCGAGCTGCGCGACCGAGGTCGTCGCCGCCCAGCGCGTCATCGGCACCAACGCGTAGCTCGTGGCCAGGTAGACCACGCCCAGGATCGCCAGGTTGACCGCGAGCGTGACGGCCGCCGAGACGACCTGGCCGCCGAACACCAGGGGCAGGAGCGCGGGGACGACCACGAACACCGCGAGTTCGGGGACGCCCACGGTCTCGGGCCGGGCCCACCGGGGCCGACCCCGGAGCCGGTTCAGCAGCGTCCACGCACCGAGGAGCGCGGCGGCCGCGGCCGCGACCGCCGCCAGGTTCGCCCACCACACCCAGTCGAGGTTCAGGGCGCCGAGCACCTCGAACAGGAACAGCAGGCCCAGCGGGGAGGCCGCCCGGGTGAAGATGTCCTCGCGGGCGCGATAGTCGACGGCGAAGTGGGGGAGCCCCCGGTCGAGGAACCACCGTTCGGTCGCCTCGATGACTTCGTCGGGGGCCGCACCGTCGACCCCGTCTCCGTCCACCCCGTCATCCTCCCAGAGCCGGCCGGTGCCGTCGTGGACCGGACGCGGAGCGACCCGGCCACGGGGCCGGGTCGCATTCGCAAGGGGCGGGAAGGTGCCGGTGTCGGCGTCAGGAGACCTCGCTGCGCTCCCGGACGACCCGACCGTCGGTCGACTGCTCGCGGACGGTCTCGACGCTGTCGGGCGTGCCTGCGGACAGGGCGCTGATGAGGCCGATGCCGGCGAGGAAGCCACCGGCGATCATGAGGATCATGCCGATGGTGTCGATCTCGATGCCCGAGACCTCGGCGTTCACGGCGAAGTAGAGGACGGCGCCCACGACGGCGAGGAAGATGCCGCCGCCGAGGCCGGATGCTGCACGGGTGTCCATGATGGTTGGTCTCCTTGGGTGGTGGTCTGGGGTGGGTCAACGCTCGTCGGGATCGCCGTCCCGATCGGCGCGTTCGTCGGAACGGACGCGGCCGAGCAGGCCGTCGAAGAAACGAGCAGCGAGTCCGTCGGAGTCCCGGTGGGCGTCCGTCGGGTCGGATGTCGGGCTGTCGGGTTCGTGGGTCATGAGCTGGTGGCGCCGCCCGCCACTCGGACGCCACCGCAGTACCCACGATCAAGACAATCGAACCACCTGTGACGGAGGTCACACCACGCAGGCGTTCACCCCTCGTCGATCGCCCAACCGCGACTGCGATCGACCGCCCGCAACCACTGCGCATGGGCGCGATCGACGTCGTCGCGCGTCGCGGCGGGCGCGACCTCGGCGTCGAGCGCCCAGTTGGCGGTCACGTCGGCCGGTGACGACCACACGCCCTCGGCGAGGCCGGCGAGGTAGGCGGCCCCGAGCGCGGTGGTCTCCTGCACGGTCGGCCGCGAGACGGGCACGCCGAGCTGGTCGGCCTGCAGCTGCAGGAGCAGACCCATGACCGAGGCGCCGCCGTCGACGCGCAGCGCCGTGACCTCGTGCCCGCTGGCGGCAGTCATGGCGTCGACCACGTCGCGGGTCTGGAACACCATCGACTCGACCGTCGCCCGCGCCAGGTGGGCGCGGGAGGTGCCGCGGGTGATCCCGACGACCGCGCCGCGGGCGTAGGGGTCCCACCACGGCGACCCGAGCCCGGTGAACGCCGGCACGAGGAACACGCCGCCCGTGTCGGCGACCGACTCGGCGAGCGGCCCGGTCTCGGCGGCGTCGTCGATCACGCCGAGCCCGTCGCGCAACCACTGCACCGCCGACCCCGTCGAGAAGATGGCGCCCTCGAGGGCGTACGTCGTCGAGGCGGGATCGACCGCGCCGAGCGACCACGCCACCGTCGTGAGGAGTCCGTCGACCGGCTCCGGACAGGTGCTGCCGACGTTCATGAGGACGAACGAGCCGGTGCCGTAGGTGTTCTTGGTCATGCCCGGCTCGAAGCACGCCTGGCCGAAGAGGGCGGCCTGCTGGTCGCCGGCGACGCCGGACACGGGGATGCCGGCCGTGACGCCGACCCCGACCGCCGTCGTCCCGAAGCGACCCGACGACGGCAACACGTCGGGCAGGGCGTCCCGTGGCACGCCGAACAGCTCGCAGAGCTCGTCGGACCACGTGAGCGACCCGATGTCGAACAGCATGGTGCGCGAGGCGTTCGACGGCTCCGTGGCGTGCACGGCGCCGCCGGTGAGCTGCCACAGCAGCCAGGTGTCGATCGTGCCGAGCGCGAGGTGCTCGTCGGCGACGACGCCGCCCCCGCCCTGCTCGACGGGTCGGAGCAGCCACTCGATCTTCGACGCCGAGAAGTAGGGGTCGAGGACGAGCCCGGTCGTGGCCCGGATCGTCGGGAGGTGGCCGGCATCGACCAGCTCGTCGCACCGGGCCGCCGTGCGCCGGTCCTGCCAGACGATGGCGCGGTGGCGCGGCGCACCGGTGCGCCGGTCCCACGCGACGATCGTCTCGCGCTGGTCGGTGATGCCGATGGCGGCGACCTCGTCGTCGAGTTCGGCGACGAGCGCGGTGAGCGTCGCCCGCACCGCCTCCCAGATCTCCGTGGCGTCGTGCTCGACCCAGCCGGGCCGCGGGAAGTGCTGCGTGAACTCCCGGTAGGACGACCCGACGGGCAACCCCGAGGCGTCGAAGGCGATGGACCGGACCCCCGTGGTGCCGGCGTCGATGGCGATGACCACGGCCATGGGGGCGGAACCTACCCCGGGTCACGAAACTCGCCGTTCACCCGTGGTCGGTAGGTTGCGGCGCCATGCGCATCGGAGTGCTGACCGGCGGCGGCGACTGCCCCGGGCTCAACGCCGTGATCCGGGGGATCGTCCGCAAGGGCGTCCGCGAGTACGGGGACGAGATCGTGGGCTTCCTCGACGGCTACCAGGGACTGGTCGACCGCCGGAGCATGCCGCTCGACGTCTCGGCGCTGCGGGGCAAACTGCCGATCGGCGGCACGATCCTCGGGACGAGTCGCTACCAGCCGTTCATGGACGACGACGGCGTCGACCGCACCCGCGACAGCCTCGAGGCCCTCGGCATCGACGCCGTGGTCGTGATCGGCGGCGAGGGCACGCTCGGATGTGCCCGGGACCTGGCCGTCCTCGGCTTCCCGATCGTCGGCGTGCCCAAGACGATCGACAACGACCTGGCCGGCACCGAGATGACCTTCGGGTTCCAGACGGCCGTGCAGATCTGCACCGACGCGATCGACCGCCTGCACACGACCGCCGAGTCGCACGACCGGGTGATGGTGGTCGAGGTCATGGGCCGCCACGCGGGGCACATCGCGGTGTGGTCGGGCATCGGCGGCGGCGCCACCGTCACCCTGATCCCCGAGGAGCCCTTCGACATCGACGCGGTCTGCGACGCGATCGTGCGCCGCCACGAGGCCGGTCGGTTCGCGTCGATCGTCGTCGTCGCCGAGGGGGCGGTCCCCAAGGAGGGCACCCTCGTGCTCCCCGAGCCCGAGGTCGACGTCTACGGGCACCAGCGCCTCGGTGGCATCGGTACGACCATCGGCGGCGAGATCGAGCGGCGCACGGGGTACGAGACCCGCGTGACGATCCTCGGCCACGTGCAGCGCGGTGGCACGCCCAACGCCTTCGACCGCGTGCTCGCCACCCGCTACGGCGTGGCGGCCGTCGACCTCGTCCACGAGGGCGCCTACGGCTCCATGGTCTGCCTCGAGTCGGGCCGCATCGGCCGGATCACGCTCGAGGAGGCCAAGGCCCGCGGCCTCAAGACCGTCGACCCCCAGCTCTACGACGTTGCCCGCGTGTTCTGGGCGGTCTGACAGACGCACAAGCCGAAGGAAACTGGCAGGACGAGCGGAACGCGCCGGCAGGTGCCATCCTGCGGCATGGCCGATCAGCAGCACGTCCTCGTCACCGGCGCGAACTCCGGCATCGGGCTCGCCACCGTTCTCCACCTCGCCGGCAAGGGCTACCGGGTCACCGGGACCGTCCGCTCGACCGCCAAGGCGAAGACCGTCGCAGCGGCGGCCGAGGAGCACGGCGTCGAGATCGAGACCCGGATCCTCGACGTCACCGATGCCGAGGGCTGCGCGAAGACGATCGACGCGGTCGGCCCCCTGCACGGCCTGGTCAACAACGCCGGCTACGGGCTCACGGGGGCGATCGAGGACGTCCCCGACGACGAGGCGCGGGCGCTGCTCGAGACCATGGTCCTCGCGCCGATGCGACTCGCCCGCCTCGCCGTCCCGGCCATGCGGGCCGAGGGCCACGGGCGCATCGTGAACATCTCCTCGATCTACGGCCGGACCACCACGCCGCTGACCGGGTGGTACCAGGGCGCCAAGCACGCGCTCGAGGCGCTGTCGGACGCGCTCCGCATGGAGGTCGCCAAGGACGGCATCCACGTGAGCCTCGTCGAGCCCGGCGGGTTCCGCACCAACAT
>JBHIXO010000304.1:0-5351 GCA_041984725.1 Acidimicrobiales bacterium | reverse complement strand
TTCACGCCGGCGAGGTTGAGGCCCTCGTCGGTGAGGTCGGAGATGCGCCGCAGCAGGTCGATGTCGTCGTCGCTGTAGCGGCGGCTGCCGCCGGTGGTGCGGGCCGGGTCGACGAGACCCTTGCGCTCGTAGATGCGCAGTGTCTGGGGGTGGACCCCGGCGAGCTCGGCCGCGACGGAGATGACGTAGACGGCACGGGTCCGGATGGTGGTCGTGGGATCGCGTGGCTGGTCGTCGGTCGACATGACTCCTCCGGATCAGTGGATCACACGCCGAGGTGCGCGCGCGGCGACTCCTTCGACACCGACGCGAGCGTCTCGATGGCCTTGCGCTCGTCCTTCGACAGCTTGGCGGGCACCGCGACCTCGACGGTGACGAGCAGCGAGCCGGCTCGAGCCTTCGACTCGACGCCGCGGCCGGGGATGCGGAAGACCTTGCCCGAACGCGTGCCGGCGGGGATCCGGATCTTGACCGGATCGCCCTCGAGGGTGGGGACGAGGATCTCGGCGCCGAGCGCGGCCTCCGCGAACGTGACCGGGACCGTGATGGTGAGGTCGTCACCCGAGCGAGCGAACAGCGGGTGGGCGGCGACGTGGACGACGACGTGGAGGTCGCCGGGCGGTCCGCCGTTGCGACCCGGACCGCCGCGACCCTTCAGGCGGATGCGCTGGCCGTCCTTCACGCCGGCGGGAACCCGCACCTTGACCTCGCGGGGTCGGTGCTCGACCCCACTGCCCCGGCACGTGGTGCACGGCTTCTCGATCAGGCTGCCGCGACCCTGACACGCGGGGCAGGGCTGGGAGAACGAGAAGAAGCCCTGGTTGTCGTCGAGGACGCCCCGGCCGCCGCAGTTGCCGCACGCGACGGGCGTGGTGCCGGGTTCGGCGCCGACCCCGTTGCAGCGCGTGCAGGCGGCCTCGGACGTGAGATGGACCGCAGTGGTCACGCCGGCGACAGCGTCGTCGAAGGAGAGGTGCAGCTCGGACTGCAGGTCGGTGCCGCGCTGGGGCCCGCTCGGGCTGCGTTGGGCGCGGCCGCCCCGGCCGCCGCCGCCCCGGTTGAACAGGCCCCCGAACAGGTCGCCGAGATCGCCGAGGTCCTCGAAGCGGAAGCTCTGGCCGCCGCCCGCGCCGCCACCACCGAAGCCCATGCCGCCCATCGGACCCATGCGACGGACCTCGTCGTACTCCTTGCGCTTCTCGGCGTCGCCGAGCACGTCGTAGGCGGCCGAGATGGCCTTGAAGCGCTCCTCGGCCGCGTCGTCGCCGGGGTGCTGGTCGGGATGGCTCTCCCGCGCCAGCTTCCGGTACGCCTTGGTGATCTCGGACTTGGTGGCGGACTCCGACACGCCGAGCACGGCGTAGTAGTCCTTCTCGAACCATTCACGCTGGGGAGCCATCGTCATCCACCTCCTTCGTTCCGGGATCTGGCGTCAGGGAGTGAGCAGGGGTCGCAACGGGAGACGCCGGATCCGGTCAGCCGGCGACCTTGACCATGGCGGCCCGGATCACCCGCCCGTTGAACACGTAGCCCGTGCGGAGCACCTCGGTGACCGTGGGCTCGTCGGCCTCGCCGGGCTCGTGCATGACGGCCTCGGCGACGTTGGGGTCGAAGGGCTCGCCGGCGGGGTCGACCCGCTCGAGGCCCTCCTTCTCGAGGAACCCGAACAGCGCCTTGGCCAGGGCCTCGGTGCCACCGTCGCCGGTGTCGGGGCCGTGGCTGCGGGCGGCGTCGACCGCGTCGAGCACGGGCAGCAGTCGCTCGACGAAGCCGCCGAGCGCACGAGCGACCTCGTCGGCGATCCGCTTCTGGGACTGCTTGCGGTAGTTGTCGAAGTCGGCCGCGGTGCGCCGGTAGGCGTCGAGGAACTCGTCGCGCTCGGCGACGAGGGCGTCGATCATCTCGGGGGTGAACTCGTCGGTCGCGGTCGGTGCGCCCGGGGTGTCGTCACCGGTGGGGGTGACGCCGACTCCGGTCGTGTCGGCGACCTCGTCCTCGACGGCGCGGGCGTCGGCGGCCAGCTCGTCGGCGACGTGGGCCGGGTCGTCCATCGCGGGATCGGCCGGGACCGCGTCGCCGGACGGGCCGGCGGGCTGGTCGGGGTGCTCCACGTCGATCACTCGTCGACGATCTCGGGGTCGACGTCGTCGTCGTCGTCACCGGACGTGGCGCCGGCACCGCCGGACGCCCCCGAGTTGGGGTACTCGGCGTCGGCCTTGGCCGCCGACTCGTAGAGCTTCTGGGTGAAGTCCTGCGAGGCGCTCATCAGCTTCTCGGTCGCATCCTTGATGGCGCCGACGTCGTCGCCGCCGAGCGTCGCCTTCAGGTCGGCGAGGGCCGACTCGACCTTGGACTTCTCGTCGCCGTCGAGCTTGTCGCCCTGCTCCTTGAGCAGCTTCTCGGTCTGGTACACGAACGTGTCGGCCTGGTTGCGGACCTCGGCCTCCTCACGCCGCTTGGCGTCGTCCTCGGCGTGGGCCTCGGCGTCCTTCACCATGCGGTCGATGTCGTCCTTGGCGAGCGAGCTCTGACCGGTGATGGTCATCGACTGCTCCTTGTTGGTCGCCCGGTCCTTGGCCGACACGTGGACGATGCCGTTGGCGTCGATGTCGAAGGTGACCTCGATCTGGGGCACGCCGCGGGGCGCCGGGGGCAGGTCGACGAGCTGGAACTTGCCGAGCGTCTTGTTGTAGCTCGCCATCTCGCGCTCGCCCTGGAGCACGTGGATCTCGACCGAGGGCTGCATGTCCTCGGCGGTCGTGAACACCTCGGTCCGCTTGGTGGGGATGGTGGTGTTGCGCTCGATGAGCCGGGTCATGACGCCACCCTTGGTCTCGATGCCGAGCGACAGTGGCGTGACGTCGAGGAGCAGCACGTCCTTGACCTCGCCCTTGAGGACGCCGGCCTGGACGGCGGCGCCGACGGCGACGACCTCGTCGGGGTTGACGCCCTTGTGGGGCTCCTTGCCGGTGAGCGAGGTGACCAGGTCGGTGACGGCGGGCATGCGGGTGGAGCCGCCGACGAGGATGACGTGGTCGAGGTCGCCCTCGCCGATGTTGGCGTCGGAGAGCGCCTGCTCGAAGGGCACCTTGCAGCGCTGCAGCAGGTCCTCGGTCAGCTCCTGGAACTTGGCCCGGGTGAGCTGCTCGTCGAGGTGGAGCGGGCCCTCCTGGGTGGCCGTGATGAACGGCAGGTTGATCTGGGTCGACTGGACCTGCGACAGCTCGATCTTGGCCTTCTCGGCGGCCTCCTTGAGGCGCTGGGCGGCCATGTTGTCCTTGCTCAGGTCGACGTTGTGGGCCGCCTTGAACTGCTCGACCAGCCAGTCGATGACGCGCTGGTCCCAGTCGTCGCCGCCGAGGTTGGTGTCGCCGTGGGTCGACTTGACCTCGAACACGCCGTCGCCGATCTCGAGGACCGACACGTCGAAGGTGCCGCCGCCGAGGTCGAAGACGAGCACGGTCTGGTCGGCCTCACCCTCCTTGTCGAGCCCGTAGGCGAGGGCGGCCGCGGTCGGCTCGTTGATGATGCGCAGGACCTCGAGGCCCGCGATCTGGCCGGCCTCCTTCGTGGCCGTGCGCTGGGCGTCGTCGAAGTACGCCGGGACGGTGATGACGGCCTGGGTCACCGTGTCGCCGAGGTAGCTCTCGGCATCGCGCTTGAGCTTCTGCAAGGTGCGGGCCGAGATCTCCTGGGCCGTGTAGTCCTTGCTGTCGATGTCGATCTTCCAGTCGGTGCCCATGTGGCGCTTGACCGAGCGGATCGTGCGATCGGGGTTGGTGATGGCCTGGCGCTTGGCGACCTCGCCGACGAGCACCTCGCCGCTCTTGGAGAAGGCGACGACCGAGGGCGTCGTGCGCGACCCCTCGCTGTTGGGGATGACCACCGGATCGCCGGCCTCGAGGACCGAGACGACCGAGTTGGTGGTGCCGAGATCGATACCGACGGCCTTGGGCATGGGTCCACTCCCTGTGGGTTGGGTGTTGCGTGGGGTTGCGGGTTGCGTGGGGGCGGGACGACCGGGGGATGGTCTTCCGCTCGATCCAGCAGCATAAAACCTGAGTGCATCATTGACAACTCTGCGCAGGTGGGTTCTGTGGGGTCGAGACGGCGTCCGTCGACGTCTGGGTGCAACCGGCCGCACCTCCGCCGGATCGGTGCACCCAGAGTTCGAGCCCTCTTGCTTTTTCGTGCTGTTTCACGCATTCTCGGTTTGATGGAGCGCCCGGGACGACGACGGCGACGGGTCGTCGAGCAGACCCTGCAGCGGGCGTTGCGACGGCACGACGGCGCGGCGACGCGCGCCGGACTCCTCGCCGACGGTCTCACCCACCACGAGATCGACCTCCTCGTCGCGGTCGGGCGCATCCGCCGGCGCCACGAGGGCGTCTACGTCGACGGCGCCGCGCCGAGGTCCGCCCGGCTCGAGACGGCCGCCGCCGTCCTGGCCACCGGCGCGCTGGTGTCCCACGCCTCGGCGGCGGCGCTGCTCGGCTACGGCCTCGACCTGCCGACGGTGCCCGCCGTGTCGGTCGTCCGGTCCGGGTCGGCCCGACTCCACGGCGTCGAGGTCCACCGGCCGCGGGACCTCGACCGGTGCCGCCGACGACGGGCCGGTGGGTTCTGGGTGACCGATGCCCACCGCACCGCACTCGACCTCGCCGCCGTCGTCACCGACGACGACCGCTACTTCGACCTCGTCTCCCACGCCAAGGGTCGGGGCGTGGTGTGCATCCCCGGCCTGTGGTTCACCCTCGTCGCCCACGCCCGGCCGGGGCGCACCGGCATCGCCCGCCTGCGTCGCTACCTCGCCGAGCCCTCCGTCACCCTGCCCACGCCCGACGTGCTCGAGGCCCGACTGGCCCGCGTGCTCGTCGCCGCCGACGTCGGACGGGTCGAGGTCGAGCGCCGACTCACCGCCGACGGCGAGTTCCTCGGGCGGGTCGACGCGCTCCTCGTCGACCACGACATCCCGGTCGAGGCCGACGGCTGGGAGGTGCACGGCACACCGACCGCGCTCGAGCACGACCTGCGCCGGCAGAACGGCCTCGTCCTCGCCGGCCGCACCCCGCTGCGCTACACGTGGCGCACGGTGCACCGGGAACCCGGCCGGATCCGCCGCGAGGTCCGGGTCGCCGCGGGTCTCCCCGTCTGACGACCCCGACGTCGGGACCGGCTCGGTCCGGGCTCTGGGTGCAACCGGTCTGTAGGGCGCCGCCCGAATGCACCCAGACCGTCGGGGCAACGGACATCGGGCGGCACCCCCGGATCTCTGGGTGCAACCGGTCTGCAGGGCGCCGGCCGAATGCACCCAGAGGCCGTGCGCACCGACGGTCGGTCCGGTCGTAGCG
>JBHIXO010000303.1:0-5388 GCA_041984725.1 Acidimicrobiales bacterium | reverse complement strand
ATCACGCTGTCAAGAAAGAGGAATCAATGGGTAGGGACGTACATTGTTTCATTCGATTTGGTGTGGTTTCGGTTTCTATTCATTGCAACCTATACTATTTTATACTATTTAAATTTGCACTGGAACGTCATATTCATCAATCAACAGTACAACGTTTTGGTTATATTTTTTCTGTAGTTTGATCACCAGTTCGGCAAATCGCTGTTCGCAGTTTTCTATTTCAAGCGTCACGTCATGCTCTGCGGCGTCGCGGTGCCGCACAGCGCGGCGGCGAGGACGAGCACCCACTTGCGCTCGACGGCCTGCACACCGGCGTAGACGGCAACTCCGACGACGAGGCCGGCGCGCTCCTGGACGATGCCGCGGAACAACAGCTCCTCCGCCACCGCCATGGCGGTCACGGCGCCGACCATCAGGGCCGTCGAGTCGCCCGTGCCCTTCCGGTAGAGGTCCGAGACCTGGCGGATGAAGCTCGGGAACAGGCGGCACAACACCCGGTGACCGAGGTGTGTCGCGGCCAGCCAGGCGCCGCCGATCCCCAGCCCGATGGCGACCTCGGCCGGTGTGAACGGTCCGACGACGGCACCGAAGCGGTCACCGGCGACGAGGATCGCGCTGCAGCCGACGATCATGACGCCGGCCGCGACGACGGTCCGCCGCCACAGCTGGTCGTCGGGCGGCAGAAACACGAACGCCCACAGCGCGAGCGCGGCGATGGCGACGACGACAACCAGCACGGTCAGGCCACCGACCGGGTGCCGGAGTCGAAGCCGTCCCAGGTGGTCACCCGGTCGGTCACGAGCGCGAGGTGGGCCGTGCGGTCGGTGAGGCCGACGACCGACGCGCTGCCGCGGAGCATGGCGCCGAGCTTGCGGTCGGGTCGCCGGTCGGCGCTGTCGTCGCCGACGACGCACGCCGGACCGGGAAGATCCACGGAACCGGCCTCGAGCGCCGCCCACGACACGACGACGCGACGGTCGTCGTCCCAGCGAGCCGGCAGGACGACGGGTCCGGCCGCCGAGAGGAAGCCGGCGTGGATTCGGCGGTCGCCGGCGAAGACCGACGCGACACGCCGGTCGAGGGCGTCGATGCCGGCGGCGGACGGTGCGGCCGGCTCGGGGTCGAGCACCGGACCGCTCCCGGCACCCTGGGAATGCGCGCTGTCGGGCGCCGAGACGACGTCGTCGCCGTCGAGCTCGATCACGTGGTCGAGCCGCACGACGACGATCACCCGCCGATCGGGCCACCACCCTCGGGGCACGGCCCGGGCCGCCTCGACGTAGCCGGCGAGTTGGCTGAGCTGGGAGACCGCGACCTTGGCGACGGCGAGGCCCGCGAACGGGAGTGCACCGGGGGCATCGAGCGCGGTGGTCGGGTCGCGAGGGTCGAGGAGCGTCGCCCGGCCCGTTGCGGCACGAACCCGACCGTCGTCACCGCGCAGCAGGACGCCTGCGCGACCGAGGCGACGGATCATGGCCGCCTTGTAGGAGGATCGGGACGTCGTCGTCCAGTAGCGGCCGGCGAGGACGGTGCCCGCCTGCATGGTCACGTGAGGGCCGACCGGGGTCGCGACGGCGAAGGGCTGGAAGCCGCCCTCGGTGGGGCACGGGAGCGCGGCGGTCACGCCGCAGGCTCCAGCTCACGTACCTCGACGGCGGACGGGTCGATGCCGAGCCGGTCGTAGAGATTCTCGGCAAAGCGTTCGCCCGTGGCGCGCATCGTCCGGCGCATGACGCCCTCGACGGCTCGCCGCGACGCCCGCGGCAGGGGCAGGTCGACCTCGAGCGTGATGTCGACGTACAGCCGGGTCGTGGAGTCGTCGACGGCGTCGAGGCGGTACGAGCCGGTGGCGCCGAGACGCTCCTCGGCGCCGGGCGGTGGCGCCGGGCGGTACGTGATGCCGCTCGGGGCGTCGAAGGTCATCTCCTCGGTGAAGCTCGGTTCGATGCTGACGCCGAGCGCCGAGATGCTCCGCAGTCGCCAGCACCAGCGGTCGCCCTGGGCCTCGATCGAGGCGATCAGCGGCGTGAGGTCCGCGAGGGCCGACGGGTCGGAGACGACGTCCCAGATGCGTGCCCTCGGCACGGGGAGGACGGCTTCGGAGACGTGGCGCGCAGCGAACGTGGTCACGGCGGGCCACTACCCCCGGGCCCGGCGACCGAAACGGATGTGCCGTGCGCCACACGGCGTTCCCGTCCCGAACGGCGCCGTGCTGCCGGGTCGCCGTCAGGCGATGATCAGGCGAGGAGCGGCACGGTGATGACGTACACGGCGAGGAGCAGCAGGCTCTCCCAGCTGACCAGTCGCCGGCCGCTGGCCAGGAACGCCCACGCACCGAACGCGACGATCAGCATCGAACCGACGGCGATGGTGGCGAGGTCGGTGTCGACGAGCTGACCCGGGCCGATGACCGCGGCGATGCCGCCGACACCGAGGCTGTTGAACAGGTTCGAGCCGAGCAGGTTGCCGACGATCAGGTCGTGCTCGTTCTTGCGGGCGGCGGCGATGGCGGTGACGAGTTCGGGCAACGACGTGCCGAGGGCGACGAGGGTGACGGCGACGAAGCCCTCGCCCAGTTCGAGGATGTCGGCGATCTCCGAGGCACCCCAGACGGTCGCCTGCGCGCCGCCGATGACGCCGGCGAGACCGACGAGGGTGCGGAGCAGTTCCTTGCCGGTCGTGATGCCCTCGTCGTCGTCGAGGAACTCGTCGACCTCGGCGAGCAGTTCGTCGTCGTCGTTCCCCGAGCCGACGAGGAGCCAGGCGAGGGCGGCCGCCATCGCGACGAGCAGGGCGACGCCCTCCCACCGCTCCAGCCCTCCCTGGACGAAGACGGCGAACAGCACGACCGAGGCGGTCGACAGCGGCGCCTCCTTGCGGAGGATTCCCGACGTCACCGTCATGGCGCAGAGCAGCCCGGACACGCCGAGGACGAGGGAGAGGTTGGCGACGTTCGACCCGATGACGTTGCCGACGGCGATGTCGAGCTTGTCCTGGCCGGCCGAGATCCCCGACACGACCATCTCGGGCGCGCTCGTCCCGAAGCCGATGACGACGGCGCCGATGACGACCGGCGGCACGCCGAGCGTGGTGGACAGACGGGCCGCGCCGGTGACGAAGGCATCGGCCGCCTTGGTCAGCACGAACAGGCCGGCGAGCACGGCGAGCAGGGCGGGGATCACGAGGTGAGGATGGCCGATCCCCGACGGCCGGGTACAAACCGGGCGCCCGGGCGGCGCCCGTCAGCTCCCTGGGGGGCGTCAGCGACCGGCGAGCAGCTCGTCGAGCTCGGTCTCGGTCATCAGCACGTCGCGGGCCTTCGACCCGACCGACGGGCCGACGACTCCCCGCTGTTCGAGGATGTCCATGAGCCGGCCGGCCCGGGCGAAGCCGACCTTCAGCTTGCGCTGGAGCATCGAGGTCGAGCCGAGCTGGCTGCGCACGATCAGCTCCATGGCCTGCAGGGCGAGGTCGTCGTCGTCCTCGTCGCCGGTGCCGCCGCCGGGAAGCACCGCGCCGGCGTCGGCGCCCTCCTCGCCCTGGACCTCCTCGAGGTAGCTCACCTCGGGCGACTGGCGCTTCCAGTGGGCGACGACGTTGCGCACCTCTTCCTCCGTCACCCACGAGCCCTGGATCCGATGCGGGCTGGACGACGTGGGGCCGAGGAACAGCATGTCGCCCTTGCCGACGAGCCGTTCGGCCCCGGTCTGGTCGAGGATGACGCGGGAGTCGGTGGCGCTCGACACGGCGAACGCGAGGCGGGCGGGCACGTTGGCCTTGATGACGCCGGTGATGACGTTGACCGACGGTCGCTGGGTGGCGATGACGAGGTGGATGCCCACGGCGCGGGCCATCTGGGCGAGCCGGCAGATCGACTCCTCGACGTCGCGCGCCGCGACCATCATCAGGTCGGCGAGCTCGTCGACGACGACGAGGACGAACGGCAGGCGCTGGTAGCGCTCGGGTCCGGGGCCCGCCCCGTCGCCCGCCGGCGGTGCCGAGGCCGAGCCGACGAGGCGTCCCTGGTAGTCGTCCTCGATCTCGGCGAGATCGCCCCGGTCGTAGGCCTCGTTGTAGCCGGTGATGTCGCGCACGCCGACCTCGGAGAGGAGGTCGTAGCGCCGCTCCATCTCCTTGACCGCCCACGCCAGCGCGTTGGCCGCCTTCTTCGGGTTGGTCACGACCTGGGTGAGCAGGTGCGGCAGCCCGTCGTACTGGCCCATCTCGACGCGCTTGGGGTCGACGAGGATCATGCGGACCTGGTCGGGCGTCGACCGCATGAGGATCGACGTGAGCACGGAGTTCAGGCAGCTCGACTTGCCCGCACCGGTGGCGCCGGCGATGAGGATGTGGGGCATCGCCGCCAGGTTCATGAGGTGGGCGATGCCGTTGATGTCGCGGCCGACGGCGACCTCGAGCGGGTGGTCGGCCTCGAGGGCCTCGCGCGAGCCGAGGATGTCGCCGACGGTGACGAGCTGGCGGCGCGCGTTCGGGACCTCGATGCCGATCGCCTGCTTGCCCGGGATCGGGGCGAGGATGCGGACGTCGGGCGTCGCCATCGAATAGGCGATGTCCTTGGCCAAACTGGTGACCTTGTTGACCTTGACGCCCGGGCCGAGCTCGAGCTCGTAGCGGGTGACGGTGGGCCCGACGACCATGCCGATCAGGCGGGTCTCGACGCCGTGCTGGGCGAGGCTCGCCTCGAGGCGGCGGCCGTCGTCCTCGACGCTCTTGCGGTCGATCTCGTGGCCGGCGCTGCGGATCAGCAGCTTGGCGGGCGGCAGCTTCCAGTCGCCGGCGGGCGGCTCGGGGCGGAGGTCGACCTCGTCGGGGTCGGGGGCCGGCTCGGGCACCTGCACCGCGACCTCGCTCGGCGCCGGCGGCTCTTCGGGCAGGGGCTCGGGCTCGCCGGGGTCGAGGTCGTCGGCGCCCCCGTCGTAGATCTCGCCGCCCACGACGATGGTGGTGGTGTGGTCGCCCGGGCCGTCGTCGACGTCGGCATCGTCGGGGCGGCCGACCTCGAACAGCGAACGGAAGGTCGAGCGGAGCGCGTCGTGCAGCGGACGCATCGTGGCGACGGCGCCCCCGGCGGCGACGCGCACCGGGGTCTTGGTGATCACGAACAGGGCGATCAGCACCGCGGTCACGAGGACGAGGACCGCACCCCAGGTGTCGGCGAGGGCGACGAGGGGGGCGGCGTCGATCGAGTCGATCCCGCCCCCGTTCGCACTTCGGGAAACATGGGTCATCAAAGAATCTGCAGAAGGTAGAGAAATCCGAGAAATGCGTGGATCACGACCAATACCGCCATCACATCAGCGACTCGTCCGTGCAGATCCTGGGTCTTCGCGAATCGTTCACCCGCCAATTTGAGATCGCGTGTTCTAC
>JBHIXO010000302.1:0-5394 GCA_041984725.1 Acidimicrobiales bacterium | reverse complement strand
GGCGCAGCATGCTCGGGAACAGGGCACCGCCCCGCAGCGAGGCGAGCAGCGAGCCGTGGGTGAGGGCGGCCCCCTTCGGTCGGCCGGTGGTGCCCGACGTGTAGAAGAGGGCGGCGACGTCGTGGGGCGCGCCGGCGACGGCCTCGACGAGGGGCTCGTGGCCGTCGACCTCGTTGACCGACCGGATGACGAACGCGGCGCCGGAGTCGTCGATGACGTGCTGGATCTCGTCGGGCCGCATGGCGTCGTTGACCGGCGCGGGGATGGCACCCGCGCGAGAGACGGCGAGGCAGAGCAGGAGCTGGGCGTACCCGTTGGGCGTGGCGACGACGACCACGTCGCCCGGCTCGGTGCGAGCGGCCACGCCCCCGGCCCACCGGGCGACGCGCTTGGCGGCTTGCCGGTAGGTGAGGTCGAGGCCCCCGCCGGTCTCGGTGACCAGGTGCCGGCCACCGTGGACGGCGGCCAGGCGCTCCATGACGTTGCCCAGGGTGTGGTCGCGGCGGACGACGAAGGCGGCTCGTGCCAGCAGCGCTCGCATCCGCTCCGGTGTACCCCCTGCCCGTCGACGGCACCAACCCGCAGCGACCACCCCTTCCCGTTCCGGGCCCATGATCAGAGAACGCGCGCTCAGATCCAGGGCCCAGAACCGGACATCTCCCGACCCCGACCCGTTCCGGGCCCATGATCGGAGAACCCGCGCTCAGATCCAGGGCCCAGAACGGATCGCTGGTGACCCGCCAACCCGGGGCACCAACCCGCGGCGGGCGGTCAGCGCCAGTGGACGGCGAGCAAATGGCGGGGGCGGCTGATGCCGCGCAGGGTGTGCAGGCCGCGGTCCTCGGTCGAGATGCCCGAGTCGACGTGGTCGGCGACGTGCTCGGTCACCACGATCTCGCCGGGGGCCGCCACGCTCGTCACCCGCGACGCCAGGTTGACGACCGCACCGATGAGGTCGCCGCCGTCGTCGACCGCATCGCCGCTGTGCACGCCGATGCGCACCTCGGGGGCGAAGCCGGTGCGGTCGCGCTGCGACGCCAGCCGGCGCTGGATCTCGATGGCGCACCGGACGGCGGCGCCGGGGTCGTCGAAGCGCACGAGGACGCCGTCGCCGGCGGTGTTGGCCTCCCAGCCCCCGACCGCCTCGGCACACTCGCCGACCAGCGTCCGGAACCGGGTCCGGACCTGGGCCCAGGCCTCGTCGCCGAGCGCCTCGGTCAGCTGCGTCGAGCCGACGACGTCGACGAACATCGCGGCGGCGAATCGTCGGGTCGGGTCGGTGGCGGCCGTCGCGCCGGCATCGCCGTCGCCGGTGTCGTCATCGGCGTCCCCGCGGGGGAACCAGTCCTCGATCGGCGGGACGCCCGGGATCTGGGGCATCGGGGGCAGGTGCGGCAGCACCTTGGCGATGCGCTGCTTGCGCTTGGCCTTCTTCTCCTCGTGCTCGATCCGGTCGAGCTCGACGAACGACGGGATGCCCTCGCGTCGGGCCCGGTCGAGCCGCTTGCGCTGGTGGGTGATGGCGGTCTGGTAGTGCGCGCCCATCCCGATGCCCCATCCGGCCGCCGGGTAGAAAGGCCAGAAGTGGCCGGCGCCGCTCAGTAGCCAGATGCCGATCAGCATCCCGATCACCATCACGTAGACGGTCAGGTGGCTGCGGAACTCGTCGTCCTCCATGACCAGCGGGTTGCGGTGCTCGACGCCCCCCGTCCCCGCCGGCCGTGCCGGGCGTCGTTGGCCGGACGGGCCGGCGGCGGTCTCGCCGCGGGTGTCATCGGGCAGGTCGGCGGTGATCGGTGCGAGGTCGGGCAGGTACTGGGCCCGGTAGGTGGCCGCGATCCGCTCCTCGAGCTCGTCGAGGTCGATGCGGCCCTCGCCGGCCGCCGTGCGCAGGCGCGCGACCACCTGTGCTCGGTCGTCGTCGGACGCCCGGAGCTGGTCGGCCCGCTCCGGGAGTGCCCCATCACTCCGCCCCTCGGTCATCGCCCCTCCATTCTGGCAGGCCGAGCGGAACGCCGGGCCGGACGTGACGGGCGTCTCGTCACCGCTTCTCCAGGGGCGACCAGCTGAGGAGCAGGCGCTTCTCGCCCGCGTCGGCGAACCGGATGGTGGCCTCGGCCTTGTCGTCCGCTCCGCTGATGTCGAGGATCACGCCGTCGCCGAAGGTGGCGTGGTGCACGTCGTCGCCGACCTGCAGGCCGAGCGACTCGGCCCCCGTGCTCGCCGGCGGGCGGTCGCGGGCGGCGAGCGCGTTCTCGACGATGCGGTCGCGCCCCTCGGACATGCGCTCGGACCCGTCGTCGCGCCCGCCCCGCCCGAAGACCCGGCCCTCGGGCACGTCGGCCGACCGGCTGCGGCCGCCGGCGCCGTAGGTGCGGCCACCCCGGCTGGCCCGTCGTCGTCCGCCGACCTCCTCGACCAGCGCCTCGGGGATCTCGTCGAGGAACCGGCTCGGCGGGTTGTACTGCGTGCCGCCGAACAGCGTGCGGCTCCACGCGTTGGTGAGGTGCAGCCGCTCCATCGCCCGGGTGATGCCGACGTAGGCGAGGCGGCGCTCCTCCTCGAGCTCGTCGGGCTCGGTGAGCGTGCGCAGGTGCGGGAAGATGCCGTCCTCGAGCCCCACCATGAACACGACCGGGTACTCGAGACCCTTGGCCGAGTGCAGGGTCATCAGCGTGACCTCCGACTCGTCGGCGTCGAGGTCGTCGGTGTCGGCCACGAGGCTGACCGACTCGAGGAACTCGGCGACGTCGTCGTACTCGCCGGCCGTGCCGAGCAGCTCGGCCAGGTTCTCCTGGCGGCCCTCGGACTCGATCGTGTGGTCGGCGCGCAGCTCCTCGAGGTAGCAGCTCTCCTCGAGCAGGTGCTCGAGCAGCGGGCCGGGTCCGTCGTCGACACGGTCGGCGGCCTCGTCGAGCAGGGCGACGAAGCTGGCGATGCCCTTCAGCGCCCGACCGGACACCCCGGCGTCCTCGGCGTGGCGCAGACCCTCGACGAAGGTCATGCCCCGCCCGGCGATCCACGAGTCGACCCGGGCGACGCTCGTGTCGCCGACCCCGCGTTTGGGGACGTTGAGGACACGCTTGACGCTGACCTCGTCCTGGGGGTTGACGACGGCCCGCAGGTAGGCGAGCGCGTCCTTGATCTCGCGGCGGTCGAAGAACCGGGTGCCGCCGATGACCTTGTAGGGGATGCCGCCGCGGGCGAGGTACTCCTCGAGCACCCGCGACTGGGCGTTGGTCCGGTAGAAGACGGCCATGTCGGCCCACCGCCGGTCGCCGGCGTCGTGGTACGAGGCGATCTGCTGGGTGACCCACTGGGCCTCGTCGTGCTCGTCCTCGGCGTGGTAGCGGACGATGCGGTCGCCGAGGCCGGCCTCGGTCCACAGGTCCTTGGGCTTGCGGCCGAGGTTGTTGGCGATGACGGCGTTGGCGGCGTCGAGCACGGTCTGGGTCGACCGGTAGTTCTGGACGAGCGGGATCGTCGTGACGTCGTGGAACGCCTCCTCGAAGTCGAGGATGTTCGAGATGTCGGCCCCGCGGAAGCGGTAGATCGACTGGTCGCCGTCACCCACCACCGTCACGTTCCGGTGCTCACGACCGAGCTGCAGCACGAGGTCGTTCTGGACCTTGTTGGTGTCCTGGTACTCGTCGACGAGGACGTGCGTGAACCGCTTGCGGTAGTGCTCGAGCACGTCGGGGTGACGCCGGAACAGCTCGGCCGTGTTGAGCAGCAGGTCGTCGAAGTCCATGGCGCCCGCCCGCAGGAGGCGCTGCTGGTACTCGCGGTAGACGTCGGCCAGCTTCTGTTCGGTGAAGCCCCGGGCCCGGTCGGCGTACTCGGCGACGGTCACGTAGTCGTTCTTGGCCGCCGAGATCTGGGCGTGCACCGACCGGGGCGGCAGCTTCTTGGTGTCGAGGTCGAGGTCGCGCAGCACGTAGCCCGTGAGGCGGACGGCGTCGGCCTGGTCGTAGATCGTGAAGCCGGACGGGAACCCGAGCGCCTGGGCGTCGCGCCGCAGGATGCGCACGCACGCCGAGTGGAACGTCGACACCCACATCTTCCGGGCCACGGGCCCGACCAACTCGGCGACGCGGGACTTCATCTCGTCGGCGGCCTTGTTGGTGAACGTGATGGCGAGGATCTCGAACGGGCTCACGCCCCGCTCGCGGATCAGCCACGCGATGCGGCGGGTCAGCACCCGCGTCTTGCCCGATCCGGCCCCGGCGAGCACGAGCAGCGGGCCGTCCTCGTGGATGACGGCCGCCTCCTGCGCCGGGTTCAGCCCGTCGAGCAGCGTGTCGCCGAACGGGGCCGGCTCGGCGGCCGCCCGGCCCCCGGCCGGTGCGGCGTCGGGGAAGAGCTGGTCGGCATCGGACACCGAGGCGACACTACCGGTGGGGGCTGACAGCGCCGGATGCCAGACTCGCCGCCGTGAAGATCCACAAGCTGTCGTCCACCGATGCCTTCATCGCCTTCGAGTACGAGGACGTCCCGGCGGTCGGGATCACCCGTCTCGCCCGCAAGGTGCTCCAGGACGGCGCGACGCTGCTCGCCCGATCGACGACCTACTCGTTCGCGTGCTTCGGCGTCGACCGCTGCGGCGGCTCGGCCGGCATCAACGCCGAGGGCGACGACCGCGACGACGCCGTCGCCGCCTTCGTCGAGGAGGCCCGGGCGCTGGTGGCCGACGGCCGCTGGGCGACCGACCCGGGCCTCGGGCTCACCGAGGAGGACCTCGCGCCGCTGCGCATCGTCGACCAGCGGCCGCCCGGACTGTGGAGCGAGGGCCTCGACGCCACGCTGACCGCGCGGGGCGCAATCGCCGCGGCCGGTGCGGCGCGCGACGGCGGGATGACGGGCGCCCGGGTCGCCATCGTGGGGGGCGGTCCGGTGGTGGAGGCGGCTCGCACCGCGGTGACCGATGCCGGCGGTGAGGTCGTCGACGGCGGGCTCGACGCCGACGCCGACGTGCTGCTCGTGGCCGGCAAGGCGGGCGCCGTCGACCACGACGCCGCCGCCACGGTCCGGGCGGGCGTGGTCGTCCCGCTCACGCCGGTCCCGATCACCGCCCGGGCCCACGCCGTGCTGTCCCAGGCCGGCACCGTCCACGTGCCCGATTTCGTGGCCGTCGCCGCGCCGCTCCTGCACGCCCACGCCCCCGACGTCGCCGACCCGGTCGAGGCCGTGGCCGGCGTGATCACCGAGCTGCGCGATCGGGGCACCGGGCTGTGGATGGCCGCGGTCGAGCGGGCCGAGACCTTCCTGCAGGAGCGCCACGGCGAACTCCCCTTCGGTCGCCCGCTGGCCTGAGCCGCGCGGACCGGGCGATCCGCGACGCGCTCGGTAGCGGTCGCGGCCCGGCCCGACCGCGACCCGGAAGAACCGGCGACT
>JBHIXO010000301.1:0-5419 GCA_041984725.1 Acidimicrobiales bacterium | reverse complement strand
TCGACGGCCGGCACGAGGTCGCGGCGCTCCTCCTCGCGACCGCGACCGCGCCGACCACGACCGGGTCGTTCGAGGCGATGCTCGAACGCATCGGCGCCGTGCGGGAGGCGTCGGGCGAGATCGGCCCGATGGCGCGGCGGGCGCTGTGGGCCGCCGACCTGTTCCTGCAGACCTTCAGCTTCCGGGTCGGCGACGCGCTCGGGACCGTGGGCGCCGCGGTGGCCGAGACCGACGACGACGAACCCTGGGGGCTCTTCTTCCGGGCGTGGGAGCTGCTGTTCACCACGGTCGTCGAGCCGGCACGGGTCGTCGCCGAGACCGCCCGCCTGCTCCCCGTCGCCACCGGCGCGGCGACGGGGCACGTGGACTACTCCGTGGCGATCATGTCGTTGGCGCGGGCCATCGCGCTCCTCGCCGACGACGACGTCGACGCCGCCCACGCGGCGATGCGCGAGGCCGTGTCGTGGTCACGGCCCGGTACCGGTGTCCACCAGGCGACCCTCTCGACGCTGCTGTGGACCGAGTACACCGAGTCCCTCCCCCGCGGCCCGGAGCTGGCGGCGGCGATCGCCTCCCCGCCCACCGTCGCGTGGAGCACCCGCGTCGAGATCGCGACGATCATCGCCGCCGAGCGACCGGTCGCCGAGCGGGCCGCCCAGCTCGTCGAGCTCGCCCGCCGGCGCCCCTTCGGCCGCCTGCTCTACGAGGAGTCCGAGCTGATCGTGCCGCTCGCCTGGCTGGCGATCGAGGAGGACCGACTCGACGAGGCATGGCGGCTCCTCGACGCCTTCGCCTGCCCCGACCCCGCGACCGGCACGGCCGGGGTCCGCGCCCTCGACGTGATCACCCAGCGCACGGAGGACCGGCGGCTGGAGCAGCACGAGGTCCTCCACCGCTTCGTCGGTCCCGACCTGCACGACCGCATCGCGCCGATCCTGCCCGCCACGCTCGAGGCCGAGCTGCGCCGCTGGGAGGAGCGGCTGCGCTGACGGTGGTCACGGCAGGGTCTCGCGCCACGCCGCCACCCACGAGGCCAGTTCGTCGCTCGGCAGGGCGGGCGCCCAGTAGTGGCCCTGCGCGGCGTACACCCCGAAGCGGCGGAGCTCGTCGATCTGCCATTCCTCCTCGACGCATTCGGCGACCACGATCAACCCGAGCTTCGCGGCGAGCTCGACGATCGAGGAGGCGAGCGCCGACCGACGGTCGTCGCGCAGGCTGCCGACGAAGCTGCCGTCGAGCTTCAGGAAGTCGAGCGGCAACTCGTGAAGGTGGGCGAGCGACGCGTACCCGGTCCCGAAGTCGTCGATCCCCACGGCGACGCCCCGATCGCGCAGGTCGCGCACGACGCCGACCGCGGTGGCGAGGTCGTCGATGAGCGCCTCCTCGGTCACCTCCAGGTGCAGCCCCGCAGGGTTCAACCCGGACTCACCGAGCACGGCGGCCACGAGGCCCGGCAGGTCGGGGTCGCTGCACATGGACGCGGCGACGTTGACGGCGACGGCCGCGACCGTGCCGCCGGCCTCGCCGGCGCCCCATGCCGCGCCCTGGCGACAGGCTTCGCGCAACGCCCGCTCCGTGAGGTCGGGCAGCAGTCCGGCGTCGGCCGCCACGCCGACGAAGCCGTCGGCGGACTGCACGGCGCCGGTCGGCTGCCGCCAGCGGATCAGCGCCTCGACCCCGACGATCGCGCCGGTGCGGAGATCGATCTGGGGCTGGTAGTGCACGACGAGTTGGCCGTCGGCCCGCAGCGCCTCCTCGAGCCCGGCGCGGATCCGTACGCGGTGCGCTCGCCGGCGTTCCAGCTCCTCGCCGTAGCCCTCGATCCGGTCACGTCCCCGACGCTTCGCCTCGAGCATGGCCTCGTCCGCCTGCTCGACGAGTGCCTCCACGTCCTGGCCGCGCCGGGAGGTCGCGAGCCCGACGCTCATCGAGACGTGCACCGTGCCCACCGACGTCGGCATGGGTTCCCGGATCATGGTCACGACCCGTTCGGCGATCTCGCGGAGCTCGCCGTCGTCGGTGTCGGGGCAGCTCACCAGGAACTCGTCGCCTGCGTAGCGGGCGACGGTGTCGCCTCCCCGGACCGCCTTCGCCAACCGGGTGGCCGTGGTCTGCAACACCTCGTCGGCGACGGCGTGCCCGTGGCGGTCGTTCACGTCCTTGAAGCGGTCGATGTCGCAGAACAGGACGCCGACCGGCGCACGACCGCGAGCCGCGCGCGCCAGGTCGCGTTCGAGCCGGTCGTGGACGCAGGCCCGGTTCGGCAGGTCGGTGAGCATGTCGCGCAGCGCCCGGCGTTCGAGCTCGAGCTCGTAGCGCCGTCGGTCGGACACGTCCTCGAACATGGTCAGGATGTCGCGCGGCGTGCCGTCGGCGCTGCGCTGGAGGACGCCCCGCACCGACACCGACCGAACCTCCCCGTCGGGCCGCACGATCTCGCGCTCGGCATCGATGCCTGCGCCGCGCACGGTCACGAGATCGTGGAGCAGAGCCTCGCCCATCGAGGTCTCCTCGGCCGTCCGCGCTCGACCGAGCAGGATCGCACCGTCCGCCCCCTCGAGCTCCGCCGCCGGACGACCGGTCAGCTCGACGAAGGCCCGGTTGACCCGCAGGATCCGCCGGTCGAGCCCGAAGATCGCCATGCCGAGGGGCGCGTTCTCGAAGACGAGCCGAAAGCGCTCCTCGCTCGACGAGAGCAACTCGTGCTTCTGGGCGGCGTCGGCGAGCGCACCGAGCAGGCGATCACGGTCGGCCTCGAGCGCGACCCGCTCCGGGACGTCGGCGGTGAGGTCGAGCAGCCGGCCGTGGACCACCCCGGGCTCCGCATGGGGGATCTCGTCGGCCCAGGCGAGGATCTCCCGTACGTCGCCGCCGGGCGGCACGAGCCGGAACCGCAGCGCACGTCGCCCGTCTCCGCCGACGACGGCCGCAGCGTCGGCCTCGAGGGCATCACGGTCGAGCGGATGGATCAGCGGGAGCAGACCGGCGAGGGAGCGAACTGCGGACGGATCGAGACCGACCGACGCGCAGAAGTCGTCGTCCCAGCGCAGGCGGTCACCCGCCGCGCGGTATTCCCAGCGGCCGACGAGGCCGCCGCCGTCCCCTGACACGTCGTCCAGTGTGCCCGGATCCTTCGATCGCCGCTCCGTACGGGCATTTCGGACACCGGTCGACGGGTCCACCGTTCGACAGGCCCCTTGTCAGCCTCGATAATCATCGTTATCATCGGCGTTACCGGCCGGTCACTTCGCGTGGGTCGCCACGCGGACTGCGTCCGGTTCCGCACCTGTCCGCGAACTTCGAATCGGGGGATTCTCCACATGGCCCGCACCGACGCCGACATCCTCGGCCGCGAGGACGTCAACGACCTCGACGCCATCCTGGCGATGACCAACACCGACGTCGCCGCGGTGATCCACACCGTCCAGGACAACGCCGATGCGCTGTTCACCTGGGACTACGAGCGCTCGCGCCCGCCGCTCATCAAGCTGTACGAGAAGGCCAAGCACAGTCAGTGGAACGGCGAGACCGACCTCGACTGGTCGATCGAGGTCGACCAGGAGAAGATCGCCCGGGAGTCGCCGCTGACGATGACGACCCAGACGCTGCGCGACCTCGGCATCGACACCAAGGGCACCGCCGTCGAGAAGTGGACCGACAAGGAGTGGCTCGAGCACGCCATCGAGTCGCAGAACTGGAGCCTGTCCCAGTTCATGCACGGCGAGCAGGGCGCCCTGGTCTGCACGGCCAAGATCGTCGAGACCGTGCCCTGGATCGACGCCAAGTACTACGCCGCCACCCAGGTGATGGACGAGGCCCGCCACGTCGAGGTCTTCGCCAAGTACCTCGACACCAAGCTCAACGGGCATTACCCGATCAACACCCACCTGCGGATGCTCCTCGACGACATCATCGAGGACTCCCGCTGGGACATGACCTACCTCGGCATGCAGATCATGGTCGAGGGCCTCGCCCTCGCCGCCTTCGGCATGGCCATGCAGACCACGAACGACCCGCTGCTCAAGCAGCTGCTCCGCTACGTGATGAGCGACGAGGCCCGCCACGTCGCCTTCGGCGTGCTCTCGCTCAAGGAGTACTACGAGGGCCTCTCCGACAAGGAGATGCTCGACCGCCAGGAGTTCGCCTTCGAGGCCGCCGTGCGCATGCGCGACCGCTTCCTCCAGCAGGAGGTCTGGGAGCGCATGGGCGTCCCGGTCAAGGAGGCCATCGCCATGATGAAGGAGGACGATCCGCAGAAGAAGAACGAGGATCCCTTCCAGCAGCTCCTCTTCTCGAAGATCGTCCCCAACTGCAAGAAGCTCGGCCTGCTCGACGCCAACGACGGCTGGCTGCGCAAGCGCTTCGACACGCTCGGCGTCACCCAGTTCGAGGACTGGGTCGACACCGGCGAGGAGTACGAGATGCTCGACGAGGTCTCCAAGGACCGCGAGGCCGCCGAGTCGGCCTGAGCTCGCAAGCTGATGTGATGTGATCCGAGGGGGCGCCAACGGCGCCCCCTCGGCGCGTCCCGGTACCGTCGCCGTCGATGGCGCCCACGTTCGAGGTCCGGGCCCGGCGCGGCCACCCCGACTTCCTCGACCTGCCCTGGGACGTCCCCCTCGCCGACTGGACCGTCGACAACACCGGCGGTCGGCGGGTGGCGATGGCCCACGGCGTGTCGCGCCACGTCGTGCGATTCGTCGCCTACGACGACCGCGTCTACGCCCTGAAGTCGACCGAGGCGACCGCCGCCCGTCGCGAGTACGACCTGCTCCGCGACCTGGCCGAGTCCGGCCTGCCCGTCGTCGATGCCGTCGGCGTCGTCACCGGGCGGGTGTCCGCCGGCGGCGAGCCGCTCGGCGCCGTCCTCGTCACCCGCTACCTCGACTTCGCCCTCCCCTACCGGTACCTCTTCGGCGACCGTGGCGGCATCGACCAGCGCCAACGCCTCATCGACGCCGGCGTGATCCTGCTCGCCCGCCTCCACCTCGACGGCTTCTTCTGGGGCGACTGCTCGCTCAACAACATCCTGTTCCGCCGCGACGCCGGCGCGTACCTCGCCTACCTGGTCGACGCCGAGACCGGCGAGCTGCGCCCGACGATCTCCGACGCCATGCGCGACCACGACGTCGACATCGCCCGCACCAACATCGCCGGCGACCTCACCGAGCAAGGCACCGAAGAAGAGCTCGAGCGCTTCCAGGCCGAGATGAAGCGGCACGGCGTCCCCGCCTACGCCACGCTCGGCAACCACGATCACTGGACCGACGCCGCGCGGATCACCGAAGCGCTGGAGCGCGCGGGCGCGCGCGTGCTGATCAACGAGGCGGTCACGGTGGACGGCCTCTCGATCGTCGGCATCGACGACTCGGTGACGCGCCACCACGACATCGACGCCGCGTTCGCGCGCGCCGAAGAC
>JBHIXO010000300.1:0-5426 GCA_041984725.1 Acidimicrobiales bacterium | reverse complement strand
TCGGGGCCCTCGCCCGGGCACACCTGCCGGCCCGCCTGCTCGACCGCGAGGCCGACGCCCTCTCCGGCGGCGAGGCGCAGCGGGCGTGTCTCGCCCGGACGCTGGTGACCGGACCAGAGGTGCTGCTCATGGACGAGCCGACCTCCGCGTTGGACCCGACCGCGACGAAGGGGCTCGAGGAGCTCGGGCGCGAGCTGGCCGGCGACGGCATCCCTCTGCTCTGGGTCACCCACGACCTCGCGCAGGCCGACCGCATCGCCGACCGGCGCATCGTCCTGGTCGGCGGCCGCATCGCCGACGAGCACCAGGTCGAGCACTACCTCGCCTCCGAGGACCCGCTCCACCATCACCACCGGTCGGGCGAGGTCCACGACGGGCACGCCCACCCCGGGCCCGGCGACGACGCGACCGGGGACGTCGTCGGGGACTCGGACGGGAGGGACGGCGATGGCCGAGGGTGACGTCGGGTGGTGGGGGCTCGCCGCCTCGCTGGTCCTGATCGCCGTCACGCTCGGCATCTCGCTGTGGAGGCGCCTCGGGCTCGAGCGCGACATCGCGGTCGCCACCGTCCGGGCGACGGTCCAGTTGCTCGCCGTCGGCTTCGTGCTCGTGCCGGTCCTCGACGACGAACAGCCGATCGCGCTCGCCTGGGGATGGCTCGCGTTCATGGTGCTGTTCGCCGGTTGGACCGTGGCCCAGCGCGCCCCGGAGGTGCCCGGGGTGCTGCCGCTGGCGACGGCCGCGCTGGCGACGTCGACCGCGGTGACCGCAGCGGTGATCTTCGGGCTCGGCATCTTCCCGGTCGAGGCCCGGGCGATCGTGCCCGTGGGCGGGATGATGGTCGGCAACGCCATGACCTCGACGGTCGTGGCGGGTCGGCGCATCGTCGCCGAGTTGTCCGACAAGCGGGCCGACGTCGAGGCGCGGCTCGCGCTCGGTCAACCGTGGACCGAGGCGTCGCGGCCGGCGCTGCGGTCGGCCCTGCGCACCGCCACCACCCAGCAGATCGAGACGACCAAGTCGGTCGGTCTCGTGTTCCTGCCCGGCGCCATGACGGGTCTGATCCTGGCCGGCGTCGACCCCCGCGACGCCGTGCGCGTGCAGGCGGCGATCATGTTCCTGATCCTCGGTGCGGTCGCCATCAACGTCGTCGTCATCGGCACCGGGGTCACCCGCCGGCTGTTCACCGACGACCACCGACTGCTGCGCATCACCCGGTCCACCTGACGTCACGCCCACGTGACCGAGCCGACCCGGTGCACCGGTACCGTGGCGGGCCATGGCTCTGCGGTTCGTGATCATCGGTGGCGGCCCGGGCGGTCACTCGGCCGCCACCCACGCCGCCAAGCTGGGCGCCGAGGTGACCGTGATCGAGCGGGACATCGTCGGCGGGGCCGCCAACCTGTGGGACTGCATCCCGTCGAAGGCGATGATCGCCACCGGGTCGGCGCTGAACTTCATCAACAACAGCGAGGAGATGGGCCTCACCGACGTCAAGGCCGAGCTCGACTTCGAGGCGCTCCGCAACCGGATCGCCTCCATCGAGCAGCGACTCGAGGCGTCGGCGTCGGGCCTGTTGGCCAGCCAGGGTGTGCGGGTCATCCGCGGCACGGGCCGCATGGTCGGCCCCCACGAGGTCGTGGCCGAGACGACCGACGGCGAGGTCCGCCTCGAGGCCGACGCGATCCTGCTCTCGACGGGGTCGCGTCCCCGGATCCCCGACTGGGCCGAGCCCGACGGCGATCGGGTCCTCACGACCCGGGACGCCTACCCGCCCAAGCAGTTGCCCGACCACCTGATCGTCATCGGGTCGGGCGTGACGGGCGTGGAGTTCGTGTCGATGTTCTCGAGCTTCGGGTGCGACGTCACGCTGATCGTGTCCCGCCAGCAGGTGCTGCCCCAGAAGGATCCCGAGGTCGCCGCAGCACTCGAGGACGGCTTCCTCTCCCGGGGCGTCCGGCTCTTCAAGGGCGCGCGGGCCGAGGGCATCGAGCGCACCGAGGACGGCGGCGTCCGGGTCGCGTGTGACGACGGACGGGCCGCGGTGGGCAGCCACGCGCTGCTCGCCATCGGGTCGATCCCGAACTCCGAGGGCATCGGTTGCGACGCCGCCGGTGTGGAGGTGAACCGGTGGGGCTACATCGACAACAACCACCACTGCGTCACCAACGTCCCGCACATCTACGTCGCCGGCGACCTGTCGGGGAAGCTCCCGCTGGCGTCGGTGGCCACGATGCAGGGCCGCAAGATCGCCGAGCACGCCATGGGCCTGCACACCCGGGACCACCGCCACCTCGACTACGACAAGGCCGCCTCGGCCATCTTCACCGAGCCCGAGATCGCCGACGTGGGCCTGGCCGAGGCCGACGCGTTCGCCGAGGGCCGCAAGATCCGCGTCACGAAGGTGCCGTTCTCGGCGTCGGCGAAGGCGCTGATCAACAGTGCGCCGAAGGGGTTCGTGAAGATCCTGTCCGACCCGGCCACCGGCGTGGTCCTCGGCGGGTCGATCGTCGGACGCCACGCCGCCGAGCTGATCTCGGTGATCGCCCTCGCGGTGACGGCCGGGCTCAAGGTCGAGGACATCGTCGACTCGCTCTTCGTGCACCCCGCGCTCGCCGAGGCGCTGAGCGAGGCCGCGGACTGACACCGAGCGGCGCAGGGGCCCGTCAGTCGTCGAGCCGGGGCGCCGCGATGTTGCGCTCGCTCTCCAGCTTGTGGAGCCGCTCGTCGTAGCCGATCTGGCGGAACAGGTCGGCCAGGCTGGCGAACCGCCCGAAGTCCTCGGTGAACCGGCCCTCGTAGGGCTGGTCCGCGAGCTCGGGGTGCTCGTCGACGTAGCAGGCGTACTCGTGCTCGGCGTGGTCCTCGAGGTCGGCGTTGAGCCGGTACGACCACACCGGACGCACCACGAACAGCATCCACGACAGGTGGAAGTAGGCGAAGGCGAGAACCTTGGGCACGACCCGCGTGCGGACGAGCGGCCGGTCGGTGCCGGCGGTCAGCTCCTCCATGATCAGCAGGTGCCACTGCTCGTTGTCCTGCTCGAAGCGGGCGGCGCGCACCCGGTCGAAGATGTGGCGGGCGAGCCCCGTGCGCCGGGCGGTGTGGGTGACGCCGACGTAGGCGATGTGCTCCCACGCCTGGTACGGCATGCGAGCGACGAGTTCGAGGACCCGGAACTTCTCCAGCGACGGGTTCGCCCCGTACACCCGATCGACGAGCGCGAACAGGATGCGGGCGCTGCGGCTGTAGTCCCGGCGCGGACTGGCCAACGATCGCCGGTGCTCCTCGACGAGACGCTCGTGGTCGAGCCGTTCGATCGGCCCGACGGGCGGACGCCGCCGGACGGCGGCACTGACGGGTCCGGTCTCGTTGCTCACGGGAGCTCCACGGTCGGGATCGGGACCCGGGTCCCTACCCGGGCGTCGCCGCCGTGGAACGGGTCAGTAGGGGAACTCGCCGCCCCCCAGGCAGAACTCGTTCCCCTCGGGGTCGCGCAGGACCACGTTGCGGTACTCGCCGGCGACCTCGGGCGGGAACTGCTCTTCCCAGGCGATGGTGGCGCCCAGGCCCTGGAGCCGGTCGAGCTCGTCGTCGAGTTCGGCCAGCGTCCCGGCGTTCAGCCCGAGGTGCATCCGGTTCTTGACCGACTTCGCCTCGGGGACGCGCACGAACTCGAGGTAGGTGCCGCCCTCGTCGGGACCGCACGTCGCGCCGGAACCGTCCGCGGCCACGGCCGTACCCGCCCAGCCGAGTGCCTCGTTCCAGAACGCGGCCACCCGCCCGGGGTCCTGGCAGTCGACCGTGACGCACGTCAGCTCCATGGAGCCATGGTGTCGTCCGGTGACCGGTCCCGCACGTCGCGCCGGCGGCGTCCGGATCGCTCAGTCGACCTCGAGGCCCAGGGTCTCGAAGATCTCCGACTTGCGCTCGGCGAACCGCTCGGCGGTCACCGTCCCCTCGTCGAAGGCCTCGGCGAGCTTGGCGTACTCCGCCATGAGCGCGGCCTCGTCCACGTCGTCGCCCTCGTCCTCGGCCGCCCGGCGCTCCTCGCGCCGCGCCTCCTTCTGCTGGGCGCGCTCCTGCTTCTGCATCTCGCGCTGACGCTTCTCGAAGCTCTGGTTGCCTCTACGGGCCATGGTCACTCTGTCCTCACCCCCGGCCACACCGCACCGGGATCTCGCGGTGCCCCCGACCGCGGACGGGGTCCGGGCGGACGGTCGGGCACCAGTCGGGCACGTGGGTACGCGCCTCGGGAGCCAACGTACCGGTGCGGGCGCGCCGACCACGATCGGCGGCAACGCACGGCGGGGTGTTCCGCTCGTCCTGCCAGAACCGGGTGGGGGTGACCGAACCCCGTCGGGGAGGGCGCAGCGGGCCTGCGGCAGCGGCTACTCGATGACGATGATGATGTCGCCGGAGGCGACGGAGGAGCCGGCCTCGACCGAGATCTCCTTGACCGTGCCGGCCTTGTCGGCGGCGATGTTGTTCTCCATCTTCATCGCCTCGAGGACGCAGAGGACCTGGCCCTCGGTGACCTCGTCGCCGACGGCGACGTTGACCTTCACGATGGTGCCCTGCATCGGCACGGCGATCTGACCCGAGCCGGCTGCCGGGGCGGCCGAGCCACCGCCGCCGCGCTTGCGGGGCTTGGGACGTGCACCTCCGGCACCGGCGGGCGCGGCGGCCGCGACCTGGTCGGCGGGGATGTAGAGCTTCACGCCGAAGCGCTTGCCGTTGACCTCGACGTCGACCGTGCGCTCGACCTTCTCGTCGTCGGCATCGACCGCGGCCGCGCCGCCGCCCACGCCGGTGAGGTCGAGGGTGTCCTCGACCCACTTGGTCGAGTGGACGCCGGCGACGAAGTCGTCGTGGGCGAGGATCGCCTGCGCGGCCGGGATCGTGGTGGCCGGACCCTCCAGCACCATCTCGTCGAGGGCGCGGAGCATGCGGTCGATCGCCGTGCGGCGGTCGGAACCCCACACGCAGAGCTTGCCGACGAGGTTGTCGTAGTACTGGGAGACCTCGTCGCCCGAGTCGTAGCCGCCGTCCCAGCGGATGCCGAACCCCTGGGGCGGCACGAGCCGGCCGATGGCGCCGGGGGAGGGGATGAACTTGCCCTCGGCGACGTCCTCGGCGTTGACCCGGACCTCGATGGCGTGGCCCCGCAGGTCGATGTCGGCCTGCGAGAACGACAGCGGCTCGCCGGAGGCGACCCGGAGCTGCTCGCGGACCAGGTCGATGCCCGACACCAGTTCGGTGACGGGGTGCTCGACCTGGAGACGGGTGTTCATCTCGATGAAGTAGAACTCGCCGTCCTGGTAGAGGAACTCGACGGTGCCGGCGTTGACGTAGTTGCACGCCTGGGCGACCTTGACGGCGGCCTCGCCCATCGCCTGGCGGACCTCGTCGGGGAACTCGGGGGC
>JBHIXO010000299.1:0-5429 GCA_041984725.1 Acidimicrobiales bacterium | reverse complement strand
GGAGGCGGTAGGCGGCGTGGTAGGCGAGCACGACGTCGCACAGCCCGGCGTGGACGGCGGCGGCCGCCGTGGCCACGTGGTTGACGAAGGGGATCGGCGGGTTGTCGAACCACGTGATCTCGGGCAGGCCCAGCATCGACTGGACCGCGGGCGCGGCCGGTGCCGAACCACAGAGGCCGTCGACGTCCCTGGCCGTGAGCCCGCAGGTCCGCAACACGTCGGTCGCCGCCTCGGCGACGAGCGACGCCTGGCTGCGGCCGGAGTTGGCGGCGACGAAGCCGGTCGTGGAGGCGGCGGCGATGGCGACCCGGTCGCGCATGGGGTTGCGGTCGCTGATCACGATGCCTCCCCGGCGAGGCGGAAGGCGGGGATGACGGCCTCACCGCGCTCGAACCAGTCGAGGGAGACGCGACGCCCGATCGCGATGTCGGCGTCGTCGGCGCCGAGCACGGTGCTCGTGAACCGCACGCCGGGGGCGTCGTCGAGGTCGACCGTCACGATCGGATAGGGCGTGGCGTAGTCGACACCCTCCGCCGGCGGCCCCTGGTGCAGGAGCATCATGAGGTGGATGGTGCCGGACCCGCTGACCTCGGTCGGCGTGATCGACGCCGACCAGCAGGAGGGGCAGATGGGCATCGGCGGGTGGTGCCACGCCCCGCAGTCGTCGCAGCGGTTGATCAGCAGGCGGCGCTCGATGCGCCCGCGATAGTGCGCGGCACTGTCGAGATCGACGGGGTGGCCGGGATAGCGCGCGACGAGTTCCTGGTCCGTGACGGGTTCGCCCATGGGGGGCTTGTGTACCGCGTCGACGGCGCCCGGTGCGTGGAACGGCGTTCCGGTACGGCGGGGTTCACGATCGCCCGATGTCGTCGTACGGTCGGATCATGACCGACAAGATCTGGACCCACTCCGGCGACAGCCACTTCCTCGAGCCCGACGACCTCTGGCACCAGATCATGCCGAAGGTCCAGGCCGACCGGATGCCGCGTACGTCGATGATCGGCGACGACGAGGAACTGGTCGAGGTCGACGGCAAGAGCTTCACCCGCAAGCTCCCGAAGATCATGACGGCCAAGGGTGCGACCGGCGAGACGATCATCGAGATGTCGCACCGCCCGCCGGGGTCCCGTGACGTCAACCTGCGCCTCGCCGACCTCGACGAGGAGGGCGTGTGGGGCGAGGTGATGTACCAGTCGATCGGTCTCTGGTGCTCGCTCATCGAGGACCCCCAGCTGATCCGCGACGCGGCCCGCGCCGAGAACGAGTGGCTCGCGAGCGAGGTCCAGTCGATCGCTCCCGACCGCCTCGTCCCGGCGGCGCTGATGCCGATGCTCCAGGTCGAGGACGCGGTCGCCGAGCTCCAGCACGCGGCCGAGATCGGTCTCCACATCGTCAGCCTCCCCACCGGGAGCCCGCCGGGCACCATGCCCTACAACCACCAGGACTGGGACCCGCTGTGGGCCGCCGCCGAAGAAGCCGGCATGGTCGTCGGCTTCCACATCGGCACCGACGGCGACAATTCCCAGGTGAAGTTCCGAGGCCGGGGTGGCGCGATCCTGAACTACGTCGAGACGACCTACGGCGGCCAGTACGCCGCCATGATGCTCACGACCGCCGGCGTCTTCGAGCGTCACCCCGACCTGAAGGTCCTCATCTCCGAGGGCGGGGCCACCTGGGTGCCGTTCGTCGGCGACCGCATGAACGAGGCGTACCGCCAGCACAGCATGTTCGTGTACCCGCCGCTGTCGAAGCTCCCGAAGGAGTACCTCTACAGCAACGTGTACGCCAGCTTCCAGCACGATGAGACGGCGCCGGCGGCCCTGTGGGCGATGGGCTACCAGAACGTGATGTTCGGCAGCGACTACCCCCACCTCGAGGGAACGTACGGCCACACGCAGAAGACGCTGCACGAGCTGTTCGACGACGTGGCACCCGAGGTGCGGGACCGCATCACGAAGGGCGCGTTCGAGGAGCTGTTCCCGCACGTGTCGGCGCCGCCGGCCTGAGGCGACGCTGCCCGAGCTCGACGGTCGAGTCGCCCTGGTCACCGGAGGTGGCCGGGGCCTCGGCCGTTCCCACGCGCTGACCCTGGCGGCGGCCGGTGCGGCCGTCGTCGTGAACGACCTCGGCACCGCGTCCGACGGTCGCGGTCGCGACCACGACGTCGCATCGTCGGTCGTCGCCGAGATCGAGGCGGCCGGTGGTCGGGCCGTGGCCGACACGGCCGACCTGTCGACCGTCGAGGGAGGCCGGGCGGCCGTGCAGACCGCGTTCGACGCGTTCGGGCGGATCGACGTCGTGGTGAACAACGCCGGCTTCGCCCACGGCGGAGGGACGGCGGCCGAACCCGATGCCGACGGCGTCGCCCGACTCCTCGGCGTCCACTTCTTCGGCGCCCTCGGGACGGCGGCAGCGGCCATCCCTGACATGCGGGACCGAGGGTGGGGTCGCATCGTGAACACCGTGTCGGAGGCCGCGCTCGACGACCGGTTCACGGCGTCGCTCGGCTACGGGGCGGCCAAGGCGGCGCTGTGGTCGGCGACGCTGTCGGCGGCGAGTGAGCTCGCCGGCACGGGGATCACCGTGAACGCGGTCTCGCCGGGTGCGAGGACGCGGATGAACGCCGACCTGCTCGACGACGCCTTCCGGGACGGCGCCTCGGACGCGCTCGACCTCGACCCGGCGCACGTGTCGGCGGTGGTGGCGTTCCTGTGCAGTGCCGCGGCGAGCGACGTCACCGGCCGGATCCTCCACGCCGCCGGCGGGCACGTGCGCGAGTACCGGACGAGGCGCAGCGCCGACACCGACCTCGTCGCGCGCGTCACCGCGTCGCGGTAGCGGTCCGCTCGGTCGGGACACCGAAGGCCCGGAACACGAAGTCGACCGTCGTCTCGATCCGGGCGTCGAGCGGGAGCTCGGGCTCCTCGACCAGCGCCTCGAACAGCGCGTTCCCGGTGAGGCCGTAGACCAGCGCCGCGTCGCGGCGGGCGTCGGTCACGGCCGGGAAGGCCCCGGTGGTGACACCGCGCTCGACCGCCTCCCGGAGGGGAGCGACCAGGTGCTCGGTCCCGACCCGGATCTCGTCGGGGTACGCCCGCATGATCGCCTGCTGCTCGCTGAACAGCCGGGCCCGGTCGACCCGGCGCGGGTCGCCCGCCGCGGAGAGGATGTGGGCGATCCACGCCCGCACCTGGTCCGGCGGATCCTCCGGGTCGGCGCCCGCGACCGCGGCGTGCAGCCGGGCGCCCGCGCGCGCCATCTCGTCCTGCAGCAGCGCGACGAGCAGGCGATCCTTGTCGGCGAAGTGCTTGTAGAAGGTGCGCGCCGACACCTCGGCCTCGCGAGCGACCAACTGCACCTTCAGCCCGTCGAACCCGGATCGTTCGAGCACGGTCCACGAGGCGCGCATCAGCGCGGCCCGCTCGTCGGCCTCGGGGGTCATCGACCCGCGCCGGTCAGATCTTGGTGGCGCCCATGTCGACGGTCACCTGCGATCCGGTCATGAAGCGGGATTCGTCCGATGCGAGGAACAGTACGGTCGCCGCGATGTCCTCGGGCGCCGCCATGGGCCGGTCCGGGAGCATCGCGCCGAAGCTGGCGAGGAACCCGGGGTGCTGTTCGAGCATCGGTGCGAGCTCGGCGTCCTGGGCCATCGGCGTGTCGACGCCCCACGGGTGCACCGAGTTCACCCGGATGCCGTAGGGGCCGAGCTCGATCGCCGCGGTCTTGGTGAGACCGACGACGCCGTGCTTCGCGGCGGAGTAGTGCGCCTGGCCCGGCAGCGACTTGATGCCGGCCACCGACGAGATGGTGATGATCGAGCCGCCCCGGCCCTGGTCGATCATCGCCGGTGCCGCGGCGCGCAGGGTGCGCCAGACCCCGGTGAGGTTGATGTCGATCATGTCGAGCCAGCGCTCCTCGGACATCTCCCAGAAGCGTCCCCACGACGAGATGCCCGCGTTGGCGACGACCACGTCGAGCCCGCCGAGGTCGTCGACCGCGTGGCGGACGGCACGGTCGAGCGCGGCCTGATCGCGCACGTCGCCCACCACCCCGATGGCGCGTCGGCCGGTGCCCTCGACGGCGGCGACGGTGGCGTCGAGATCGGTCGGGGTGGGCGACGGGTACCCGAGTGTCGCGGGAACGGCGCAGAGGTCGAAGGCGACGATGTCGGCGCCGGCTTCCGCCAGGCGGACGGCGTGGGCCCGCCCCTGCGTCCGGGCGGCTCCCGTGATCAGTGCGACGCGCCCGTCGAGGGCGCTGTTCACGCCGGCACCACGCCGGCGAGCTCGAGGATGCGGTCGGGCGGGAGGTGCTGCTCGGTGATCCGGACACCGAGGTGGGCGAGCGCGTCCTCGATCGCGTTGGTGATCGCGGCCGGGGCGAGGATCATGCCGCCCTCGCCGACGCCCCGGTAGTTGGCCTGGATGTCCGAGGGCGTCTCGAGGTGCACGATCTCGATGTCGGGGATCTCCATCGCCGTCGGGATCAGGTAGTCCATGAACGTGCCGCTCTTGAAGTTGGCGTCCTCGTCGTAGGTGATGCGCTCGTAGAGGACGCTGCCGATGCCCTGGGCGATGCCGCCCCGGATCTGGCCGTCGACGATGGCCGGGTTGATGATCTCGCCGCAGTCCTCGACCGCCACGTACCGCGGGATCGTCACGAAACCCGTCTCGAGATCGATCTCGACCCAGCAGCCGTGGGTCGCCAGGGTCCAGCCGCCCTCGCCGCCACCCCAGTCGGCCGACGCCTGCAGCGCCTCGCCGGGCTGGCGGCGCGCGACCTCGGCGGCGACGTCGGCGGTGGTGATGCCGCGGGCCGGCACGCCGGCGACGTGGATGTTGCCGTCGACGATCTCGACGTCCTCGACGGCGGCCTCGAGCAGGTCGGCGGCGACGTCGGCGATCTGGGCCCGCAGGTCGCGAGCCGCCACCTCGGTGGCACCACCCGCCATCGCCGCCGAGCGGCTGCCGCCGGTGCCGGCGAACCCGAACGGGGTCCGGGCGGTGTCGCCGTAGACGAGGTGGATGCTCTCGTAGGGCACGCCGAGCTGGTCGGCCGCGACCTGGGCGAGCGTCGTCTCGATGCCCTGGCCGTGGGGGTTCTGCTGGGTGAACAGGTCGATGTCGCCATCGGGCCGGAGCAGCGCGCGCATCGGCTCGCCCGACACCGCGTCGAGGCCGCCGGGGTTGATGTACTCGAAATAGCCGGGCGGGCCGGGCGCGGCCTCGATGAAGGTGGCCATGCCCATCCCGATGATCCGACCCTCCGCGCGGGCCGCGTCGCGCGTCGCCGGCCAGTCGTCGGCATCGGCCACGCGCAGCGCCTCCTCGAGCGTCGCCTTCGCCGACATGCGGATGTCGAGCATCGGGCCCGTCACCATCTGGCGGGGCAGTTCGTCGGGGCCGATGATGTTGCGCCGGCGGACC
>JBHIXO010000298.1:0-5469 GCA_041984725.1 Acidimicrobiales bacterium | reverse complement strand
CGGTGAGCCGTCGCTGGCCACCACCCGCCACGTGGGCGGCTATCCGGTCCGGTTCCCGAGCATCGACATCCACACAATCGGCGCGGGCGGTGGTTCGATCGCCCGGATCGACGCCGGCGGCGCCCTCGTCGTCGGCCCCGAGAGCGCGGGTGCCGACCCCGGGCCCGCCTGCTACGGACGGGGCGGGACGGCGCCGACCGTGACCGACGCCAATGTCGTCGCCGGGCACATCCCGCCGGATGCGACGTTCGGGTCGTTGCGCCTCGACGTCGATGCGGCTCGCCGCGCCTTGGACGACGCCGGTATCGACGCCGAGGGCGTGCTCCGCGTCGTGAACGCCAACATGGAACGCGCCGTGCGTGCGGTCTCGATCGAGCGGGGCGTCGATCCGGCCGGCCTCGCGCTCGTCGCCTTCGGCGGTGCGGGCGCGCTCCACGCCTGCGACCTGGCCGAGGCCATGGGCATGCCCGCCGTCGTCGTCCCGGCACGCGCCGGTGTGCTGTCGGCCGTGGGCCTGCTCGCCGCGCCACCCCAGCGCGAGGTCGTGCGGTCATGGCCGACGCCGGGCGATCTCGCGGGACTCGAATCCGCGCTCGAGGAGGTGCGTGCCGAGGCCCGTGCCCTGGCGGCGACCGGTTCGGCGGACGACGCCGTCGTCACGACCATGGTCGACTGCCGGTATGCCGGCCAGTCGCACGAACTCACCGTCCCGAGCGTCGACGACTTCCACGCCGAGCACGAGCGCCGCAACGGGTTCGCCCGGTCGGACGCGCCCGTCGAGGTGGTCGCCGTCCGGGCTCGGGCCACGCGGCCCGCAGCGATCGACCCCGACGACCTGCCGGTCCCCGCGCACCGCGCCGACTTCGCCCCGGTCGACGGACCGACCGTCCTCGCCGAGCCCGACTGCACCGTGTGGGTGCCGGCGGGTTGGCGGGCGGCGACGGGCGCCGCGGGTGCGCTGGTGATCCGGCGAGTCGGCGGCTCTGATGGCTCCGGTGCCTCCGGTGGTTCGGTCGGGGGCGCGACATGACCCTCGACGCCGCCGCCCTGCAGGTGCTGATCTCGCGCCTCACCGGCATCGCCGAGGAGATGGGCGCCGTGCTGCAGCGCAGCGCGTTCAGCCCCAACATCAAAGAGCGGGCCGACTGCTCGTCCGCGCTCTTCACGCCGAGCGGCGAACTCCTCGTCCAGGCCGAGCACATCCCCGTGCACCTCGGGTCGATGCCGGCCAGTGTCGCCGCGATCATCGAGCGCTTCGGCGACGACGTCGAACCGGGTGCGCAGTACGTCGTCAACGACCCGTTCGCCGGCGGGACACACCTGAACGACATCACGATCGTCGCGCCGTGCTTCACGCCCGCCGGTGGTGGTGGGGAGGGCGTCGGTGGTGCGACCGGGCGATCCCTGGTCGGGTGGGCGGCGAACCGGGCGCACCATGCCGACGTCGGTGGCGCGGCCCCCGGGTCGATCCCCGCGGATGCGACCGAGATCTTCCAGGAGGGCCTGCGCATCCCGCCGGTGCGGCTCACCGACGAGGTGCGGGCGATGTTGCTGGCCAACTCCCGCACACCCGCCGAGCGGGCCGGCGACCTCGACGCCCAGATCGGCGCCAACGTGCTCGGCGTGCGGCGCCTCGCGGAGGCGGCCGGTGCCCCCATCGCCGAGGTCATCGCCTACGGTGAGCGCCGGATGGCCGCGGCGTTGCGCTCGCTGGCCGATGGGGCGTGGTCCTGGGAGGACGTCATCGACTCGACCGGGTCGGCGCCGGCCCAGCAACAGCCGTCGACGATCCGGGTCCGGGTCACGGTCGACGGCGAGCGCCTCTGCGTCGACTTCACCGGCACCGACCCGCAGTCGGCCGGCAACGTCAACGCGGTCGAGGCGGTCACGGTCTCGGCCGTCGGCTTCGCCGTGCGGTCGGTCCTCGACCCCACCCTCCCCGCCAACGGCGGCACGATGCGACCGCTCGACATCGTCGTGCCCGCGGGCTCGATCGTCGGTGCCGAACCCCCCGCCGCCGTCGGCGCCGGCAACGTCGAGGTCTCCCAGCGCGTCGCCGACGTCGTCCTCGCCGCGCTCGCCGAGGCCGCCCCGGACCGCGTCGCCGCCGCGAACCAGGGCACCATGAACAACCTGCTGATGGGCGGGCGCGGCTGGGTCTACTACGAGACCGTCGGAGGTGGACAGGGCGGCCGCCCAGGCGGTGTCGACGGTCGTCCCCGGCCCGGTCAGTCGGGCATCCAGACCGGCATGACCAACACCAAGAATACGCCGATCGAGGCGCTGGAGCGGGCGTTCCCATTGCGGGTCGTGCGCTATCGATTGCGGCGCGGGAGCGGCGGCGCGGGGTTGGCGTCGGGTGGCGAGGGCATCGAGCGCGACCTCCAGGTGCTCGAGGACGTGACCGTCTCGCTGATCACCGAGCGGCGGGTGTCGCGACCGTGGGGTCTCGCCGGTGGCGGACCGGGGGCCGTGGGGGAGAACTGGCTACTGCCTCAGGGCGACGAGGAGCGAGCGGAGCGGTTGCCCGACAAGTGCACCATCCGGCTCGAGGCTGGCGACGTGCTGCGGATGTTGACGCCGGGCGGTGGCGGTTGGGGGACGGCGCCGGTCGGCGGTGGGGCGAATGGCTGACCGAATATTCTCAGAGCCGGGCGAGCGTCACGACAACGCCGTCAAGCCGTTCAAACAGTGGCATCAGTGCGCGGTATGTCGGGGTCGATTCTGGTGACGCGGATCGGAGAGTCGTTTCCGCAGATCGGGACATGGGCGCCTGATCTTGCCGAAGCGCAACTGGATCTTGCGGATCCATTGCTTGTCTGTCGGGCCGTGGCTGTCATCGTCGCCAGCGCGGAGCGTGACGCCGCGAACGGCGACCCGTTCACAGGTGCTTCGCGGATGGCGGAGCAATTGGCCTCGGCGAATCGCAGCAGCGCCAGCGCCGCGCTGGACTTGATGATGCTCGCCGCTTCGATCGTGCCCCTTGAGTATGCGTGTGCCTTCCAGGACTACGACGCTGCATGGCGCTGGGCGGTGCAGGGCATGGCCGACGACGCCGTTGGCCTGCAAACGAAGGTTGCGACCGACCTAGAGCGTCCGTTCCGAGCCTCCACGGCGTGCGCGCCGGTCGGTCCCAACCTGGTCCTGCGGTGGGTCGGCCAGGTCAGCTACCTCGCTTGGAACGCAGCGTACCTGCGTCACGAGGCAACGTACGTTGTTGACCGGATCGCTCCAGTTCTCTCTGCAGCGCTGGCTCCCGAGATCCTCGATCGGGATGTGGCCAACGTCGCTCATGTGGCCTCGTGGATGCATCGCATTGGTCACAACGCTCTTGGTGACGTCGTCGGGCTGCTCCTCCGCTTTTACAACGATGATCAACTAGCAGTTGACGCGCGGTTGCTCGCTGGTCGAGCGCTGGCGACGAGTGCGGGCGAGGCGAGCGGCGTGTCTCGAAGGGACAGAGCAACAGAGGTGCTGGCGAGGCAATGGCCGATGATGCCGACCGACCGTCTCCAGTTGCTCACGGCCGCCGTCGGAGGGGAGGCAGAGGAAGCCCTGCTTCGGCTGGATGAGCTCTGTGCCGCGGCACTCGACCATGATCGGCACGTCGAAGCCACCGCGCGCGATGCGATTGAGCATGCCTCAGCCCGCGGCCGAATGTGGAGTCTGATTCTCGGAATCGTGCACGATTTGGCCGGCAGCGGGTACTCGGATGCCGCATCTCGGCTGATCGGTTCGTGGTTTGGGCTGAGACCAGATGAGGTTCGTGCCGAGCCGCTGCTCATCACGATGAGGGACTCGAACGGCGTCCTATGGGCAACGGGTGAAAGATCAGTTGTTCAGGAGACGCCTCGACGAGCGGCATTGACAGCTGCCAACGAGATCCTCGACTTGGCGCTCATCGATCCGGTTGAGATCGACGAACCGGTCCCGGAGTCTCGGCGTGGAGGGACACCCGAGTTGTCTAGAGAAGCAGAGTTGCACGATGCCTTTCTTGAAGGACTTCGACCCGATGTTGGAGCGCTGCTGTGCGACGAATCGAGCCTCCCACGAGGGTTGATCAATCTGTCCTTCCAGCGAGCTCCGATGACGTGGATGATCGCCGAAGCAGGTGGGCCAGTCCTGCCGCTCGTTGTATCGAACCAGCGGCCCGCACCAGACCGGCCGATCCGGCGTGCGGACGTGTGGTTTGGCGACCTGGTTGGGGCAGAGGAAGAAGCAGCCGTTGTCCAGGACGTGCTGGCATCCTCCGGCTGCGACGTTTCTGTCGTTGAATCGCGCCATGCAACTGCGCTCGACTTTCGGGATGCGTACGAGTCGACTGATGCTGATCTGCTCTGGATCGTCAGCCACGCATCGTTCGGCCACGTCAGGCCAAGGGATACGAGACTTCAGCTCTCATCCCAGACCTCAATCAGCTTGGACCAGCTCTCCGAGTACGCGAAGCCAAGTGGTGATAGGCGTCTACTCGTCCTGAACTGTTGTGAGAGCGGCGTCAATGCTGGACTCGGGGGTCCTTCGACGATTGGGATCGGGTCCCAACTCGCGTGTTCGTCACAGGCGGTGGTGTCTCACATGTGGCCGGTCGGGTTTCGTGAGGCATTGATCTTCGGGGCGCTCTTGGCTCGCTTCCTCGCTGACGAACAAGAATTCTTTACGGCCTTTGACTGCACGATTCGAACGCTCCTGGCGGGCCAGATCTCCGTTCGAGATGCCCTCCCTCAAGTCGAAGTGCTGCAGTCCCATACCGCCCACTGGGACCTTGCAGAGCTTGGCGGCTTCTTGCGAGTGGCTTCGCCTTGCTTTCTCGAGTAGATGCTGGCAGGCCACATGGGCCACGTGGTGCGTACACGAGGAAGGCCCCCGCATGAGTAAGACTGGAAGCTCGGCGCAGTAGCGGGCCCGCGAGGAACCGTTGGGGACCGGGATTCTTGATCTGCGAGCGGTAGCGGCCCCGGGTCTCGGTCGTTGGGGGAGACAATGCATCTTCAAAGGCTCGTAATCAGCGGGTTCCAGTCGTTCGGCTTGGAGCCGACCACCTTGGAGTTCTCGTCGCGGACCTTCCTCCTTGGGGCGAACGGGTCAGGGAAGACGGCGGTCCTCCACGCCCTCGCTCGGTTGTTCGGGTACTCGCCGGAGATCCGGCGCGTTCGCGAGACGGATTTCCACAGGCCGATTTCGCCGGCCGACGATGCAGCCGACTCGAAGGCGACGCTGACCCTCGAGGCGCATTTCTCTTACGAAGAGCTGGAGGACGACGAGGACGTCTACCCAAGCGTCGCACCCGGGTTCCGGCACATGTCGCTTGTTGATCCCGACGGAGTGCCGGAACTGAGAGTCCGGCTAACAGCCACGGTCGACGACGAAGGGGAGATCGAGGAGCAGATCTGAACCGCCCTGGGTTCGTTGGAGGCTCCTGACCTTGGAAACGAGGATGGAGTCATGCCGAAAGAGATCAAGCCGGGGAAG
>JBHIXO010000297.1:0-5473 GCA_041984725.1 Acidimicrobiales bacterium | reverse complement strand
GCTGCACGGCCGCGCTCGGCGTCGCGTCGACCGACGGTGACGCGGCGACGATCGCACCGAGGACGAGGGCGCAGACGACGGCGAGGCGGGAGCGCATCCCGAGACGCTACGGAGCCGATTCCGTCGCGGTCGTGTCGGAGCGGGATACGGCGGTCGGCGACCGGTGCGACGAGCGCGACCGGCTGCGGATCCCGGGACGGCCCGACACCGGGGGTTACGTTCGCATCGTGACGTCGGGGGACTCCACCACCGGATCGGGCCGCCACGGCGCCGCGCGGTTCGGGCTCGTCCTGGCCCTGATCTACGTCTTCCTCGTCGGCGTGTCGTCGCTCGAGGCGGGCATCAAGATCCTCGGCGAGGACGCCCAGGAGCGCTTGTTCTCGGCCGCATCCAATCCCCTCGCCGCCCTCTCCATCGGCGTGCTCGGGACGGTGTTGGTCCAGTCGTCCTCCGCGTCCACGTCGGTGATCGTCGGTCTGGTGGCCTCGGGTGCGGTCGGCGTGCCGGAGGCGGTTCCGATGGTCATGGGCGCCAACATCGGCACGACCGTGACGAACACCCTCGTGTCGCTCGGGCACATCCGCCGGTCGGGCGAGTTCCGGCGGGCCTTCGCCGCCGCCACCGTGCACGACTTCTTCAACGTGCTGGCGGTCGCCGTCCTGCTGCCTCTCGAACTGCTCACGGGGGCGATCAGCTCGGTGGCCGAATGGCTCTCCGAGCGCCTCGTGGGTTCAGCCGGTTCCGAGTGGGAGAGCCCGATCAAGGCCCTCGTGAAGGAGCCCGTCGCACTGCTCGAGGATCTGTGGGAGACCGTCGGCTCGGGCACCGCGCACGGCACGTTGGTCATCCTCAGCGGGCTGGCCGTCATCCTGCTCTCGCTGACGTTCATCACGAGGAACATGCGGGCCCTCGTCGCCGACCGGGTCGAACGGTCGATCAACGCGATGCTGGGTCGCGGCGGCGGTCTGGTGGCTCTGCTGCTCGGTCTCGTCATCACCGTGTCGGTGCAGTCGTCGAGCATCACGACCTCGATCCTGATCCCGCTCGCGGGCGCCGGCGTCGTGAGCCTGCGCAACATCTACCCAGTCACCCTCGGGGCCAACGTCGGGACCACGATCACCGCCCTGCTCGCATCGCTCGCGGCGTCCAGCCCCGAGGCGCTGACCGTCGCGCTGGCCCACACGACCTTCAACGTGATGGGCATCCTCGTCCTGTACGGCATCCCGTTCCTGCGACCGCTCCCCCTGATCGGCGCCGAGCGCCTCGCCGCGCTCGCGGTCGAACGCCGATCGGTGGCCGTCGCCTATGTCGGCGCCTTCTTCATCGCCCTACCGTTGCTCGGCGTGGCGCTCCTCGGTTGAAAGGATCCCGATGGTCTTCGCATTCTTCCGCAGCGACTCCGGAGACGGGAGCTTCGACGCCATCGTCGCCCGGTCGGCGTCGATGCTCGCCGACGCACGCCACTCCTTCGACCTCGCGTCGTTGGTGCTGCTGACCGACGCCGACGCCGCGTCGGTTTCGGCCGACGTCCACGAGACCGATCATCGGATCAACGTCGCCGAGCAGGAGCTGCGCAGCGAACTGGTCGTGCACGTCAGCGTGCAGGGCAGCATGGACATCGGCTCGGTGCTCGGGTTCACGCTGCTGATCAAGAAGATCGAGCGGATCGGCGACCAGGCGAAGAACATCCTCGAGCTCGCGGAGCACGGGGTCTCCCTGGCCCACGCCGACGACATCGACGCCATGCTCGCCGAACGCCAGACCGTGTCGGCGCTCTTCGCCGAGGCATCCGAGCTCCTCGCTGCGCCCGACCCCGATGTCGGGGCCGTCGAGGACTTCGCCGCGCGTTGCGACGAGCTCACCGCCGCGCACAAGCGCGTGATCGAGGACTGCCTGGACTCCGATCGCCCCGGGCGGGAGGTCGTGCCACTCGCGATCTACTACCGGTACCTGCGCCGGATCGTGGCGAACCTGCTGGGTGTCGTCCGCGCGTCCATCGAGCCGCTCCCCCAGCTCGGGCACGGATCCGACCGGGACGACGACGAGGACTGAGACGGCCGGGCGTCAGTCCGCGTCGTCGATCGCGCGGTGCACGGCGACGTTCGCCTCACCGCGCAGACCGAGCGACCTGCGGAGCGAGACGAGCTCGTCGAGATCGGGGCCCTCGATCACCAGGGTGTGCAGCCGCGTCCCGCTCTCGACGAGGAGGATCGTGGTGATCTCGGCGCGTGCCGTCCCGAACCGGTACCGGCGCCGGTGCTTGCGCACCTGCACCGGACGGATGCCGAGTGACGGATCCAGACGTTCGAGGGCGCGCCGGAGCTTGCGTGGTGACCGTCCTGCCGCTCCGAGCGGGATCTCGTCGATCAGGTCGTCGAAGGGCTCCGGAGCCCGGTCGGCGTCGTCGACGTGCTCGGAGGTCCAGTGTTCGAAGCCCTTCCGCTCGGCCACGAGGCGCTTCAGCTTCAGCGACGAGCCGCGGACCTTCGCGTTGAGATCGGGATCGTCGGACAGGAGGTACCAGTCGTCGATCTCCTCGTCGGAGACGCGCCCGCCGAGCGCGTCGAGTCGCTTCCGAGCTCTCGCCTGCCGCCCCCAGACGCGGAACTCGTACCAGGACACCTCTGATCGGGTGGTTGCGTTCCTCTTGGCCATGACGCTCGTCCCCACGTGGGGATTCCATGGTACGGAACGTTTCCGCCGATCGGGGCGATCGGAGCGGACACCCGTGAGACACTCGCGAGCGCGCCGATCGGACTCGACCCCAGGAAGGCCTGCATGGACGACGTCATCCGACTGTGGCCGGAGGGTCCGCCGACGACGATCGACGGCGTCCCACCCGAGTCGAGGTTCACGGTGTCGCGCGGCGTCGCCATCGGCACGATGTTCCTGCGCAACATCTCGGACCCGACGCTCACCGTGTGGCGGCCCGACCCCGAGCGCGCCAACGGCGGCGCCGTCATCGTCGTGCCCGGCGGGGGGTGGACGATCAACGCCTGGGTGCACGAGGGCGTCGACGTCGCGACATGGCTCAGCGGCGTCGGGTACACGGTCTTCGTCCTGAAGTACCGGGTCCAGGCGTCGCCGGCCGATCCCGACGAGTTCGCCGCGATGCAGGCGGCGATGGACGACCTCCACGACGCGCCCGTCCCCCACGCCCACAAGCCGACCGCGATCAGCGACCTGGTGCGGTCGGGGTCGTACCTCGAGGCCCGCGACGCCGCTGCGGACGACGGCCGACGCGCCATCGAACTCGTCCGGGCCGGGGCCGACCGCTTCGGCATCGCCGGCGGAGCGCTCGGGATGGTCGGCTTCTCGGCCGGCGCGTTCCTGGCCATCGACGTCGCCCTCGACCCGCGGGCCGAGCAGGTCGACTTCATCGCACCGATCTACGGCGGCGAGACCCGCGGTGCCGCCGTGCCTGACGACGCGCCGCCCTTGTTCGCCGCCGTCGCCCAGGACGACATCCTCGTGCGCATCGTCGAGGGCCTGCACGCGGACTGGACCGGCGCGGACCGCCCGGCCGAGCTGCACCAGTTCCGCCGCGGTGGCCACGGCTTCGGCATGGTCCGCCAGGGCACGCCCTCCGACGCCTGGACCGAGCTCTTCCTCGCGTGGCTGCGCGATCTCGACCTCCCGGCCGGCGCCGCCTGAAGCCGCACCGCGTCGCCTCGTCGTCCGATCACGGCGAGAGGTCGATCAGAGCCCGGCCCGACTCGGGGTCGAACGGCACGGACTCGTGGTCGTGGACGATCCGCCAGTCGTCTCCCACGCGTTCGACGCACACGGTGGCTCGGACCCACATGTCGACCTCGGCACCGGACGCGAGCGTGCCGGAGACGTGGTACACGAAGGACGCCCAGCCGAGCCGTTCGTCGGCGTGCACATCGAGCTCTCGGATCTCGTAGCCGATCGCGGACTCGTAGCCGTCGAACCACGCCTGCGTCTTCTCGACGGCGGCCCCGGCGCCACGCGACATCAGTGGCGGGAGGACGTCGAACATCACGATGTCGTCCGCCTGGCGCCGTCCGAGCGGTTCGGGGTCCTTCGCGATGACGGCCGCGACCCGTTCGCCGATGAGGGCGCGGATCGCCTGGTCGGGGCTGGTCGTCACGATGTCCTCCTGGGGGACCGGAAGCGTTCGGGTTCGGGCGGTCACGCCCGTACTCGTCGAGACGGACGCGAGCACCCGCAAGTCATCGGTCCGCGTGGGGCTGGAACAACTCGACGAGGTTCCCCGAGGGGTCCCGGACGAGCGCCTGACGGCCGCCCCGCCCGACGACCACGCCTCGACGGGCTCCACGCCGGCCTCGGCCAGTGCCGCCAGGCGCTCGTCGAGGTCGACTACGCGGACCTGGATCCGGTTCCAGCCACCCGGCGTGGGTGTCTCCCCGGCGACGTCCTGGCTCGCGCCACCCTCACCCCCGACGGCGTTGAGGTTCACGGCGACGCCGTCGAGCACCAGTTGCGCGAAGCCCGGCCCGGGATGCATGCGCACCTCGAACCCGAAGTGCGCATAGAAGCGGACGGCGGCGTCGACGTCGTCGACGAGGTAGCGGAAGGAGATGCTCGGATCGGTCTGCGACATAGCTGTAGCGTAGCGAGACATGAGTGTTGCGGACAGTGGCATGGACCCCCGCGTGGTCGAGTCGCGGCGACGCGTGCACGACGCCGCCCTGGCCGAACTGGTCGAGGTCGGTTACGGCGGGCTGACCATGGACGGCATCGCCTTACGCGCGGGTGTCGCTCGCAGCACCGTGTACCGCCACTGGCCGGACGTGCGCGAGGTCGTCGTGTCCGCCCTCGAGGCGCGCAGCACCCAGCCCCCGCGCGAGCTGTCCGAGGCACCGCGGGAGCGGGTCGTCGCGCTCGTCCGCCACCTGATCGAGGCGCTGGGTGGTCGCGGCGGCTCGCTGGCGATCGCCTTGGCCGCCGCGGCCGAGGCCGAACCCGCGCTGGCCCGCATCCACCACGCCGACAGCGCACGGCGCTTCTCCGCACTCGTCGCCGCCGTCGCCGACACCGACCCGGAGGTCGACGCCGAACTCGCGGCGAGCGCGCTGGCGGGCGCGGTCGTCTACCGCCGCCTCGTCCTCGGCCAGCCCCTCACGGGCGCGGACGCCGACCCGTTGGTCGGCACCGTCATCGGTCGCTGACCCGACGCAGGGGCCCGGCGATGCGTCGCACCTGCTGGACTGTGACGTCGTGGTCGAGACGCGGCTGATCCTCACGTGTGGTCTGCCGGGCGCGGGCAAGACGACGGTCGCGACCAGGCTGGCCGAGGAGCGTGGGGCGGTCCGCTTCACCAAGGACGAGTGGCTCTGGGACCTCGGGTCGACTCCCTGGGACCGAGCCCTCGGGGAGAAGGTCGAGCAGCGGCTGGTGCTGCTCGCATGGGAGCTGCTGGGTCTGGGCCGGAGCGTCGTCCTCGACTTCGGGCTCTGGTCCCGGATCGAGCGCGACGAGCTCCGCA
>JBHIXO010000296.1:0-5504 GCA_041984725.1 Acidimicrobiales bacterium | reverse complement strand
CCGCGGTGACGATCGACGACGCCGCGCCGATCGTGCAGCTGTCGTCCTCCGCCGGCCCCGACGAGGAGGTCTCCCTGCCCCTGGCGATCGTCGGGGACCGGGTGGTCTACTACGGCGACCTCGTCGACGACGGTCAGCTCCTCGTCGTGGTCGAGGCGATGAAGATGGAGCACAAGATCACGGCGCCCGCGGCGGCCCGGGTCGTGGCCGTGCGGGTCGCCGCGGGCGACCGCGTCGACGCCGGCGACCTGCTCGTCGAACTGGGCGATGTCGAGGCGACGTCCACCGGAGCCGGGGATGCCTGAGCCCGGGGCGCCGATCCGCATCGCCAACTGCTCCGGCTTCTTCGGCGACCGGATCTCCGGCGCCCGCGAGATGGTGGAGGACGGCCCGATCGACGTCCTCACCGGCGACTGGCTCGCCGAGCTGACGATGCTCATCCTCAGCCGCATCCGGGCCAAGCGTCCGGGCCAGGGCTACGCCCGCACGTTCGTCACCCAGATGGAGCAGGTGATGGGCACCTGCCTCGATCGCGGCATCAAGGTCGTCGCCAACGCCGGTGGCCTCGATCCCGACGGCTGTGCCGAGGCCGTCGCCGAGGTCGCCGACCGGCTGGGGCTCGCGCCGACCATCGCCCACGTGCGGGGCGACGACCTGTTGCCCCGCTACGAGGAGTTGCTGACGTCGGGGGCGCTCGAACCGTTCGGGCCTGCGGGCGATCCGGCCGGCGTGGCCGGTCCGGATGCGGCGCGGCTGCCGGCCGTCGAGTCGGTGCTGAGCGCCAACGCCTACCTCGGGTGCTGGGGGATCGTCGAGGCGCTGGGGCGCGGGGCCGACATCGTGATCACCGGCCGGGTGACCGACGCCGCGGTGTGCATGGGTCCGGCGGCGTGGCACCACGGGTGGACGCGCACCGACCTCGATCCCCTCGCCGGCGCGCTCGTTGCCGGCCACGTGATCGAGTGCAGCGGCCAGGCGACAGGCGGCAACTACTCGTTCTTCCAGGAGGTGCCCGGCCTCGAGCGCATCGGGTTCCCCTGGGCGGAGATCGCCGCCGACGGGTCGTGCGTGATCGGCAAGCACGACGGCACCGGCGGGCTCGTGTCGATCGGCACGGTCACGTCGCAGCTCCTGTACGAGATCGGCGGTCCTGCGTACCTCAACCCCGACGTCACCGCCCGCTTCGACACGATGCGGCTCGACGAGCCCGCACCCGACCGCGTGCGCATCTCGGGCACGGTCGGGGAGGCGCCGCCGGCCACGCTCAAGGTCGCCACGAACGAGCTCGGCGGCTACCGCAACAGCGTGGCCGTGGCGCTCACGGGGCTCGACGTCGAGGCGAAGGCCGCGGCCGCCGAGGCGGCGTTCTGGGCGGCGTGTCCGCTCGGCCCCGACGACTTCGGGTCGGTCGTGAGCCGGGTCGAGCGCACCGACAAGGCCGACCCGGCCTCCAACGCGGAGGCCACCGCGGTCTGGCGGCTCGTCGTGAAGGACCCGGACGAGCGCACGGTCGGACGAGCGTTCGCCAATGCCTTCGTCGAGACCGCGCTGTCGTCCATCCCCGGCCTGCACGGCCTCGGCGGTGGCCCGTCCGCCGGCGAGCCCTACGGCGTCTACCGCCCGGGCGCGATCGACGCCGACCTCGTGCCGCAGTACGTCACCCTGCTCGGCGGTGCCACGGTCGAGGTGCCGTCGACTTTTCCGGGAGACCGGGCCGCCGCCGGAACCGAGCCGCCCGGTCCGACCGACCTGCGTGACGCGCCGGTCGCGCTCACCGGTCCCACGACCCGGGCACCGCTCGGCCGGGTCGTCGGCACCCGCTCCGGCGACAAGGGCGGCGACGCGAACCTCGGGGTCTTCACCCGCTCCGACGAGGCGTGGGCGTGGCTCGACACCTTCCTCACCGTCGACCGCCTCCGTGAGCTGCTGCCGGAGGTCGCGCCGCTCGTCGTCGACCGCCACCGCTTCCCCAACCTGCGTGCGCTGAACTTCGTCGTGCGCGGGCTCCTCGAGGAGGGCGTCGCCGCGTCGACCCGCCAGGACGCTCAGGCCAAGAGCCTGGGGGAGTGGCTGCGGGCCCGCGTCGTCGACGTGCCCGACTCGCTGTTGGCCTGACCCCACGGGAACGTGCGGCCGTTTCGGGGGAGGGTCCGCCAGAACGCCCGCATGTTTCAGGTCGGGGCGACGATCCGCGCGATGCCGGCGGGGGTGAGGAAGAGCAGCTCGCCGTCCTCGAGCTCGGCGAAGGAGAGGGCGGGTCCGGCGCCGTCGGCGTCCGACGCGACGAGCTCGACCGGGGTGGTGCCCGGGTCGTCGGCGGGGACGGCGCGGATCCAGCCGCCGCAGTAGTCGCCGAACAGGTACCAGCCGTACAGCGACGGGACGGCCGAACCGCGGTACACGTGACCGCCGGTGATCGAGCAGCCCTCGTCGTGGGTGTACTCGACGACCGGGTCGGTCAGGTCGGGCGAGGGTTGCCCGTCGAACGCCCGGGTGCCCTCGACGAGATCCCAGCCGAAGTTCACGGGCGCCGGCTCGGGCGCGCCGACGTCGACGACGGTGACCTCCTCCACCGCGTTCTGGCCGACGTCCGCGACCCAGAGGTCGTCGGTGAGCCGGTCGAAGCTGTAGCGCCACGGGTTGCGCAGGCCGATCGCCCAGATCTCGGCGCGGGTGCCGTCACCGAAGTCGGGGTTGTCGCTCGGGGCCACCACGCCGCCGTCCGGATCGGGACGGACGCGGAGCATCTTGCCGAGGAGCGTCGTCGGGTCCTGGGCGAGGCCGGCCGGGTCGTTGGCGCTGCCGCCGTCACCGGTACCGATCCACAGCAGGCCGTCCGGGCCGAACGCGAGGTGGCCGCCGTTGTGGTTGCGGTAGGGCTGGCCGATCGACAGGTGGAGGACGCCGTCGCCGAGCCCGCCCCCGTCGGCGTCGGAGGGGTCGCCGGCGAGCACGTCCGCGAGGGGCCACGACCGGATCTCGGTGTCGCCGTCGCGGTCGGTGTAGTCGACGTACAGGCGGTCGGTGGCGGGGTCGAGGGCCATGCCGAGCAGTCCGCGTTCGCCGCCGGTCGAGATCCGGTCGGACAGGTCGGCGAGGTCGCGGACCTCGCCCGTGTCGAGATCGAGGGCCACGATGCTGCCCGCCAAGGTCGAGACGAGGACGGGGCCCGCACCGGGCGGGTCGACCACGGCCGACGGTGCCTCGATCGCCGCCACGGGTTCGAGGGCGATCGCGGGGTCGGTCCCGGTCGGGGTCGCGGCGTCTGGCTCGTCGCGACCCGTGTCGGGCAGGGCCACGTCGAGGTCGGCGACCGGGGCCTCGTCGGACGTGCGCCGGTCGGCGGCGTCGACCGTCGCGCCCGGGAAGAAGTACTGGTAGACGTCGACGACCTGCCGGCGGAACACCACGCCCGCCACCAGGAGCACCGCGACGACGCCGAGGAGCAGGGCGCGACGGATGGGTGACGACGGAAGGACCTGCACCCACCGATGATGACAACCGGCCGGCGGCGCCACCCGTCACCCCGGCCGGTACGGTGCGCCCGCGATGGCTGACGATTCCACAGCGCTCCGGTTCGGGATCATCGGCAGCGGGATGATGGGCCGCGAGCACCTGCACAACATCCAGGTGATCGACGGCGCCAGCGTCGTGGCCATCGCCGAGCCGGACGAGCGGTCGATCGACCGGGCTCGTCGTGCCGCTGACGGCGAACTCGCCGTGTTCCCCGACACGGCGTCCATGCTCGCCGGGTGCGAACTCGACGCCGTCGTCGTCGCGTCGCCCAACCACACGCACTACGACGTGCTCGAACCGGTCTGGGACACGGCCGTGCACGTCCTCGTCGAGAAGCCGCTGTGCACGACGACGGCCGACTCCCTCGCCGTGCGCGACCGCGCCGCGACCCACGACGGCATCGTGTGGATGGGGCTCGAGTACCGGTACATGCCGGCCATCGCCGAGATGCTGAGGCGCGTCCGCAACGGTGACGCCGGCCGGCCCCGCATGGTCGCCGTGCGGGAGCACCGCTTCCCGTTCCTCGACAAGATCGGCAACTGGAACCGGTTCAGCCGCAACACGGGCGGGACGTTGGTCGAGAAGTGCTGCCACTTCTTCGACCTCATGAACCTCGTGCTGGGCGAGCGTCCGGTCCGGGTCCTCGCCTCCGGCGCGCAGGACGTCAACCACCTCGACGAGCGCTACGACGGCGAGGTCCCCGACATCCTCGACAATGCGTTCGTCATCGTCGACTACCCGAGCGGGGCCCGGGCGATGCTCGACCTCTGCATGTTCGCCGAGGGGTCGCGCTGGGAGCAGGAGGTGGTCGTCACCGGCGACGCCGGCAAGGTCGAGGCGTTCGTCCCCAACTTCATGGAGGTCGCCCGCGGGCGGGGGATGGAGCTCGTCGTCGGCTCGCGCGGTCCCGACTGGCCGGTGGCCGTCGAGGCCATCGGCGCCGACCCCCGGGTCCGGTACGCCGGCGGGCACCACGGCGCGAGCGAGCTCGAGGTGCGAGGCTTCGTCGACGCCATCCGCACCGGCTCGGCACCCGGCGTCACCGTCGACGAGGGGGTCTGGTCCGTGGCCGTGGGTGAGGCCGCCCACCGATCGATCGACGAAGGCCGTGCCGTGCGCCTCGACGAGCTCGGTCTGTCATGAGCGACGCCGGAGCCGGTGACCCGGCGCACGACTGCTGGGGGTGCGGCCGCGAGCCTTCCGTGGAGGGCACGCTCGGCGAGGCGTGCCGTCACCTCCTCGCGACCCGCACCACCGACCCGGCCACCCCGCGCGTCAACGAGATGGTGGCCCGCCTCCGAGGCGACGTGTACGCCCGGCTCTGCTGGAACTGCGAGGCCGCGCTGTCCGAGGCGATCTCGGGACTCTGCCCACTGTGTGAATCGGAGCTGCGCCGCTGACCGGGCGGTGGCAGCGACGCAGCTCCGACGGGCACCGCCGCCCGGTCGTGTCGCCTCGAGCCGCTCAGAGCTCGAGCATCGTGACCTGGCCGCCGATCACGGTGAACGGCGTGTGCTCGGTGCCGGTCGCCCGATCGAGCAGCGAGTAGTCACCGGCACCGACCTCGGGGAAGATGGCGACGAGCGCGGTGCCGTCGGCCACGTCGCGTTCGTGGACGCCGGTGTGGAAGTGCCGGTCGGACGCACCGCGCGGGCAGGCGTAGAGCTCGCCCTCGATCGGTGTGGCCAGGTGCACGACCACGGCGCCCACGTCGCCCCCGATGTCGAGCACCGCGGCGCCGAGCGGCGCTGCGGTCCTCGACCCGGTCTCGGTCACGCGCCGACCTCGAACCCGCTGTGCGGCGTCCCGATGAACGGGAAGGCGTCGAGCAGGTCTTCCTCTTCCCGTTCACTCCGATTCTTGAACCTGAAGTCACATTCATCATAACGAATGCCGGGAAGGAATTCTTGTGAAACCATTGAAACGTGTGATATGATTAAATGTTTTGATAAAAGTTTTAAATATTACAAATCAGCTTGAAATGAATT
>JBHIXO010000295.1:0-5508 GCA_041984725.1 Acidimicrobiales bacterium | reverse complement strand
GCCATGGTCAACGGCGCACTCGTCCAGATCGTGATGATCCCCCGCGTCGTCTACGGCCTCGCCAACCTCGGCTTGGTACCCCGCCGGTTCGGTGCGGTGTCGGGCCGGACGCACGTCCCGGTGCGCGCCACGCTCGGGGGCCTCGTGGTCGTCCTCGTCCTGGCGGTGACGCTCGACCTTGCGCCGCTCGCCCGGATCACGTCGACCGCCACCCTGGCGGTCTTCATCGCCATCAACGTCGCGCTGATCGCCATCAAGCGCCGGGACGGCGCCACGACGTCGTTCCAGGTCCCGGCGTGGGTGCCGGGCGTGGGAGTCGTCGCCGCCGCCCTCCTGTTCGTCGCCGAAGCGGCGAGAGCGCTCGGCGTCGGCTGATCCGCTCCCGGGTCAACCCGTCGTCGCCCGCGACGGGGCGGGCAGCGAAAGCGCCCGGCACACGTCGAGCAACCGCGCCTCGCGCACCCGGAACCAGGCCCACTTGCCGCGCTGCTCCCGTTCGAGCAGACCGGCCTTGACGAGGGTCGAGAGGTGGTGACTCACCGTCGGCTGCGACCGGTCGAGCGGTTCGGCCAGGTCGCAGGCGCACGCCCACCCACCCTCGACGCCGGCGATGATGCTGAGCAGACGCAGGCGGGCGGGGTCGGCGAGCGCCTTCAGGACGCCCGCGAGCTCGACGGCGTCGGCCTCGTCGAGGGGCTCGGCCAGCGGCGGGCAGCAGCGGGTCTCGTCGGCGGTCGCCATCCCCTCCATGATGCAGCAGGCCCGGCTGAAACGCACCGTTGCACGTATCGACAACTATCGATATGTTGGTGCCACACCCGAACGAGGAGACCATCCATGCGCCTGCAACTCGCCCTGAACGTGGCCGACATCGACGAGGCCGTCGACTTCTACTCCCGCCTGTTCGCGACGGAGCCGGCGCGCCGCCGGCCCGGCTACGCCAACTTCGCCATCTCCGACCCGCCCCTGAAGCTCGTCCTGTTCGAAGGCGGCGAGACGGGCACCCTGAACCACCTCGGCGTCGAGACCGAGACGGCGGGCGAGGTCGTCGCCGCCGAGGCGCGGCTGCGCGACGAGGGCATCGCCACCACCGGCGTGGCCGACACCGAGTGCTGCTACGCCGAGAAGACCGAGACGTGGGTCGAGGGCCCCGACGGGACCCGGTGGGAGTGGTACGTGCGCACCGGCGACTCCGAGCAGCGCGAGAACGTCGTCCTCACCGACGGCGGCACCGTCTGCTGCGGGCCCGGCGCCGACTGCACCTGACCACCACCCACCGATCTGGCGTCACCCGTCGCACCCCCTGCACGACCGATGACGCCAGATCGAGGCGGTCAGGGTCCGGCGAAGATGCCGTCCTGGCCGGAGTCGGCGGTCTCGTAGTACGCCGTCTTCGGGTCGTAGTCGTCGCCGGTGTGGCGGGCGGCCTCGGCCCGGGCGACCACGTGGTGGTGCACCTCGTCGGGGCCGTCGGCCAGCCGGATCGTGCGCTGGGCCGTGTACATCTGAGCGAGCGGCGTCCACTGCGACACGCCCGTGGCGCCGTGGATCTGGATGGCCTCGTCGATGATCTTGCAGATCTTCTCCGGGACCATCGCCTTGATCGCCGACACGTAGATGCGGGCCTCGGCGTTGCCGAGCACGTCCATGGCCTTGGCGGCCTTCAGCACCATCAGCCGGCAGGCGTCGAGTTCGATGCGGGCCCGGGAGACGACCTCCATGTTCTTGCCCAGGCTGAGGATGGGCTTGCCGAAGGCGTCGCGGGACTTGCCGCGCTGGATCATCATGGCGAGGGCCTTCTCGCCCTGACCGATGGCGCGCATGCAGTGGTGGATGCGGCCCGGACCGAGCTGGGAGCTCTCGAAGCCCTTGCCCTCGCCCCACAGCATGTTGGTGGCGGGCACCCGGACGTCGGTGAAGCGCAGGTGCATGTGCCCGTGCGGTGCGTCGTCGTGACCGAAGACGTGCATCGCCCCGAGGATCTCGACGCCGGGTGTGTCCATGGGCACGAGGATCTGGCTCTGCTGCCGGTAGGTGTCGGCGTCCGGGTTCGTCTTGCACATGACGATCATGATCTTGCAGCGGGGATCACCGGCCCCGGAGATGTAGTACTTCTCGCCGTTCAGCACGTACTCGTCGCCGTCGAGCACGGCCGACATCGAGACGTTCTTGGCGTCGGAGCTGGCCAGGTCGGGCTCGGTCATGGCGAAGGCGGACCGGATCTCGCCGTTCAGGAGCGGTTCGAGCCACTGCTGCTTCTGCTCGGGGGTGCCGACGCGCTCGAGCACCTCCATGTTGCCGGTGTCGGGCGCCGAGCAATTGAGGCACTCGGAGCCGAGCGGGTACTTGCCGAGCTCGATGGCCAGGTAGGCGTAGTCGAGGTTGGACAGCCCGCCGACCTCGGAGTCGGGGAGGAAGAAGTTCCACAGCCCGGCCTCGCGGGCCTTGGCCTTGGCCTCGTCGAGCAGCTCGAGCTGGCCGGGCGCGTAGCTCCAGCGGTCCTCGCGGTTCTCGCCGAGGCGGTGGAACTCGGCCTGCATCGGCGCGACGACCTCCTCGAGGAACTGCGTCACCCGCTTCAGGAGGGGCTTCGCCTCCTCGCTCATGCGCAGGTCGAACAGCTCGGCCGGTTCTTCGCGGAAGTCCATCGTTCCCTCGTCTCTCGGGTCGCCGCGGCCCTGCGCCGGCGCCCATCTGGTGGGTGCGTCGAAATCGGCCCCGACCATAGGCGCGACTAGAACGGGCCGCATGACCGCCGACGAGTCCCCGACACCGGGCCCCGACCTCTTCGATCTCACGGGCCGCGTGGCCATCGTGACCGGTGCGTCCAGCGGGTTCGGACACCACTTCAGCCGGGTGCTCGCCGCCCGGGGCGCCACGGTCCTCGCCGCCGCCCGCCGCGCCGACCGGCTGCAGGAGCTCGCTGCGACCGACGAGCGCATCCACGCCGCGACCTGCGACGTCGCCGTCGACGCCGACCTCGAGCACCTCGTCGAGCGGGCGGTCCGCGACCACGGCCGGGTCGACATCGTCGTCAACAACGCCGGCACCACCGACGCCGTCGTCGCCGCCGAACACGAGGACCCGGCGGAGTTCCGCCGGGTCGTCCAGGTGAACCTGAACGCGTGCTTCGTCCTCGCCGCGGCCGCGGCCCGGCAGATGATCATCCAGGAGTCGGGCGGGTCGGTCGTCAACATCTCGTCCGTGCACGGCCTCGTCGCCGCCGCCCCCAACGCCCAGGCCGCCTACGCCGCCTCGAAGGGCGGGCTGATCAACCTCACCCGCGAGCTCGCCGCCCAGTGGGCCAAGCACCGCATCCGGGTCAACGCCATCGCGCCCGGCTACTTCGAGACCGAGCTCACCGCCGAGATGTTCGCCGGCGAGGACTCCGGCCTGCGCTACATCCGGCGCAACACGCTGCTCGGACGGCCGGGCGAGCTGCACGAGCTCGACGGTGCGCTGCTGCTGCTCGCGTCCCCGGCCGGCGGGTACATCACCGGCCAGACCCTCGCCGTCGACGGCGGCTGGACCGCACGCTGACGCTCAGGCGTCGAGGCCGGTGCACGACCGGCTCGCCTCCCAGGCGGCGACCGCCGCCGACGCCCGGTCGCCGGTGAGGGGTTCGGGCACCGAGCCGAGGATCCGGCCGGGCACCCACTCGTAGCCCCGGACGTCGCGGCCGGCGACGTCGACCCGGAACACGCCGGTGCTCCGGGACGGCTCGCTCGTCGCACCGAAGAGGAAGTTGCCGAGCCCGTAGTGGACCGCGGCGTCGCCGAGCATGCCTCCGCCCTGGACCCGGTGGGCGTGGCCGCCGACCACGACGTCGGCCCCGGCGGCGACCAGGTCGGCGGCGAGGTCGCGCTGGGCCGCACTCGGGCAGGTCTCACGCTCGATGCCCCAGTGCAGGAACACGACGACCGTGTCGACGGTGGGCCGGACCTCCTCGACCGCACGGACGAGGCGGTCGACCCGCTTGGCCGAGGCGAGGCCGGGCTCGTCGGGGCCTGCCGACCACGCCGTGACGAACTGGCCGTCCAGCACCTGGGTGGCGGCGAGCACGGCGATGCGCCACCCGCCGACCTCGGTGACGTGCGGGGCGTACGCCTCGTCCTCGTCGGCGCCGACCCCCACGACCATGCCGTCGTCACGACCTCGGGCGACGGCGATCGTCTCGTCGAGGGCGTCGGGTCCGAAGTCGACGCCGTGGTTGTTGGCGACGCTCACGACGTCGACACCGCCCGCCTCGAGGGCGTCGAGCACCTCGGGCGGGGCCCGGAACGTGAACTCCTTGGCGGCGGCGCGGCCGCCGGTCGCGACGGCCGCCTCGAGGTTCCCGACGACCAGATCGGCGTCGTCGAGCACAATGGCGAATGGACCGACGAAGCCGTCGGGGTCGTCGGCCAGCCTCGACCGGAGCGGCCCCTCGACGTGGATGTCGCCGACGAAGGCGATGGTGACCGGCCTCCGGGGTGCGGTCGTGGTGGTCGTCGGCGCGATCCGGGTCGTCGCGGTCGCGTCGGCCGCGCTCTCGACCGGGCGCGCGGCGACGGGCGGGACGCCGATCGTCCAGCCCGGCTCGGCCTCGGCCCCGGGCAGCGTGAGGACGGCGACGGTCAGCAGCCCACCGAGCGTGCTGCCGCCGGCGACGGCGAGGCGCGCCCGACGGCGCGGGTCCCGGCGCAGGTGCGCGCCCCCTCGGCGTCCACGGCGCATCCGCGGACGGTACGGCGCTACGTCGGCGAGGTGGCGGAGCCCGGGTCGTCGGTGTCGCCGGTGTCGCCGGCCGCCGGATCGTCGGCCGTCGGGGCGTCGTCGGATCCGAGCGCGTCCCGCAAGTCGCCCACCGCGCCGGACGGCGCGGCGAGCCCCTGGAGCTCGCGCCGGGCCTCCTCGACGAAGCGCAGCCGCGTGCGCACGCGTTCGATGCCGTCCTCGACGCCGGCGAGCGCCGGGCCGCGCAGCGAGACCACCTCGGCCACGACCGTCTCGATCGCCTCGACGGCCCGCTCGACGTCGGCCAGGGGCTCGTCACGGGTGCGCCCGGGCAGGGCGGCGACCGCGATGAGCCGCTCGTCGACCGCGAGCGCCTCGTCCTGGATCGACTCGCGGATGCCGGTCATCGCCGGGTCGTCGAGGGCGGCGTTCGACCGGAGGGCGGTGACGGCGTCGCGCAGGCGCCGGTGCAGCTTGGCCTCGGTGCTGTGTGCTCCTGCCCACCCCTTCGGCGCCTGGGTCGCGACGCCGGGCACGATCTCGTTCGCGTCCTCGAACCGCTGCGCGTTGCGGAGCGCGACGTAGGCCACCGTGGCGGCGACCACGAACAGCAGGCCGATGACGATCTCCATCAGCCCGAACCCGTCCCCGAGCCGCCGTTGGCCGGGATCAGGACGAAGGCGGCGATGGCGATCGCCACCGCGAGCGCGACGGCGAGGGCGATCTTGACGCGGCTGTACGGCCGCTGGCCCTGCACCTCGCCGGTGACGCCGTTGATGAACACCTGGAACG
>JBHIXO010000294.1:0-5513 GCA_041984725.1 Acidimicrobiales bacterium | reverse complement strand
CCATCCCGCCCAGCGAGGCGTCCGCCCCGGGATCGACCGGAAAGAACAGCCCGGTCTGCTGCTGGTGGAGGGCCGCGTTCAGCGTCTTTCTGGTCACGCCGGCCTCCACCACGGCGTCCCGGTCCCGCGGCGAGTCCTACGACGACGTGCTCGCCGACCCCGACGTCGAGGCGGTCTACATCCCGCTGCCGAACGGCATGCACCGCGAGTGGACCGAGCGGGCGGCCGCCGCCGGCAAGCACGTCCTGTGCGAGAAGCCGCTCGCGCTCACGGCCCCCGACGCCCGGGCGATGGCCGACGCCTGCGAATCGGCCGGCGTCACCCTGCTCGAGGCGTACATGACCCCCTACCACCCCCGCACGGTCGCCACCTACGACCTGGTCCGGGCCGGCCGGCTCGGGTCGCTCGTGTCGGTCCGCACGTCGTTCACGTTCCCGCACCAGCGGCCCGACGACCACCGGTGGGATCCCGCGCTCGGCGGCGGCGCCCTCGCCGACGTCGGGGTGTACGCGCTGACACCGATCTTCGAGGTCGCCGCCGCGGCGGGCGAGCCCGTGCCCGAGGTCGTCGAGGCCCATGCCGTCCGCGTCGCCGCGGGGCCGGAGGGAGGAGCCGGCGTGGACATCACGACCACCGGGCAGTTGCGCTTCCCGTCGGGGTTCGTCGCGTCGTTCGAGTGCAGCTTCGACGCGCCCGAACGCCAGACGCTCGAGATCACCGGCACCGAGGGCCGGGTCGTGATCGACCACGCCTTCACGCCCGACCGCACCGACGACACGATCGAGATCCGAGGTCGCGACGGCTCGACCGAGACGATCACCGGGCTCGGCGGCAACTGCTACCGGGGCATGGTCGACCACTTCTGCGCGGTCGTGCGCGGTCGGGTCGACTCGAAGCGCCCGCCAGCGCTGTCGGTGGCCTTCGCCGACCTCTGCGACCGCATCCGGGCCGGCGACGCGGGATCGGGTGGCCGATGAGCCGCGGCCCGACCGACGGTGTTCCGCCTGTCCTGCCAGAACCGGAGGGGGTGGAGCACGTACCCGTGGCCGACGGCGTCGCGCTCCACGCCCGCCGCTGGGGCGGTGACGGCGTGCCGATCGTCCTCGTGCACGGCCTCGCGTCCAACGCCCGGTTGTGGGACGGCGTCGCCACGTCGCTGGCGGCGAGCGGCCACCCGGTCGTGGCGATCGACCAGCGGGGGCACGGGCGCTCGTCCAAGCCCGACGGCGACTACGGCATGGCCACCGTCACCGACGACCTCCGCACGCTGATCGAGACGCTGGGCCTCGACCGCCCCGTCGTCGCCGGCCAGTCGTGGGGCGGCAACGTCGTCGTCGAACTCGCCGCTCGCTTCCCCGGACTCACCCGCGGGGTGGCGGGGGTCGACGGCGGCACCATCGAGCTGTCGGCCCGCTTCGACGACTGGCCGAGCTGTCGCGACGCGCTGGCGCCGCCCCGCTTCGCCGGCACGCCGCTGGTCGACTTCGAGGCGATGCTCCGCCGGTCGCACCCCGACTGGCCCGAGTCGGGCATACAGGGGACGCTCGGCAACGTCGAGGTGCGCGCCGACGGCACCGTCGCCCCGTGGCTCACGTTCGAGCGCCACCTGTTGGTCCTGCGGGGGCTGTGGGAGCACCGGCCGAGCGAGCGCTACCCGGTCATCGCCGACCCCGTGCTGTTCCTGACCGCCGAGACGCCCGGCGCGGCCGCCTCGTGGACCCACGACAAGCGGGCCAACGTCGAGGCCGCCCTCGCCGCCCTGGCCGACGGGTCGTCGGCGTGGCTGGTGGGCGACCACGACCTCCACGCCCAGCACCCCGAACGGGTGGCGGCGATCCTGCACGACTTCGCGACCCGAGGGAGCTGACGTGCCCCGACTGCTGACGATCATGGGGTCGGGCGAGACCGCGCCGACGATGATCAAGGTCCACCGCCGCCTCATGGAACGGGTCGGCGCCACCGGCCCCGGCTCCACCGTGCTCCTCGACACGCCGTACGGCTTCCAGGAGAACGCGGACGACATCTCGGCCCGGGCCCAGGAGTTCTTCCGGGTCTCGGTCGGGCACCCGATCGACGTCGCCGACTGGCGCCACGCCGACGACCCGACGGTCGTGCGCGAGAAGGCGCTCGCCGCCATCGCCGACGCCGCCTACGTGTTCGCCGGCCCCGGCAGCCCGACCTACGCCCTGCGCCAGTGGGAGGGCTCGCCCCTGCCCGGCCTGCTCGCCGACAAACTGCGCAGCGGCGGCGCGGTCACGTTCGCGTCGGCGGCGGCGCTCACGCTCGGCGTGGCCTCGGTGCCCGTCTACGAGGTCTACAAGGTCGGCATGCCGCCCTTCTGGGCCGAGGGACTCGACCTGCTCGCCGAGGTCGGCCTCCCGGTCGCGGTGGTGCCCCACTACGACAACAACGAGGGCGGCAACCACGACACCCGGTTCTGCTACCTCGGCGAGCGGCGGCTGGCGATGCTCGAGCCCGAGCTCCCCGACGGCGCCTGGGTGCTCGGCGTCGACGAGCACACCGCCCTGGTCCTCGACCTCGACGCCGGCACCGCCACGGTCGAGGGCAACGGCACGGTCACCGTGCGCCGCGCCGGCGAGTCGGTCGTGTTCGAGACCGGCAGCGAGCTCGCCATCGACGACCTCCGGCCCGGCTCGGGCTCCGGCGTGGCCGCGCCGGCGTCGGCGGTCGGTGACGACGCCCCGACCGGCGCGGCGGGCGATGCCGCGCCGGCGCCCAACGCCGGCATCGGGCTGTCGGCCGACGTCACCCGCTGCACCGAGGCCTTCGACGCCGCCGTCGCCGGGCGCGACCCGGACGGTGCGGTCGCCGCCGTCCTCGAGCTCGAGCAGGCCATCGTCGACTGGGGCGCCGACACGCTCCAGTCCGACGAGACCGACCAGGCCCGCGCCGCGCTGCGGCGCATGATCGTGCGCCTCGGCGACGTCGCCGCCGTCGGCGCCCGCGACCCCCGCGCCGTCGTCGGCCCCTACGTCGAGGCGGTCCTCGCAGCCCGCATCGGTGCCCGCGAGGCCAGGCAGTACGACCTCGCCGACCAGCTCCGCGACGCCCTCGTCGACGCCGGCGTCGAGGTCCGCGACACCCCCGACGGCACCGAGTGGGTCCTGGAGGACGGCGGATGAACGACCGATGACCCGATCGGGTTCTTGCGGGCCCGAGGCATGCTGTTAGTGTCGAGCGGCCTCGCAACGGGGAGAAGAGCCCCCATCGTCCAGCGGCCTAGGACGCCTGCCTTTCACGCAGGTAACACGGGTTCGAATCCCGTTGGGGGTGCACACAACAGAACTGGTCCCGTGGTGCAGTTTGGAGTGCACGCCGGCCTGTCAAGCCGGAGGTCGCGGGTTCAAATCCCGTCGGGACCGCTCAACTCCACCAGTTCTGGTCGGGTAGCTCAGTTGGCAGAGCGACCGCCTGAAAAGCGGTAGGTCACCGGATCGACGCCGGTCCCGACCACCATCGTGAAGACCAGGTCAGAGGCCATTTTCCGGTCTCTGGCCTGGTCTCGTTTTGCGGGTCGGTTCCCCAAATCCCGCGAAAATCCCGCGGGCGGTTTCCACAGGGTTTGCCACAGGCCGGAATCTCACGGTGCGTGGTCGACAGCGTAGTCGACTCCCGGCGATCCGACTCGAGTAGTCGGTGGGTCTCGATCGGGTGCCGGGCGTCAGACACTGCGCAAAGTGCGCGGCGACTGCGCTTGCCACGCAGTCACCGAACCGGCAGTGTCCAGCGTGGTGGGCGAGCGCGCGGACATCGAGGAACCGGACCTCCACATCCCCGCGTCGCTCGTGCCGGCGGGGACAGGATGGCTGGCCGTCTCGTTCGCCGTGCTCTTCGTCGGTGCCCTCGCAATTGGCTTCCTGGAACCGGACGGCTTCGATCGCTGCCCAAGTCGCTCCCTCCGAGTCCGTTCAAAGAGCGCAGATCGGTCTTGCAGCGGTGTCGGTGCTCGTCTCGTCTGCAATCGTTGTGTCGAAGCTGCGTGGGGTCTTGCTGGTCCTCGGGTTGCTGTCCACGACCTTCGCAGGGGGCTGCTGGCTGATCCTGCTGAACGACTCCCAGGTCTGCTGATGCCCTTTGTCAGACCCAGGCCGAACCGGCTGCCTTCGGCCGTGCGCCGTTGGGTCAGAGCCTTCGCTGCCGCAGTAGGGATCCTCGCCGCGCTCCTGGGATTCGTCGTGTGGGAAGTCATTGCAGGCGAGCGCGAGTGTCCGCTTGGGCTGGAGTTCGAGCAGGCGCGGAGTGAGGTGATCTCCTGGCGGGGAATCCCACCCAAGTCTGTGTGTCGCTTCCACTACGTCGAGGGTGCGGACGGCCAGCCGATCTATCCACCGACAATCGAGACGCATGACTCAGCGCCTGCGCTCGCGGTCCTCACCTTCGTGGGAGTCGGCTCCCTCGCCACGGAGCTCCTGCTGAGACCACGCCCGCAGCGGCCCGTCGAAGTCTCTGCAAGGTCCTCGGGCTATGCGTAGGTGCCTCCGCTTGGCGGCTCGGGTTCTCACCCGTCTTGCTCAAGACGGCTCAGCGACGTGCAGCTCGATCCCGAGGTCAGCGGCGATCTCTGACAGGCGACGCCCGACGTTGCGCGATGTGCCGAACCAGAGTTGGCGACCGTAGGTCAGCCCCGCGGCGAGCGTCTCGCCGACGAGCAAGCCGGCCGAGCCGTACGCCGCACCGATGCGCGCGGCCTCGTCGAGCAGTGGGCGTGGGTCGAGGATCTGGAGCACCTCGGGGTGTGGCCGGCGGATCGCTGCTTCGTCGGCCTCGGAGAGGATCTGCGAGAGCTGGCCGGTGCCCGGCGTGTGGATCCGCTGGAGCAGTCGGTAGTGCCGATACGCCGGCAGTACCAACGTCTCGTCGAGGTCGAGCTCGTCCGGCGCTGCGCCGACGAGGACGCGCACGGCCAGGTACTCGTCGATGACCAGCACGGATCAGCGACGCTCAGTCGTCGTCGGAGTCGCCGCCGCCGAGCGCTGGATCGGCGAGATCGGCGTCGAGGGCGGCCTGGAAGTCGTCCATCAGGTCGCCCGTCGTGAGTCGGAGCAGGGCTTCCCGGCCTTCCGGCGTGATGCGCGGGTCACCGGCCTTACGGCGACGGCGCCGTTCCTCGAGGAGATCCTCACCGATGCTCACCCCTCCATTCTGCCGCCCGACCAGGGGCGTGGCTACCGCTTCCTCGTTCACGAGCCGCTCCGCTCGATCGACACGACCTCGGCCCGCTGGACCACGCCGGATGCCCGGGCCATCTCGTCGAGACGATCCGCAACCGACTCGCCTGCCCGGGGAAGAGGTGGCCGTAGCGGTCGAGGGTGAGCACGGCCGACGAGTGGCCGAGCATCCGCTGGAGCACCTTGATGTCGGCGCCGGCGGCGATCGCCAGCGACGCGCACGTGTGGCGGAGATCGTGCGGGCGCAGCGGTGCGAGGCCGGCGTCGACGGTGGCGGGAGTCCAGGCCCGGTTCCGGAAGTTGTCGAAGCGGAGGTACCCGCCC
>JBHIXO010000293.1:0-5542 GCA_041984725.1 Acidimicrobiales bacterium | reverse complement strand
CTGCTCGCGCTGACTGTCGGACTCGACCTCGCCGTGGCGCCGCGACAGGTACGGGACGGCGCCCTCGTAGTTGGCGTTGTAGGTCCGGGTGCGGCCGTAGCGGTTCTTGTAGGTGACCGTGACCTTCTTGACGCCCTTGCCGTGGAGGAAGGTGTCCTGCTGCTTCTTGGTCAGGTCCTTCCACGGCGTGGACGGGTCGACGTCGAGGTGGTCGGCGACGGCCTCGACGAGGCGGTGGAAGTAGGTGGAGTGGCCGCCGGCCCACGGGGCGATGGCGCCGTCGTCGAGGGCGGCGTCGGGGTCGGGGACGACGAGCTGGGGGTCGACCTCGTAGCGGGTGCCGAGCCCGTCGCACGCCTGGCACGCCCCGTACGGGGAGTTGAACGAGAAGTTGCGGGGCGCGAGCTCGGGGAACGAGCGGCCGCACGTCGGGCAGCCGTAGTGCTGGCTGAACGTCAGGGTGTCGTCGGGGACGGGGTCGCGGTCCCGGGGCACGATCTGGATCTCGGCGACGCCGTCGGCCAGCGACAGGGCGGTCTCCAGCGAGTCGGTGAGCCGGCGCTGCATGTCGGCCTTGGCCACCAGCCGGTCGACCACGACCTGGATGGTGTGCATCTCGTAGCGCTCGAGCTCGAGCTCGACCGTCTCGCCCAGCTCGACCAGTTCGCCGTCGACGATCGCCCGGGAGAAGCCCTGCTTCGACAGGTCCTCGAGCAGCGTGTCGTAGGTGCCCTTGCGGCCGTGGACGACCGGGGCCAGCACCTGGAACCGGGTGCCCTCCTCGAGCTCCATGATGCGGTCGACGATCTGCTGGGGGGTCTGGCGGGCGACCGGCGTGTCGTCGTCGGGGCAGTGCGGCACGCCGATGCGGGCGAACAGCAGGCGCAGGTAGTCGTAGACCTCGGTGATGGTGCCGACCGTCGAGCGCGGGTTCCGGCTCGCCGACTTCTGGTCGATCGAGATCGCCGGCGAGAGGCCTTCGATGAAGTCGACGTCGGGCTTGTCCATCTGCCCGAGGAACTGCCGGGCGTACGCCGACAGTGACTCGACGTAGCGGCGCTGGCCCTCGGCGTAGATCGTGTCGAACGCCAGGCTCGACTTGCCGGAGCCGGACAGCCCCGTGAAGACGATCAGCTTGTCGCGGGGCAGGTCGAGGTCGACGCCCTTGAGGTTGTGTTCACGGGCCCCTTGGACCACCAGCCGGTCAGCCACGGCGGGCCACGCTAGCGGCGGACCACCACCGAGCGGGGGAACACCTGTTCGGATCTGGCGTCGCCGGGTGCGACTACCCGAGACGGTAGGTGTGGTACCAGATCGGCGACCCGAGGAAGCTCAGCCGCTCGGACGCGACCGGTTCGGCGTCGAGGTCGGGAGCGGCGGCCCCGCCGGTCAGGACGGCGAAGGTGGCGAGGCCGGCGTCCTCGACGACGGCGACCGCGCCGTCGAGGTCGGCGCCGCGCCCGAGCGCGAGGTAGCGGTGGTCCTCGTAGGCGGGGCCGGCCTCCCGGACCAGGAACCCGTTCGTGACGACGATGACGTCCTCGGGCCGGTCGGCGAGGTCGTCGAAGAACTCGTCGACGACGTGGGAGCGGTGGACCAGCCAGGCGAACCCGAACGCCGTGACCACGGCGGCGAGCCCGACGATCGGGACGAGCGCGGCCGGTCCGGACTGGCGGAGGGCGAGCACGCCGACCACCACGAGGACGAGCGTCGGGACGAGCAGGTACCGGCCGCCCCACTGCGGTCCCGCCCCGCCGGTCAACTGGAACGTCCACGTGAGCACGGTGGCCACGACGGTCGCGCCGAGCACGGCGCGCCACGGGCCGCCGCGGTAGAGCGCGGCGACCGCGGCGACCGGGACGGCGACGAGCGCGCCCGACACGAAGCCCAGGCCCCCGGCTAGCGCGAGCGCGTACACGGCGACGGCGACGGCGAACGGGAGCCGGGCGGTGCTCGGCTCGCCCCGGCGATGGAGCACCACGAACCAGACGATGGACGCCACGGCCACGGCGCCGAGCACGGCGTTCTGGGGGAAGCCGAACCCGGGGACGCCGAACCACGTGACGAGGGCCTCCTCGGCCCGTTCGGGCACCTCGGTCCAGAACTCGCGCTGGGCCTCGGTGCTGACCCGGTTCGAGCGGCTGTTGCCCCCGAGGTCGCGCTCGAGCCAGGCATTGGCGACCCACGGCACGGCGAAGCCGGCGACGGCCAGGGCGCCGGTCAGCACGCTGCGACCCACCTCCCGGCGCACGAGGAGGGCCAGACACGCCGCCCCCACGGCGACCAGCGCGACGACGAAGGCCTCGGCGCGCATGGCGGCCGACGCGCCCAGGAGTGCGCCGGCGCCGACCGCGGTCACCGGTCCCGCCCCGCGGACGACCCGCACGAGGAGGGTCACGGCACCGAGCATGGCGCCGGCGCCGATCGCGTGCTCCCAGAAGTCGACCGCGTAGATCGCCACCGGGCTGGCGAGGCCGATCACCCAGTAGGAGATCCACCCGGCCTCGTCATCGCCACCGAGCTGGCGGGCGAGGTCCCGGCCGGCGAAGGCGGCACCGATCGCCCCGAGCATCGGGAGCAGGAGCGCGAGCCGGTAGCCGCCGAGGTCGTACAGGGGGCGGGCGACGAGCAGCATCGGCAACGTCGTCACGTTGATCCACTCGCCGTCCTCGTTCTGACGAGAGTCGAAGAGCGGGTGGTAGTCGCCGTCGGGGTCCCACGCCTCGGCCCAGTAGCCGACGGCCGGACTGCTCGTGCCGTCCTCGACCATGCGGTCGACGGTGATCACCTTCGCGCCCGTGTCGGTCCCCAGATAGCCCTCGCCCGAGTGGAACGCGGCGACGAGCGCGTAGACGGCGAGGAGCAGGAGCGCGGCCGTGACCGGCCTCGTGGCGAGCGACCGGAACCGCTGGGGGACGTCACCGCGCACGGCGGCGGAGCGTAGTGAGCGACCGGCGCCCGGCCGGGGACGGGAGCGCTCCCCGTCCGCCGGGGCCCGGACGCACCGGATCCGTCAGGTCGCCTCGACGGCCCCCCGGCGCAGGTCCTTGATCTCGTCGCGCAGGCGGGCGGCGTACTCGAAGCGGAGCTCCTCGGCCGCCTCGTGCATCTCCTCCTCGAGCGCGACGATCAGCCGCTCGATGTCGTCCTGGGGCAGCTCGGTGAGCTCCTCGATCCGCTTGCGCTCCGCCGCCGACCGCTTCCGCTTGTCCTTGTCGGGGACCGGTGCGGTGCCGTCGCTCCCCCGCAGGAACACGAGGATGTCGGTGACGGCCTTGCGGATCGTCTGCGGATCGATGCCGTGCTCCTCGTTGTGGGCGAGCTGGAGCTGACGGCGGCGCTGCGTCTCGGAGATGGCCCTCGTCATCGAGTCGGTCACCCGGTCGGCGTACATGATCACCTGGCCGTTGACGTTGCGGGCCGCCCGGCCGATCGTCTGGATCAGCGACGTCTCCGACCGCAGGAACCCCTCCTTGTCGGCGTCGAGGATGGCGACGAGGCTCACCTCGGGAAGGTCGAGGCCCTCGCGCAGCAGGTTGATGCCGACGAGGACGTCGAAGTCGCCGAGGCGCAACGCCCGCAGGATCTCGATGCGTTCGATCGTGTCGATGTTCGAGTGGAGGTAGCGGCACCGCACGCCCTGCTCGAGCAGGTACTCGGACAGGTCCTCGGACATCTTCTTGGTCAGCGTCGTGACGAGCACCCGCTCGTCGGCCTCGACCCGGGCCTGGATCTGCTCCATCAGGTCGTCGATCTGGCCCTTCGTGGGCTTGACGATGACCTCCGGATCGACGAGACCCGTCGGCCGGACGATCTGCTCGACCACCCGCGACGAGTTCTGCAACTCGTACGACGACGGCGTCGCCGACACGAAGATCACCTGGTTGACCCGCTCGCCGAACTCCTCGAACCGCAGCGGCCGGTTGTCGGCCGCCGACGGCAGCCGGAAGCCGTGGTCGATCAGGATCTCCTTGCGGCTGCGGTCGCCCTCGTACTGGCCGTGGAGCTGTGGAACGGCCACGTGCGACTCGTCGATCACGACCAGGTAGTCGTCGGGGAAGAAGTCGAGGAGCGTGTACGGCGGCTCGCCCGGCGCCCGACCGTCGATCGGCGCCGAGTAGTTCTCGATGCCGTTGCAGTAGCCGACCTCCTGCATCATCTCGAGGTCGTACTGGGTACGCATCCGGAGGCGCTGGGCCTCGAGGAGCTTGCCCTCCTTCTCGAAGTACGCCAGCCGCTCCTGCAACTCGGCCTCGATGCGGGTGACCGCCTTCCCGAGGCGCTCCTCGCCGGCGACGTAGTGGGTCGCGGGGTAGATCGCGAGGTCGTGGTGCGACGCCACCTTCTCGCCGGTGAGCGAGTCGACGACGGTGATGGCCTCGATCTCGTCGCCGAAGAACTCGACGCGGACCGCGGTCTCGTCGTACGCGGGATGGACCTCGAGGGTGTCGCCGCGCACCCGGAACTTGCCGCGGACCAGGTTCTGGTCGTTGCGCTCGTACTGCATGTCGACGAGCTTGCGGAGGACGGCTCGTTGGTCGTACTCCTCCCCCACCTGGAGGTGCAGGAGGTTCTCGCGGTACTCGTCGGGCGACCCGAGGCCGTAGATGCAGCTCACCGAGGCGACGACGATCACGTCCCGCCGGGTGAGCAGCGCAGACGTCGCCGCGTGGCGCAGGCGGTCGATCTCGTCGTTGATCGACGAGTCCTTCTCGATGTACGTGTCGCTGGACGGGACGTACGCCTCGGGCTGGTAGTAGTCGTAGTAGCTGACGAAGTACTCGACCTTGTTGTCGGGGAAGAACTCCCGGAACTCGCTGGCGAGCTGGGCGGCGAGCGACTTGTTGGGCGCGATCACGAGCGTCGGCCGCTGCACCTCCTGGATGGTCCAGCCGATCGCCGCGCTCTTGCCCGAGCCGGTGATGCCGAGCAGCGTCTGGTAGCGCTCGCCGGCGAGGATGCCCTCGCTCAGCGAGGCGATCGCCGCCGGCTGGTCGCCGGCCGGCTCGTAGTCGGCCACCATGCGGAACTCGGGCATGATGGGACGTTATCGACGCCCTGTGACCGTGCTCAGGGTCTGCGGCTCCGCCGCAACCGTGCTCAGGACTCCGGGGCGAAGTCGCCGGCCTCGATGCGGGTCCAGAGGTCGTCGACCTGGGGGGCGAGGTCGGCCTCGGCCCCGTTGTTGTCGAGCACCACGTCGGCCAGGGCCAGGCGATCCTCGCGCGACGCCTGCCGGGCCATCCGGGCCCGGGCGTCGGCCTCGTCGAAGCCGCGGAAGGCCACGAGGCGGCGGACGGCCTCGTCGGGATCGACGTCGACGACGATCGTGCCGGCGGTGTCGTAGCGACCCTTGCCCTCGACCAGCAGCGGGACGTCCAGGATCACGACGGCGTCGGTGTCGGCCAGTTCGGTGAGCCGCTCGAGGATCCGGGCGCCGACCGCGGGGTGGACGATCCCGTTCAACGTCTTCAGGGCGTCCTCGTCGCCGAACACCCGGTCGGCGACCGCCTGGCGGTCGAGCGTGCCGTCGGCCCGCAGG
>JBHIXO010000292.1:0-5547 GCA_041984725.1 Acidimicrobiales bacterium | reverse complement strand
ACGGTCCCGCCGTCGTCGAAGGTGACGGTGACGGCGTCGCTCCAGGTGTTCGCCCCGCTGTCGGCGAACGTCAGGCCGGCGCCGGCCCCGCTGTCGGTGAACACCAGGGTGGCGTAGCTGTCGGCGGGGACGGTGATGGTGGAGGTGCCCGTGCCCGTCACCCCGGGGGCGCCGCCCGTCCAGGTGCCGCTGTCCAGGGTGAGGTCGTAGCCCGCACCGGTGGCGACGGCGGTCACCTGCTCGCCCGGTGCGGAGGCCTCGAGCTCGATGCGAGGCAGGCGGCGGTCGAGCCAGTCGGGCAGCCACCAGTTGGCGTCGCCGAGCAGCTCCATCGTGGCGGGCACCAGCACCATCCGGACCACGGTGGCATCGACGAGCACGGCGACGGCGAGCCCGACGCCGAACGTCTTCACGATGGGATCGTCGCCGAGCACGAAGGACGAAAAGATGATCACCATGATCGCCGCTGCCGCCGTGATCACCCGGGCGGTCGCGGCGAGGCCGTCGGCGACCGCGGTGGCGTTGTCGCCACTGCGGTCGTACTCCTCGCGGATGCGCGACAGCAGGAAGACCTCGTAGTCCATCGAGAGCCCGAAGAGGATGGCGAACAGCATCATCGGGATGAACGCCATGATCGGACCGGGCCGGTCGATGCCGATCAGCCCTGCTCCCCATCCCCACTGGAACACGGCGACCACCACGCCGTACGCCGCCCCGATCGACAACAGGTTGAGCAGCGCCGCCTTGATCGGCACGAGCACAGAGCGGAACACCATCATCAGCAGTAGGAACGAGAGGCCGATGACGGTGGCGATGAACACGGGCAGACGCCGGTTGAACAGCTCAGCCATGTCGGCGAACAGGGCCGTCACGCCGGAGACCGACACCTCCACACCCGAAGAGCCGACCGCGGCCGGCACCACCTCGTCTCGCAACCGCTCGACCAGCTCCTGGGTGGCGGTGGAGTGCGGGGCCGACTCGGGGATGACGGTGACCACAGCTGTGTCGCCGGCCGGACTGGTCACGGCGGGCACGGTGAGCGCCACGCCGTCGGCGGCGCCGATGGACTGCACGAGCGCCTCGAGCACGGCCAGGTCGTCAGCCTGGCCCGGGGTGATCTCGGCAACGACGGCGAGCGGGCCGTTGAACCCCTCGCCGAAGCCCTCCGTCACCGAGTCGTAGGCCCTGCGGCTGCTGTGGGACTCGGGGCCGGCGCCGAAGTGCGGGCCGCCGAGCTCCATGCCGAGCACCGGGGCCGCGAGCACGAGCAGGACGACGAGCGCGGTGACCGTCGCCGGCCAAGGACGGGCCTGGATGGCTCGGCTCCAGCGGTACCAGTGCCCCGCCGACGGCTCGCGCTCGGAGGCTCGCAGAACCGAGTAGCGATCGATGCCGGGGCCGATGAAGCCGAGGACCGCCGGCAGCAGGGTCACCGCAGCCACGACCGTGCACGCCACCACGACTGCCGCGCTCAGCGCCATGCCCACCACCATCGACACGCCCATCAGCACCATGCCGAGCAGCGAGATCACGACGGTGGCGCCTGCGAAGACCACGGCACGGCCCGCGGTGCCGATGGCGGTGCCCGTGGCGACCTCCGCCGAGGCGCCTTCCGCCAGCTCCTGGCGATACCGCGTGACGATGAACAGGGCGTAGTCGATGCCCACGCCGAGCCCGATCATGGCTGCCATGGCGGGCGCGAAGGTGAACACCTCCATCACCCGGGTCAGCAGGAACACGAGGCCCAGGCCGGCCCCGAGGCCGCCGAGGGCGACGGCCACCGGCAGTCCGGCGGCCAGCACGGAACCGAAGGTCACGAGCAGCACGCCGAGCGCGACGACCACGCCGGCAGCTTCCCGCTCCCCCGGAGGCTCCATCTCGGCGAACATGGCGGTCGGACCCCCGACATCGACCTGGAGGCGCGGCACCTCCGAGAGCTGGTCGGCCCGGTCGATCACGGATCGGACCAGCTCGGGGTCGACCTCGGGTCCGAACTCGGCCAGTCGGACCTGGGCGATGGCGGTGGTTCGATCGGCGCTCACGGGGGCCAGTCCGTCGTACGGGGAGACCACCTCCTCCACGCCGTCGAGAGCGGCCACACCGGCGAAGAACTGATCCATCCGACGGCGCACGTCCGGGTCGTCGACGGTGTCCTCGGCCCGGAAGACGAGTGCGAGCGGATCGCCGGCGAACGCGGGGAAACGCTGCTGGAGCAGGTCCAGCGCTCGTTGGGACTCTGACTCCGCCACACGGAAGTCGTTCCGGAACGCGCCGCCGTAGACCTGCGAACCCACGCCGAGGACCAAGAGAGCGACCAGCCACGCGACGAGGACTCGGCGCCGCTTCCGGAAGCACCACCGAGCGAGCTCTGACATCGTGGCCTCCTGCTGACCCAATGCGACAGTAGATGCAAACCGTATCGTCGCTGGGGTCGAATCGCCCAATTCGCCCAGGCTGGGTCGAGATGCAGACGAGCATCGAGACAGTAAGCGTGTTATGGTCCGCCGTCCGATCGGTGGTGCCGGCCACCGAAGACGTAACCCGGGAGAGACGCTCGTGCCCAATCCGCTCCGCGCCGCCGCCGCCATCGTCGGAGCCGTCGACGCGGTTTCACCCGACGGGCGCCTCGGCCGCTCCGACGCCCAGCTCGAGGTCGAGATGATCCGCGGCGCCCTGGACGACGCCGGCCTGACCGTCGGCGACGTGGATTGCCTGATGTCGACCAACGGGATGATGGCGTCGCTGGATCTGGGTGAGCGCCTCGGCGTGCGCGGTCGTTTCACCGATTCGACCATGACCGGCGGGTCCAGCTTCGAGGTGCACGTCGAGCACGCGGCCGCGGCGATCGCCGCGGGCCTGTGCGAGGTGGCGGTCATCGTGTACGCAGCGACGCCGCGCAGCGGTGCCAACCCCTTCGCAGGCGGGGGGCCGGGCATCGGCGCGAAGGACTCGGCACTGTTCCAGTGGGACCTGCCCTACGGCCTCGGGCTGCCGGCCGCGAGCTACAGCCTCGCGGCCCAGCGGCACATGCACGACTTCGGCACCACGAGCGAACAGCTGGCCCAGATCGCAGTGTCGTTCCGGGAGTGGGCAGCCAAGAACCCGAACGCCTACCACCAAGACCCCATCACCATCGACGACGTGCTCACGTCGCCGATGGTCGCCGAGCCACTCCACAAGCTCGACTGCTGCCTCGTCACCGACGGAGCCGGCGCGCTCGTCGTCACCAGCGCCGAACGGGCCCGCGACCTCGCCCGGCCCCCCGTGTACGTCCTCGGTGCCGGCACCGCCCACACCCACGGCATGTCCATCAGCCAGATGGGCGACGTCACCACCACTGGCGCGGCCGTGTCCGGCCCCCAGGCCATGGCCATGGCCGGCATCGGCCACGAAGACGTCGACGTCGTCGAGCTGTACGACTCGTTCACGATCACGGCGCTCATGACCCTGGAAGACCTCGGCTTCTGCGACAAGGGCGAGGGCGGTGACTTCGTCTCCGACGGGCGCCTCGGCCCGGGAGGCTCGCTACCCACGAACACCAACGGCGGGGGCCTGGCCTACACCCACCCGGGCATGTACGGCATGTTCATCCTGGTCGAGGCCGTCCGTCAGCTGCGCGGCGAGTGCGGCGACCGGCAGGTCCCCGGCGCCGAGGTCGCCGTCGCCAATGGCTGCGGGGGCGTCCTCTCGTGCACTTCCACCATCGTCCTCGGCACTGAGGCCACCCGTTAAGGAGACCCCGATGGCGCGCATCGAACCCCCCATCACGCCCCTCGCCGAGCCCTACTGGGACGCGACCCGTCGCCGCGAGCTCGTCGCCCAACGCTGCGACGCCTGCGACCGCTTCGTGTGGTACCCGCGCGAGGCCTGCCCGGGCTGCCTGTCCGCGGACCTCGACTGGGCCCCGCTCGCGGGCACCGGCACCGTCTACACCTTCAACGTCATGCGCAAGCCGGGGAACCCGATGATGGGGGACGAGGTCCCCTACATCATCGCCCTGGTCGACCTCGACGAGGGCATCCGCATGACCACCAACGTCGTCGGAACCGAGCTCGGTTCGTTGCGCTGCGATCAGCGCGTGCAAGTCGACTGGTCGGTGGAGCTCTCCGACGGCCGGCGCTTGCCGGTCTTCCGGACCACCGACGACTGACACGACCAGACGAGAACCACGACAACCCAGGGGGGACCATGTACCCAGGAGTCCACGCCGCCAGCACGCCGGACAAGCCGGCCCTGATCATGGGGAGCAGCGGCGAGGTCGTCACCTACGCCGAGCTCGACCAGCGCTCCAACCAGCTGGCCCGACTGTGGCGCGACCACGGCCTCGGGCCGGGCGACCACGTCGCCATCTTCAGCGAGAACAACGCGCGGTTCCTGGAGGTCATGTGGGCGGCCCTGCGGTCCGGCCTCTACATCACGACCGTCAACAGCTACCTGTCGGCTGAAGAGGTGGCCTACATCCTCCACGACTCGGGGAGCCGGTCGCTGGTGACCACCACCGCCAAGGCCGACGTGGCCGCCGAGGCGCTGCGCGACGTCCCGAACGTGTCCCTGCCGCTGCTGATCGGCGATGCCGACCCTCGGTTCGAGTCCTACGTCGACGCCATCTCGACCATGCCCACCGACCGCCTCGACGAGGAGCCGGCCGGCGAGATGATGCTGTACTCCTCGGGCACGACCGGCCGACCCAAGGGCATCAAGCGACCGCTGTCGGGCAACACCATCGACCAGGGCATGATGATCGCCGCCCTGCTCGGCGGGGTGTTCGGCATGGACGCCGACACCGCCTACCTCTCCCCCGCACCGCTGTACCACTCGGCCCCGATCGGCTTCAACCTCGGGGTGCAGTCGCTGGGCGGTACGACCGTGATCATGGAGAAGTACGACCCGGTGGACGCGCTGCGCCTCATCGAGACGCACCGGGCCAGCCACTCCCAGTGGGTGCCGACCATGTTCGTGCGGATGCTGAAGCTCGGGGAGGAGGAGCGGCGGCGCCACGACGTGTCGTCGATGCAGGTGGCCGTCCACGCCGCCGCACCGTGTCCGGTCGAGGTCAAGCAGCAGATGATGGACTGGTGGGGTCCGGTGCTGTGGGAGTACTACGCCGGCACCGAGCTCAACGGGTTCTGCCTGGTCAAGCCCGAGGAGTGGCTCGAGCGGCCCGGCACGGTCGGCAAGCCGCTCATCGGCGACATCCACATCCTCGACGAGGAGGGCAACGAAGTGCCACCGGGCGAGGCGGGCACCATCTACTTCGGTGGCGGACCGCCCTACGAGTACCACAACGCCCCAGACAAGACCGAGAGCTCCAAGGACCCCAAGGGCCACGGCTGGACCACGCTCGGCGATGTCGGCTACCTCGACGCGGACGGCTGGCTGTTCCTCACCGACCGCAAGGCGTTCATGATCATCTCCGGCGGCGTGAACATCTACCCGCAGGAGATCGAGGACTGCCTGGTGATGCACCCGAAGGTCGCCGACGTGGCGGTCTTCGGCATCCCCGACGACGAGATGGGCGAGCAGGTCATGGCTGCCGTGCAGCCAGCC